>CAMYIS010000090.1:11664-33466 GCA_947258485.1 uncultured Woeseiaceae bacterium
TGGCGGAATGATTGCCGACCGCTTCCTCGGCATGCGCAAGTCCGTGTTGTTTGGCGGCATCCTGCTGTCGCTCGGACACATCCTCATGGCCGTCGAGGGCTTCCAGGCCATCAACTATGCGGCCGGTACCGTCCTGACCAACGATCTCACGCTCGCAAGTGGCGAGGTGCTGGCGGCGGGTACCGTGCTGAGCGAGGCCATTACGTTTCGCGACACCGAGGCGCTCAAGGTCTTCTACTTCGCGCTGGCACTGATCGTTATGGGCGTGGGCTACCTGAAGCCGAACATCTCAACCATTGTCGGCAAGCTGTATTCAATGGACGATCCACGTCGCGACTCGGGTTTTACGATCTTCTACATGGGCATAAACATAGGCTCGTTCACAGCAACATTGCTTTGCGGCTGGCTCGGCGAGACCTTCGGCTGGAAGTATGGTTTTGGTGCCGCTGGTATCGGCATGATCTTCGGCCTGTTCACGTTCATGTACGGGCAAAAGTACCTGATGGGTCATGCGGAACCGTCCGAGCCTGAAAAGCTAAAGAAAAGTTTCCTGGGGCCGATCAACGTGGAGTGGTCTATCTATTTGCTGAGCCTGCCCGTGCTCGGCGTGCTGTGGCTGCTCGTACAGCACGAACCTGTCGTACTGTTGACACAGAACGTATTCCTGATCATCGCGATCGTCGGGCTGATTCTCTATTCTATGGTGCACACCAAGCAGGATCAGAATAATACGGTCGCGTATACGATCGCGGGTATCGCTGTCGTTGCGGCCCTGTATGCGATCGGCGTTAACCTGCACTTCATTCCCGGCTCCGAGTCCCTGGCCGAGAACGTACTGTACGGTTCAATCATCCTCGTCATCGGCTTCGTGGTTTACGGCTTCATGACGCATAACTCGGCCGAGTTCGGCCGCACTGTCGTGCTAATGATCCTCATCCTTTCGACCATCGTTTTCTGGGCGCTGTTCGAACAGTCCGCCGGCTCCATGACCCTGTATGCGGATCGCGTTGTCGATCGCTCCATCGGCGACACGACCTTTACGGCCGCGCAGTTTGGCTCTCTCAACGCCGGCTTCATCATGTTGCTCGCGATCCCGTTTGCGACGCTGTGGACCTGGCTTGCGAAAAAAGAACTCGAACCCTCCACACCGGTCAAGTTCGGACTCGGCATTTTTCAGGCCGGCCTCGGCTTTGGCGCACTGGTGTTCGGCGCACAGCACCCTGACCAGTACGGTCAGGTCGCGATGATATGGCTGATACTCGCCTACCTGCTGCACACGACGGGCGAGCTTTGCCTGTCACCCGTCGGCCTGTCTGCCGTCACGAAGCTATCGATCCCCAATGTGGTCGGCGTCAGCATGGGCACCTGGTTCCTGGCAACGGCCCTGTCCGAGACGGTCGCAACACGCATCGGCAAGATGGCGGCGATCGATCCCGCCGCGGCCGAAGTCACCGACTCCGCAACCGCGCTCGCCACGTACACGCAGCTTTTCGAGTTCCTGATGTGGTTTGGTCTTGCGACCGGAACCATCATGATCATAATTTCGCCTATCCTGCGTCGCTGGATGCACGGCATACATTAATTAGATACCTGCAAAGATCGGAATACATCACATGAAACACCTCGTAAAACTTCTTGCGGGCCTCGGGCTCGTATTAATACTCAGCGCCTGCTCTCAACAGGATGCCGACGAGACCTCGGCCGCCATTACGACGGAAACCGCCGAGGAGTTTGTGGCTCGCGCGAACGCCGAACTTGCCGAGCTAAACAGGAAAAGGGAAGCCGCCGAGTGGGTGCGTGCGACCTATATCACGCTGGATACCGCGATCATTGCGTCCGCCGCCAGCGAAGCATACGCGGAGTGGCACAGCAGCATGGTCAAGCAGGCGCTGCAATACGAGGACGAGGATCTTGACGCCATGACGCGACGCGCGATCGACCTTTTGAAACTCGGCACGACGCTGCCAACACCGGCAGATGCTGCGAAGCGCAAAGAGCTCACGATGATCGCGACCGAACTCGAAGGCATGTATGGAGCGGGCCGCTACTGCCGCGACGGCAAAGACTGCAAGGCCCTGCCGGAACTCGAAGACGTTCTTGCCAACAGCCGCGACTACGACGCGCTGACCAACGCCTGGCAGGGCTGGCGCACGATCGCACCGCCCATGCGCCAGAAATACCAGCGCTATGTCGAACTCGTGAATGAGGGCGCCAACGAGCTGGGTTACGGCGATCTCGGCGAGATGTGGCGCGCCGGCTTCGACATGAGTCCGGCGGACTTCGAGCAGGAAACGGCTCGCCTGTGGGAACAGGTCAAACCGTTGTACGACGAGCTGCATTGCCACGTCCGCGCGAAACTCGGAGAAACTTACGGTACCGACAAGGTTCCGCAGGACGGTCCGATTCCCGCACACCTGCTCGGCAACATGTGGTCGCAAGGATGGAGCTTCATTTACGACCTCATCGAACCGTATCCTGGTGTCGCCGATCTCGACGTCGACAGCACCCTGAAAAAGAAAAACTTTTCGCCGCAGGAAATGGTGCGTTCCGCCGAGAACTTCTACGTATCGCTGGGCATGCCACGACTGCCGGACACGTTCTGGGAGCGCTCGCAGTTTACGAAGCCGCGAGATCGCGAAGTTGTTTGTCACGCCAGCGCCTGGGGTATCGATGGCGGCAACGACCTGCGCATCAAGATGTGCATCAAGCAGACCTACGACGAACTGCGCACCATCTACCACGAACTCGGCCATAACTATTACCAGGGTGCATACAAAGATCAGCCGCGGCTGTTTCAGGGCGGTGCGAATGGCGGGTTTCACGAAGCGATCGGCGACACGGTTACGCTTTCGATGACGCCTCAGTATCTCGCCGAGGTTGGCCTGGTCGCCGCCGCCGGCGAAAGCGAGGAGGCCGTGATCAACCGGCAGATGCAGATGGCACTCGACAAAATCGCGTTCCTGCCGTTCGGCAAGCTAATCGACGAATGGCGCTGGGGTGTTTTTTCCGGCGAGATCGCGCCTGAAAACTACAACGCGGCCTGGTGGAACCTGCGTACGCAGTACCAGGGCATCACGCCGCCGGTCCCCCGCAGTGAGGCGGATTTCGACCCGGGCGCGAAATTCCACGTTCCGGCGAATGTCTCTTACACCCGCTATTTCCTCGCGCACATTCTGCAATTCCAGTTCCAGCGCTCGTTGTGCGAAATCGCGGGGCACGAGGGTGACCTCGCGTCCTGTTCGGTATTCGGCAACGAGGAAGCCGGTGACCGCTTCTACGCCATGATGGCCTCCGGACAAAGCGAGCCGTGGCAGGACGCACTCGAGAAACTTACGGGCACACGAGAAATGGACGCCACGGCGATCATCGACTATTTCGATCCGCTCATGGGCTATCTAAAAGAACAAAACGAAGGTCGGAGCTGCGGTTGGTAGCATAGAAAACGACAAGCAGGGGGTTTCATGGCACGAAAAAAACAAAAGAACGCAAGCGGTGGCTTTCTTGGCGCCGTCGAGCGTATAGGCAACAAGCTTCCAGACCCGGCCGTGCTGTTCATCGCGCTGCTGTTTATTGTCTGGGTTCTTTCGTGGTTGCTGTCCTATGTGACTTTCAATGTCATAGATCCGCGTTCGAGTATGCCGCTGGTTGTCAACAACCTGATGTCGGGCGCGGCGTTTACCGAGTTCCTGTCCGTCATGGTCACCAACTTTTCGCATTTTCATCCGGTTGGTGTGGTGCTGGTTGCGATGCTCGGAATTGGCGTCGCCGAACATACAGGCTTCATTAACACAGCTATTCGCTCCCTGCTCAATGTGACGCCCGGCTGGCTGCTGACGCCGATGGTCATCATGGTCGGCATCGTCAGTCACGCAGCCGTGGACGCCGGCTACGTTCTCGTTATTCCGCTCGGCGGCGTCATCTTCTATGCCGCAGGCCGCCACCCTCTGGCCGGCATCGCCGCGGCGTTTGCCGGTGTATCGGGCGGTTTCTCGGCGAACTTCGTGCCCTCGTCGCTCGACCCGTTGTTGCAGGGACTGTCGCAGGCCGGCGCACAGATTCTTGACCCGACGGTCATTCTGAACCCGCTTAACAACTACTTTTTCACGACCGCGTCGTCGGTTCTCATTATTGGCCTGGGCTGGTACCTGACGGATAAGGTTGTCGAGCCTCGCCTGCGGGGTACCGAGATCGACGGCGATGCCGAAGACCTTCCCGAGATGCATGACCTGCAGGATCATGAGCGCCGAGGGCTGCGGTGGGCCCTGATCGCGATGGTTGTAGGTCTTGTTTTGCTGTTTGCGACGGCGCTACCCGCCGGCTCGCCGTGGCGCGCCCCAGATGGCGACCTGACCACGGGCGCGGCACCCATGATGCGTTCGATCGTATCCCTGATTTTCCTGTTGTTCCTCGTGCCTGGCGTCGTCTACGGCATTGCGGCGGGCACCATGAAAAGCTCCAAGGACATGATCGACGGCATGTCTCACTCGATGCACAGCATGGGCTATTACCTCGTCATCATGTTTTTCATTGCGCAATTTGTTTACGCATTCGGCCAGTCGAATCTCGGCGTGCTGCTCGCACTGGAGGGCGCGGCTTTTCTCAAGGCACTCGCCATGCCTTCGATCGTCACCGTTGTCGGGATCATTTTTCTCACAGCGTTCGTGAATATCTTCGTCGGCTCGGCCAGCGGCAAGTGGGGCCTGCTTGCCCCGATCTTTGTGCCGATGTTGATGTCCCTGGGCATTTCGCCGGACCTGACCCAGGCTGCGTATCGGATCGGTGATTCGAGTACCAATATTATTACGCCGCTAATGCCGTACTTTCCGCTGGTCGTTGTCTATTGCCAGCGCTACGTCAAGACTACGGGCATCGGCACGGTGACAGCGATGATGCTGCCGTACTCGATGTGGTTCCTGCTGACCTGGACCATCTTCCTGGTCATCTACTACATGATCGGATTGCCGCTTGGCATCCAGGCAAGCTACACCTATCCATAAATAAACGAGGTATTGCGCTTTGGCCATGCACGATTTCGAAAAACTCGGCGCTTTCTATCTCGGCAAACGCTATGACGGCGATGCCGACAAATTGACGGAAGAGCTGGTTCTCTACGACTCCAAGGACCTCACGACGCATGCCGTAATCATAGGCATGACGGGGTCGGGTAAGACCGGTCTCGGTATCGGTATCCTGGAAGAAGCCGCGCTCGACCATATTCCGGTCATCGCGATCGATCCGAAGGGCGACATGGGCAACCTGTTGCTGACATTTCCCAAGCTACGGGCCGAGGACTTTCGTCCCTGGATCAATTCGCGCACGGCGACAGACAAGGGTCAGACGCCCGACGAGTTTGCGGCTGCGCAGGCCGCCTTGTGGAAAAAGGGCCTTGGCCAATGGGGCCAGACCGGCGAGCGAATTGCGCAGCTCAGGAAAAACGTCGATCTTGCCATTTATACACCCGGCAGCAACTCGGGTGTCCCGGTCTCGGTGCTGCAGTCTTTCAGCGCGCCGGAACAGGCGCTCATCGACGACATCGACCTGTACCGCGAGCGCGTGCAGTCCACGGCGACCGGCATCCTCACACTACTCGACATTGATGCGGATCCCGTCGCCAGTCGTGAACACATCCTGATATCGCGACTGCTCGACAACGCCTGGCGCGAAGGCCGCGACCTGGACGTACCCGGCCTGATCACCGAGATTCAGAACCCGCCGATTACCAAGGTCGGCGTCATGAACCTGGATTCCTTTTTCCCGGCCAAGGACCGGTTCGCGCTTGCGATGCGCCTGAACAACCTGCTCGCCGCACCGGGCTTCGAAGCATGGATGCAGGGCACGCCGCTCGATGCCAGGAATCTCCTGTATACCGAGGACGGCAAGCCGCGCATCTCTATCATGTCGATCGCTCATCTTGACGACGCCCAGCGCATGTTCTTCGTCTCGATGTTGCTCAACGAGCTCATCGCCTGGATGCGCGCCCAGCAGGGCACGTCGAGCCTGCGTGCCATTCTCTACATGGATGAGATTTTCGGCTACATGCCCCCGGTCGCAAATCCACCGTCCAAGAACCTGTTCCTCACACTCCTGAAGCAGGCACGCGCTTACGGCCTGGGCCTCGTACTGGCAACACAAAACCCGGTCGACCTCGACTACAAGGGCCTGTCCAACACCGGCACCTGGTTCATCGGTCGCCTGCAAACCGAGCGTGATAAAGCGCGCGTCATGGAAGGCCTGGAGGGCGCCAGCGGCGGCGACTTTAACAAACAGGCCATGGAACGAACAATTGCCGGACTCGGCAAACGACGCTTTCTGTTGCACAACGTGCATGAAGACGAGGCCGTCGTATTCAATACCCGCTGGGTCATGTCATACCTGGCCGGCCCGCTGACGCGCGACCATATCCGCACCCTGATGTCCAAGACCAAGAGCAAACTCGCCGCCGTCGCAAAGGCCGTCTCGAAACCAAAACGCAAAAGTCACGAAAGTGCGCCGGCGTTACCACCGTCGGTTGAACAGCTCTTCGTCAAGGGGCAGGGAGAAGAGATCGTCTACCACCCGCGCCTGATCGCCGCCGGCGACATCGTATTCGCAAGCGCCCGTTACGGGATCGAGGATGAGCGCAGCGTCGTGCACACTGTCGAATTCGAGGACGGTCCGGTCGAGATCGACTGGGATAACAGCGAGGCGCTTGGTATTTCCGTTGACAGCCTTCTCGATGCCGGCGCCGAAGGCGCAAGCTACGCAAACTGCCCTGCCGCGGCCAATAATGTCAAAGCGTATGCTCGCTGGAGCAAAGACTACAAGCGCTGGCTGCGACAGAACGAGAACATCACGCTGTACAAGAGCAAGCGCTTTCGCCTGACGTCAGCGGCCGGAGAAACCGAGGGCGAGTTTCGCGTCAGGCTGCAGGGCGCGGCGAGCGAGATTCGTGATCAGTCTATTGCAAAGATTCGTAAACGTTACGCAAGCAAAGTAACCACGCTCGAGAATCGCCTGCTGCGCGCCGAGCAATCCATCGCGCGCGAGAAACAACAGTCAACCAAGAAGAAGCTCGACACGGCTATATCGTTCGGCACTGCCATATTGGGTGCCGTGCTTGGCCGCAAGAAACTGTCCAGCAGCACGGCGACAAAAATCGGATCTGCGATAAAGACCGCCGGCGGCGCGAGCAAGGAAGCCGCCGACGTCGGACGCGCGATGCAAACGGCAGAGAGGGTCAAAGCGGAAATCGCCGATCTCAATGCTGTTCTCGAGAAAGAGGTCGCGGACCTCGATACGGCGTTCGATTCGCAGGCGGAAGAACTTGATGAAATCGTCGTGCGCGCAAAAAGCACGGACATTCATGTTGCGCTGACCGGCCTTGTCTGGCTGCCGTATACGGCCGACGAGAAAGGCCGGCTTCGACCGGCCTGGGGTTGAGCCGGGACTAATCGCCCAGGCAGGCGCCTGCAAAGGCTTTCGTGACGCCGGCATTGTCGAGCTGGCAAACGTTGTCGTAGGTGACGCCGTCGATGCCACACACGGGCGCGTACTCCCGGGGGCAATTCTCGCCGAGATTCTCGCAAACGCCGGCATATTCCACCCGCACGCCGCGGCGTTCCGCCTGGCAGGCATTGCTGTAAGTCATTTCATCAGAGCCGCACACGGGAACGAACAAATTCGGGCACGGCCGCACATTGCAGATGCCCTGTTTAAAAGTTTTTACACCGGCTCGTTCTGCGTGGCAGGCGTTGTCATACGTGACCCCGTCATCGCCGCAAACCGGCGCGAATACGCGCGGGCAGTTTTCCGGGTCGCATCGGTCCTTGCGTTGTACCGGAATGCGCTCGGCATCGGCTTCGCATCGATTGATAAAGGTCCGCCCGTTCATTCCACAGACCGGCTCGCGGATGGAGGGACACCCATTTGGCGTGCAGGCCCCGAGTCCCGCCAGCTCGACGCGTGACTTCAGCGCGAAGCATTCGTTGATGTAGGTATTGCCATCGACACCACAGACCGGGTCAAAGGTCTCCGGGCAACCATTCGCCTGTTCCGGGCACATGCCCTGGCTCGCAATCTCGGCACCGGCCTGCCGTGCTACGCATTCGTTGCTGTAGGTTTGTCCGTCAACACCGCACACCGGGTCGTACTGCATCGTGCAGGCAACATCCTGGGCCTGTGCGTTCGGCACAAAGCCCAGGAGCAGGAGTAAAATTATTCGTGCGTAGTTTGTCTTCATGCTGCGGCGACGTCCCGTTTATTGCTTAGAGCGTCAAAACCGGGTCCGGTTCAACGAATTCGGGCGGCGCCCCAGTAATTGTAGGTCAACGGCTTCAGGCCCGGAATGTACATGCGGTTGTCATCTTCGATCAGGAAACCGGCCTCCTGCAGGATGGCAACAATATCGCGGTTCATGTTGCAGCCACCGGCAACTTTCTTCCACGCCGGGTTCAGCCGATCCTGCCACTTCTGCACGCCGCTGTCCGGGGCTTTACCGTGCTCGCAGAACAGCAGGCGCCCTGCAGGTTTCAGGACGCGGCGCATTCCGTAAAGCGCCTCGGTCACCTCGGGAATCGTGCACAAGGTGTAAGTCACGAGCACCGTGTCGACGCTGTCATCGTCGAGCGGTATTTCCTCTCCCGGCAGATCGATCAGCTCGACATCGAGATCGGACCTGGCGATAGCCTTGTTCGCAAGACGACGCATGCCGGCCGACGGCTCCAGCCCCCAGATATGACGAACCTTGTCGCGATCGTAAAACGGCAGGTTGAGGCCGCTGCCAATCCCTATTTCGAGCACGTCGCCGCTGGCCCGCGGCACGATTTTTTCGCGCTGCTTGCGATTCGGTTTGGTGCCACAAGCCAGGTTGATCAATCTCGGCAGTACTTTTTCCTCGTACCACGTCATCGCACGAGCTCGCTGATCGTGACGAGTTCGATGCCCTGCTCACCCAGTTTCGGCAGCTCTTTTTCGAGCAGCGCGAGCGTCGATTCATAGGGGTGACCAATTGCGACAACAAAACCGCGTTTTTTCGCAATCCGTTTCATGCGCTCAAATTGCCGCGCGACGGTTTCAGGTGATCGGTCAGGATCGAGAAATACGTCACGCCGCACGGCCTGGACACCGGCTTCCGTGGCGATCTGCATGGCGACGCTTTCTGCCGTTGTATAGCTGTCGACGAAAAACAGGTCATCGCGTGCGCGGATCTCTTCCATCAGCCACAGCATATGGCCGGGGTGTCTTGTCAGCAGGCTGCCCCTGTGGCCATTGACGCCGACTACGTGCGGAACCGCCTGCAACGCCGCGGCGAACGTCGCAACAACCGCCTGCCGGTTCATGTCGAGATCGATGCCGATCGGCTCGTTGTATTTGTCTTCGGAATTCGCCTGCAGCGGCAGGTGCAGCAAAACCTCCTTGCCCCGTGCATGCGCCCAGTCGGCGAGAGTGGTCGCGCGCGGCGCGCCCGGCAGCACCGCAAAAGCCACGGGCCCGGGCAATGCGATCGCCCGCCGGCCAGCCTCGAGATGGTAGCCGAGGTCGTCAATGATGATGGCAACCCTGGGTTGCTGCAGCGCTGCGCCGCTGTACGATGCGATCAGCAGCATCGACGCCGCAAGACAGGCTCGTGTCCAGCTCATTGGGCGTTGCTGTGCATCACCGAGCGGGGTAGCAGGTATTCAATCGCCCCAGCCAACTGGGCATCGGCTTCGCGATCGACAGAGCCTGAAAGGGTGAGGTCCGGAAAACCCGGGGTGTCATCGACGAACACATCGGGTTCGATACCCACTTCGTGTATCGACTCTCCTGACGGCGTGTAGTATCGGGAAGTCGTAAGCTTGATCGCACGACCCTTCGACAATGGCATAACGGTTTGAACGAGGCCCTTGCCGAATGTGGGCGTGCCCACGATCAGCGCACGATCATGATCCTGCAGCGCACCCGCGACGATCTCGGACGCCGATGCCGAGCCGCCGTTTACGAGCACGACGAGATTGGCGCCATCAAGAATATCGCCGCGATGCGCGGAACGCGTAAAGCGCGAATCGAACGATCGGCCGTCAGCCGAAACGATGACACCAACATCCAGAAAAAGATCCGAGACATCAACAGCGGCGTCGAGAACGCCCCCGGGATTATTGCGGAGATCAAGCACCAGGCCATCGAGCATCCCGCCGCTGGCTGCCTGCAAGTCATCAACTGCACGACCGAGCTCGCGGGCGGTATTGTCACTGAACTGGCTCACACGGATGTAGCCTGAAGATGGGCCGAGCAGCTCCTTGTGCACGCTCGCAACGCGAATGATCTGCCTGCGCATTTCGTGCTCGATCGCGACATCATCGCGCAACACGGTGACCGTAACCTTGGAGCCGGCATGACCTCGAAGGCGGCCAACCGTCTGCTGCAGACTCGCCATTTCTATGGCAACGCCGTCTACGGCGATTATCTGGTCGCCACTCCTAATACCGGAGCGCGCGGCCGGCGAACCGGCAATCGGTGTTATGACCCGCAGCGCGCCGTTGACCTCATCGACCTCGACGCCAATGCCCGAGTAACTGCCCATCGTGCTGACACGAATATCGCGATACTCGCGAGCGTCGAGATACTGGGAGTGCGCATCCAGGTCGCTGACCATGCCGCGTATTGCGCTCTCGAGTAACACCGCATCGTCAACGGGCTCTACATAATCCCTCTTGACGCGCTCCAACACCTCGGCAAACAAACGTGCCTGCTGCCACGCGAGCTCTTCCTTGTCGGGCGCCCCTCCGCGATCGATAAGGCCGCCGCCAACGGACAGGCTGAAGCCCAGCACGACACCGATAACGACAACGAGAATTGCACGCACTTTCAACGACATACGGTTTTCCGTGAAGCGAACACCCTGTCAATTTTGACAGGATCATCGACCTTAGCACAGCAATACGGTCAGAGCAGCGGAACTGCGTCCGCTCCTTCAGGATTTGTCGCCGGGGCGCCGTGTTACCCAATGACGCGGATTGACCGGCTGTTTGCCTCGACGCAGCTCAAAGTACAGGCCGGCCTGTGACTGTCCACCGCTGTCCCCGACCGTCGCGATGACGTCACCGGGCGCGACCCAGTCGCCCGTGTTTTTGAGAATGGTCTCGTTGTAGCCATAAAGCGTCATGTAGCCATCGCCATGATCGACGATGACCAGCAGGCCCATTCCGGCGAGCCAGTCGGCAAACGCGATTCGTCCATGATAAACGGCCCGGACCTCCCGGCCACGCGGCGCCGCGAGTACCACGCCGTTCCATTTTATCGAGCCACCGACACGAGGCTGGCCGAAATCTCGTAACAGCGTTCCGGCGACCGGCCAGGTCAGCTTACCCTTGTGCGCACTGAAAGGTTCCTCCGAACTGATCGGGTAGTCGGACAGGATGCTCGACAATTCGGCAATGAGACGCGTCAGGTCTTTTTCCTGTGCGGCAAGGCGCTCTACTTCCTGGCCTTCGTTCTCGATCTTCTGTCGCAGCGCTGCGAGCAACGCCGCCCTTTCCTCCTGTGACCGGTTGAGCTCTGTCAGCTCGGCGTAACGCGTCTTCGCAAGCTCGCCCAGTCGGGCCTCCTCTGCAGCAATCTGGCTCCTGAGCGCCTCGAGCTTGCGGATTTCTGCTATGACCGACTCGATGTTCTCGGCCCGATAGTCATTCAGGTAGCGATAATAGGCCATCAACCGGCCCAGGGTCGCGGGGTCGCGCTGGTTCAGCAGCAGCCGTATTTTTTCCTGGCTGCCGCTCATGTACGCCGCCCGTACCTGGGCGGCGAGCGCGCTCGATTCCTCGTCCAGATGGGCCTCACGAACAGCGAGATCGGCCTCCAGTTTCTTCTTTTCGTCGATCGCATGGCGTTGCTGACGCTCGACTTCCTTGAGTCGCATGCGTTGCTCCGAAATTGCGATTTCGGCCTCCTGCAAGTCCGCGGTCAGGCGATCTCGGTCGGCAGCGCTAGCGTCCATGCTCTGCTTCAGCGCGCTGATGCGCCCACGGACATCTTCCAGTTCGCGCTCCTTGACCTCGGTCAGTTCGCCGTCTGCGTCCTGTGCCTGGCCGGAATGCCCGGCGGCCAGCAGGCCCGCGATGATGATAATTCGCCACGTCATGGGCGCGAGTGTAGGGCCTCAAGGCTATGACCGCCCGCGAATACGCGTATAATCCCGCCTTTATATGTTGCTCGTGTCCGCGCTGATGATCAGCTTTTTTGTCGTCGTCTTCACCGAGTTGCGCCGCAAGGCAAGCGGCCTCATAAATATAGAGGCCGGTGACGCGGTCAAGCTGATCAATAAAGACGCGGTGGTTCTTGATATACGGAGCCCTGACGCTTTCGCTCATGGCCACATCGTCAACGCGAAGAACATCCCGTCCGACGAGCTGGACACGAGAATTGAACAGCTTTCCAAGTACAAGGGCACCCCCATCGTTGCCGTCTGCGACGCCGGGATTACAACAACGAAAACGGTTACCAAGCTGCGCAATTCCGGATTCGAAAGCGTCTTCGGACTAAAGGGTGGAATGTCCGGCTGGGGCCAGGCAGGACTGCCCGTCGTGACCGGCAAAAAAACCCGCAGCAAGTCGGGCAAACATAAAAAACGCTCCAAAAGTGACCAGTAACAGTAGCAACAAGCAGGTAACCGTTTACGGCAACACAAGCTGCCCCTATTGTGGCGCAGCGCGAATGTTGCTTACCAGGAAGGGCGTTGACTTCGACGATATCATTGTTACCGACAATCCCTCGTTGCTTGCGGAGATGCTGGAACGCAGCGGGCGGCGAACAGTGCCGCAGATACTTGTCGGCGATACGCCGGTTGGTGGCTTCGACGAACTTAGTTCTCTCGACAAGAGCGGAGAGCTGGATAAAATGCTTGCCGGCTAGCTCGGCGGCTCTTGATTAGACAACAGGAAACATCATGACAGACCAGGAAAAAGCCACTGAGAAGCGTTTATCGATCACCAAGATCTACTTGAAGGATTTTTCTTTCGAGTCGCCACAGTCCCCGGAAATATTCCGCAAGGGCGACTGGAAGCCGCAGACCAACCTGAACCTTCGCAGTGCGCACGGTTCGGTTGAGGGCGACCACCATGAAATTGTCCTGACCATTACTGTCGAAGCGAAAGAAGACGACAAGACCTGTTTTCTGATCGAACTGCAGCAGGCGGGCCTTTTTGAAATTGCCGGCTATGAAGGCGAGGAGCTTGAGGCGATCATTGGCAGCTTTTGTCCGAATATTCTGTTCCCGTTTGCTCGCGAGTCCATTGCTTCATTAATCCAGAAAGGCGGTTTTCCGGAATTCGTTTTGCAGCCCATCAATTTTGACGCCCTGTACATGCAATCGAAGCAGCAGCAGGTTGCGGCCGCGGCCGAAGAAGCCGAGAAACACTAATCAAGAGCGACGCGCCACAAACGGTTGCCGTAGTCGGCGCCGGTTCCTGGGGCACCGCGCTGGCCCTGCAATTTGCGCGCAGCGGTTGCAATGTCAGGCTGGGGGGACTGCTCGAGCTGGATGAGTTGGCGGCCATGGCGACCACCGGTGAAAATACGCGCTACCTTCCTGGCGCCAGCTTCCCCGCGAACCTGGTTGCATACCCGGTGCTCGAGGAATGCCTTCGAGGTGCGCGCGATATCCTCGTCGCCGTGCCCAGCCACGGCCTGCGCGACACGCTCACCGCGATCAAGCCGTTCCTCGGCCCGCGATCCCGCGTGTGCTGGGCGACCAAGGGCTTTGAGCTGCACACCGGCAAACTGCCGCACGAGGTAGCGGGCGAAGTGCTTGGCGCGGATCGTCCGATGGCCGTGCTGTCCGGGCCGACTTTTGCAAAGGAGGTTGCTGCAGGATTGCCGACCGCCCTGACCATCGCAGCCAACGACAATAAATTCGCGCAGGCCCTGGCCGTCGGTCTGTCGGGCGACAAGTTTCGCGCGTATACGTCCGATGACATGATCGGTGTCGAAGTGGGGGGTGCCGTCAAGAACGTCCTTGCGATCGGTGCCGGCATGTCGGATGGACTCGGTTTCGGTGCCAATACGAGGATCGCACTGATAAATCGCGGTCTCGTCGAAATGACACGCCTGGGCATTGCGCTTGGCGCTAGCAAAGAGACCTTCATGGGCCTGGCCTGTATGGGCGACCTGGTGCTGACCTGCACCGACAACCTGTCGCGTAATCGACGCATGGGACTGGCGCTCGCGAAAGGCATGACCGTGGAACAAGCCAAGGAAGAAATCCAGCAGGTCGTCGAGGGCGTCATGGCGGCGGAAGCCGTCAAGGAAGTTGCCGACAAGCTCGGCATCGAAATGCCAATTTGCGACCAGATCTATCGGATCCTGTACGAAGGCGCTTCACCGCGCGAAGCCGTCGAAGCACTGATGAGACGCCAGCTCAAGTCTGAAAAAGAACAGGAATAAATTGCCGTCCAATAGGATGCAAGCAAGGCTGTCCGGCCCGCGACTGTAAGTTTCCGGTTCTTGAGGTGGCGATACGCGTCTCATCTACTACGCTTAGCTACAGCACTACAACAAAAAAAATCAGGGGAACACTCATGGATCGACGTAGATTCTGCAAGACAACGCTTGCGGCCGGCATGGCCGCTGCATATCCACTGCTCGCCGCATGCGAGAAAAAAGGGACGGTCGCAACTCACGCCAACACCAGTATCCGTGGTATTTCGCTCGGCGGCGCCGAAATCGAACTCGAAAAAGTAGCTATCAAAGAGTTGGGCGACGCCATGACCGGACCGGTGATGCTATCAGGGCATCCGGACTACGACGGTGCGAGAACAATCTGGAACGGCATGCACGACAAGCGGCCGGCGTTGATTGCCCGCTGTTTGAACAGCCAGGATGTGTCTCATGCGGTAACCTTTGCGCGCGAACGGGAGCTGCTGGTTGCCGTTCGGGGCGGCGGCCATAGTTGGCCCGGCAAATCAATTTGTAACGACGGGCTGATGATCGATCTCTCGCAGCTCACCGACGTCAGCGTTAATACCGAAACACAGCGCGCATTCGCCGGTGGCGGCGCGCTCCTCGCGCACCTCGACCAGGCCTCGTTGCCGCTGGGCCTCGTCACGACCACGGGCGTTGTCTCGCACACTGGTGTCGGCGGCTTTACATTGGGCGGCGGTTTCGGCCGCCTGAATCGCAAATACGGTCTCGCAGTCGACAACCTTCATTCGGCCGAGATGATCACAGCGGACGGCAAAATTCGCACTGTCGACAAAGATCAGGATCCGGAGTTGTTCTGGGCAATACGTGGCGGTGGCGGCAATTTCGGAGTCGTAACCAAGTTCGAATTCCAGCTGCACCCATTCGAACGCAACGTTTTGTCCGGCAGCGTTGTCTGGCCGTTTGATCAGGCAAGAGACGTTCTGGAGTTTTACGCTGAGTGGTCGGAGCGTTTATCCGATGAAATGTACGTCGGGCCAACCATCGCCACTACACCCGACGGCGTTCGCGTGATCATGATGGATGTGGTCTACAACGGTGACCCGGCTGCCGGCGAGAAAGAGCTCGCGCCGCTGCGCAAGATCGGCACCCCGATGGCTGATGGCGCTATGGTTCAAGACTACACGGTTATGCAGACCAGCCTTGACGTAGCCTTTGGTCATGGCGTTCGATCCTATGCCAAGAACGGTATGGTGAAGAAGTGGTCGCAAGGTTTGGTCGACTCATTAATCGACGCCGACGATCCTCGAATTTTTGTTGCCAATCACGTCGCCGGTGGCGCCGTAAAGCGCACTGGCGAGCTCGACACAGCGTTTCCGCACCGTAATGCGGAAATAATGCTTGTTGTCGTGTCCGGCTGGGCCGATGCTGTGCAGGATGACGAATTCATTGCCGCATCACGCGCCGTCTACAAAGCGATCGAACCGCACGTTGGCGGTTACTACGACAATATCAACTTCGATGCATCTGGCGGTGCAGGCAATTATGGCCCGGCATACGAGCGCCTGTCGAAGATCAAAGGTCAATACGACGCTGGCAACTTGTTCCGGCTCAACAGCAACATCAAACCAGCCTAGTTACCGCCGTCAAAACCCAGCTGCCGCCATGCCTCATAAACAAGGACCGCGGCTGCGTTCGACAGGTTTAGGCTGCGGCTGTTTTCTTTCATCGGCAGCCGCAGTCTTTGCTCGGGTGGCACCGATTCGAGTACGGTTTGCGGCAGGCCCCGCGTTTCCGGACCAAAAAGAAAGGCATCCCCTCGCCTGAATTCGGGCGCATCATAGCGCGTCCCTGCGCGTGTGCTCATGGCAAAAACGCGGGGTTTTGCGAGCGCGGCGAGGCAAACGTCGAGCGATTCGTATGTCGCGACGCTCGCAAACTCGCGATAGTCGAGTCCGGCCCGCTTCAGCCTCGGCTCATCGAGCTCAAAACCCAGGGGCTCGACGAGATGCAGCTGCACACCGGTGTTCGCACACAGGCGAATGATGTTGCCGGTATTGGGCGGAATTTCGGGCTCGTAAAGAATAAGGCTAAACATATAAAACCCTGTAAAATGCCGCTGCCATGTTAAGCAGTCTATTACACACGGATTTGTGCGGCGTATCGATGGCCTCGCCTATCGTACTGTTGTCGGGTTGCGTCGGTTTCGGTGAGGAATATACGCGTGTCGTGGGTTTTTCCAACAAAGATGTCGGCGCCGTCGTTCTGAAGGGCACGACAGGTGACATGCGCCTGGGAAATCCGCCGCACCGCGTTTACGAAACTCCCGAAGGCATGCTGAACGCGATCGGCCTGCAGAACCCGGGCGTCGACAAGGTTGTTGACGACATTCTTCCCGGGCTCGATTTTTCAGAGACGCGCTTCTTCGCGAACGTATCGGGTTCGACGATCGAAGAATATGAGCGCGTCACCAGGCGCTTCGACGATTCCGACATCGACGCGATCGAGATCAACATTTCCTGTCCGAACGTCAAGGAAGGCGGGGTGCAGTTTGGCAACGACCCGGAGATGTCCGCACGCGTCGTCGCTGCCTGTCGGGCACATACGTCAAAACCCATCATCACAAAGTTGTCGCCGAACCAGACTGATATCGAAGAGAACGCGCGTTTGTGCATCGAGGCGGGCACCGATGGCTTCGCCGTGATCAATACGGTTATGGGCATGGCCATCGACAGCGAAACACGCCCAGGTTTTCGAGGTCGCGAAACAGCACGATGTCCCCATTATCGGCCAGGGCGGTATCACGACGCCCAAAGACGCGATCGAGTTCATCGTCGCCGGCGCGACCGCAGTCGGCATCGGTACGGCCTTGTTTTACGATCCGCTGGTCTGCACGAAAATTAACACAGGAATCGTCGATTACCTGGAGCGCCACAACATGGCATCCGTTTCCGAGCTGATCGGTACGCTGCAAGCCTGAACGGGGACATTCTTAATTTAATGTACTAATACATTAAATTAAGAATGTCCCTACCAGGAAACCCTAGTCGAGATGCAGCGCCTTCATCTTCCTTGCCAGCGTGTTCCTTCCCCACCCCAGTAACTTTGCCGCCTCCTGGCGGCGACCGTTGGTCTGCGACATCGCGGTCTCTATCAGCGTTTTTTCGAATTCCGGCAGCGCCGTATCCAGCAACGGCGCGTCGCCGTCATGCAGCTGCCGTTCGGCCCATGTCGCCAGTACTCTCGTCCACTCTTTTGCGGCACGTTTCGGTGACTCGCTGCCACCCAGGTCGCTCGGTATATCCTCCGCAGTGATTACGCTTCCGGGCGCCGTTACCGTGAGACGGCGACTCGCATTGACCAGCTGGCGGACGTTGCCGGGCCACGCAAACGCCTTGAGCGCATGCATCGCTTGGTCGTCGATGGTTTTTGCTGCCGCGCCAAGCTCGTGTGCGGCTTCGGCCAGGTAGTGCTTCAGCAACAGCGGAATGTCATCACGCCGCTGGCGTAACGGCGGCGTGTTTATGCGGATTACATTGAGCCGGTGGAACAGGTCTTCCCGAAAACGCGACTCCTTTACCGCCCGCGCGAGGTCCTGGTTAGTTGCCGCTATGACGCGCACATCCACCTTAATCGGCGTCTGTCCGCCGACACGATAGAACTCGCTTTCAGCGAGAACGCGCAAGAGTCGTGTTTGCAGTGCCGGCGACATGTCACCTATTTCATCGAGGAACAGCGTGCCACCATCGGCCTGTTCAAAGCGCCCGATGCGCCGCGAATCTGCGCCCGTGAAAGCGCCTTTTTCGTGCCCGAACAGTTCCGACTCGAGTAGCTCCGAAGCAATTGCAGACGTATTCAGGGCGACGAAAGTCTTGTCGGCGCGCGGACTGTGATCGTGCAATGCGCGTGCGACAAGTTCTTTGCCGGTGCCGGATTCGCCCGTGATCAGGACGGTCATACTCGAGCCCGCCAGCCGACCGATCGAGCGAAAGACCTCCTGCATGGCCGGTGCTTGTCCGATCATCGACGCAATGCCACTGGTCGCCGACGGCGGCTCATCGCCGACTTTGCCGTTGGCGCGTGCGGCCTTGCGCACGAGTTCCACGGCCTCGTCGATGTCAAATGGTTTTGGCAAGTACTCGAAGGCGCCGCCTTTGTAAGCAGCGACAGCGTTTTCGAGATCCGAGTGTGCCGTGATGACGATTATTGGCAGGTCCGGAACACTGCCGCGCAGCCGATCCAGGAGGGCGATGCCGCTCATGCCCGGCATGCGCACGTCCGTAATCAAGACATCAGGAGCACCCTCGTCGATGGCTTCGAGCAGATGTTCGGCGCGCTCGAAACTCCGGGTTTCAATGTCAGCTTGCTTGAGGGCCTTTTCCAGAACCCACCGCACCGATTGATCGTCATCTACGATCCACGTGGTCAGGGGAGCATCAGTCACTGGCATTTACCCCCGATTGTTTGATTGGAATGCGAACATAGAAAACGGTGCGCCCCGGCCGGCTGTCGAACTCGATCAGTCCATCGTGACGGCTAAGCAGTTCCTGTGCCGCCGGCAATCCCAGGCCCGTGCCTTCGGGACGGCTCGTGACCAGCGGGTAGAATACCGAGTCCTGCAAGTCTCGCGGTATGCCGGGGCCGTCGTCCTCGATCTCGATCGAAGCAATGACGCGGTGTCGAATGTCCCCAATCGTGTAATTGGTCGCCGCCCGGCTTCGCAACGTCAGCGTGCCCTGGCCGTCCAGCGCCGCACAGGCATTGCGCACGAGATTCAGAAATGCCTGGACCATCTGGTCGCGATCGAGGTCTATCGTCGGCAATCCCGGATCGTACTCGCGTCGAATCTTCAGCGGCTTGTCGTGCTCCGCCTCAACGATTCTGACGACGTACTCGAGCAGCTCATGAACGTTGACGGGTTGTTTGTTTGGCGGCCCGCCCGGTCCCAGCAGCGTATTGACCAACGTGGCCAGGCGGTCGGTTTCGCTGATGACGACGTCGGTGTACTCGTGAAGGTCCTCGTTCGGAAGCTGCCGTTCGAGCAATTGCGCCGCGCCGCGAATACCACCCAGGGGATTTTTAATTTCGTGCGCAAGTTGCCTGATCATCTGTCGGCCTGCGCCGTGCTGAATAATCAGCGCATTTTCGCGGCTGATCTGTGAGCGGCGCGTGACGTCCGTGATTTCGACAAGCACACACGCATCATCCGTTGCGATCGGTGATACCCGGCAATCAACAATGCGTTCATAGGCATGCACCTCGGTCGGCGCCAGCCGCATCTCGTTTCCGTAAAAATCGCCGGTTGCCATCACGCGACCCAGGATGTCGCGCATTTCCGGTTCGTCGTCTACGAGACGTAACAACGACCTGCCATAAGCGCGTTTCATGCTGATTCCGAGAATGTTTTCGGCCGCCGGGTTCAGGCCGACAATCAGGAGGTGCTCATCCAGCAGGACGATGCCCGAGCTTAGAGCGTCAACGATATTGCTGGCGTTGCGACGGAGCGTTCCGTCATTGTCGGACCCACCGCTGCCAGGCCGGCCGGGCGCTGTCCTGCCTAGCGAAACCTCACTGTATTCTGCTGCACGTAAAACCGGTTCGGGAGACTGCGAATCATCAGCGTGCCGGTTTCGTCCAGAATCTCCGCCTGGATGTTGTGGACTCCGCGGTAAACCTCCTGCAACTGGAAGCTCGTCCCGTCGACCGTGCGCGCCACTCCGTCGAAATACACCCGTACCTGGTGGTTCGGTTGCAGCGGCGGGCTCAGCGCCAGCGATACGTTCAGATTGCCTTCTATATTCCACAGCGTTTCTTCCGGTGCAGGGGCACTGATTTCGAGGCTCGTATAGCTGAACGGTTTGGCGACAGCGTTGCTTGCTTCATCGCCGGTAGTGCACGACGCCATCTTCGTCGGTCCACTTGTAGGCATCCGCCAACGCCGGGCTGGCGACCAGCAGTCCCAAGAGAATGAAAAGTGCTCGGATGTCCATTGATTCAGCATAGCAGCGTCGGGGTTCTCCGGGCTAGTGGCCGGGCGACATAATGCCGCCCGGCGCACGATTTCCGCCCTTACAGGCTGTAGTACATGTCGAATTCGACCGGGTGCGTCGTCATTCTGAGGCGCGTGACGTTATCCATCTTGAGGTCGATATACGCATCAATGAGATCGTCACTGAACACGCCGCCGGCTTTCAGGAAATCGCGGTCTGCATCGAGCGCCCCAAGGGCTTCGTCGAGCGAGAACGCGACCAGCTTCAGCTGCTTCTCTTCCTCGGGCGGCAAATCGTAGAGGTCCTTGTCCATGGCATCACCCGGGTGGATCTTGTTCTGGATACCGTCGAGCCCCGCCATCATCATTGCGGAGAATGCGAGGTACGGGTTGGCCATCGAGTCCGGGAACCGAACCTCGATGCGTCGGCCCTTCGGGTTCGCGATATAGGGAATACGAATGGACGCAGAGCGATTACGTGCCGAGTAGGCGAGAATCGTCGGTGCTTCGAATCCCGGCACCAGGCGCTTGTAACTGTTGGTGGACGGGTTGGCGAAAGCGTTGATGGCTTTTGCGTGTTTTATGACGCCGCCAATGTAAAACAGCGCCGTCTCGGACAGCCCGCCGTAACCATCGCCCGAGAAAAGGTTCTTGCCCTTTTTGAACAGTGACTGGTGCACGTGCATGCCGTTACCGTTGTCGTTAACGAGTGGCTTGGGCATGAACGTTGCCGTCTTGCCGTACGCGTGGGCAACGTTGTGTACTACATACTTCAGGATCTGAACTTCGTCGGCTTTGCGCACAAGCGTGTTAAATTTCGCGCCGATTTCACACTGGCCCGCAGTTGCAACCTCGTGGTGATGTACCTCTGTTACAACACCCAACTCCTCGATCGCAAGACACATCGCGCCACGTATATCGTGCAATGAGTCAACAGGCGGCACCGGGAAGTAACCGCCTTTAACGGTCGGCCGGTGACCCGTATTGCCTTCTTCCAGGCTGCGGTCCGTATTCCAGGCGCCCTCGTCCGAATCGACTTTGTAAAACGCACCCTGCATGTCGTCATCCCACGACACGTGATCAAACACGAAGAATTCATTCTCCGGGCCAAAGTACGCCGCGTCGGCAATGCCGGTTGATTTCAGGTATGCCTCGGCGCGATCGGCGAGTGAACGTGGACAGCGATCGTAGCCTTGCATCGTTGACGGCTCGACGACCGTGCAACGCAAATTCATCGTCAGCTCGTCAGGAAAGATATCGAGTACGGCGGACTCGGGATCCGGCATCAGGATCATGTCCGATTCGTTAATACCCTTCCAACCGGAGATGGACGAACCATCGAACATCTTGCCGTCTTCAAACAGGTCATCGTCGACCGTGTGTGCGGGCACTGTTACGTGTTGTTCCTTGCCGATCGTGTCCGTGAAACGAAAATCGACA
>CAMYIS010000091.1 GCA_947258485.1 uncultured Woeseiaceae bacterium
CGACTGCATCGGCTTTCACGAACGGCACGGCGAACCTCGCGAAACGTGCGCTGCAACGCGTCGCGCTCGTCGATAGCGGGGCGCAGCGGGTGAAACGGGTCGATGCCGTTTACCGCGAGGGACGCGGCTTCGAGGTTCGCACCTTCAAACGGTTTCACGTGGTAGCGAATCGTCTCTTCGCGCCTGAACAGACCGTCGGAGTCGATATCGAGCAAGACGGCGGCGATTTCGAGCAGGGCGTCCGTCTTCGAATTGAATCCCCCCGTTTCCACGTCGACGACAACGGGCAGAAAACCGCGGAAGCGGTCTGACATTCTGATGTCATCGCTCACCTAAAGGGTGGCCTTGAAGAGTTCTTCGTCGAGGATGATGCTCATCGTGTAGCGCACGCCGAATCCCGTGAATTTCGATGCGATATGGCCAAGGCCACCGGCGTGATCACCCGCGCTCAGGTCAAGGTGTACCCAGGGAACGTCGTTCTCGATGAACTCCGCAAGAAAGCTGCCCGCCAGGATATGATCGCCAGCGCCTTTCGGCGAGCACTGCATGAAATCAGCCGTGTCGCTTTTGAGCTCATCGAGAAATTCCTTACCGATCGGGAACGGCCAGACGCGCTCGCCCGAACGCCGGCCGGTTCGCTTCAGCCGGGGATGCCATTCGGCCCTGTTCGTGAACACGCCTGAATATCGACTCGTGATTGCACTGACACAGGTGCCGGTGAGCGTCGCATAGTCAAAGATAATGCCCGGTTGCTCGCGACTTGCGAGTACCAGCGCATCCGCGAGCGCAAGACGTCCCTCGGCATCGGTATGAATAATTTGTATGGTCTTGCCATTGGCGGCCGTCACAACGTCCTGCGATTTGTAGGCGTTGGGACCGGTGCGGTTCTCCGTCAGCGCCAGCCAGCAGTCGACGGCAATCGGCAGTTTGAGTTCGGAAATTGCCAGGAATGTGCCAAGCGCAACAGCACTGCCCTGCATGTCGCCGTGCATGTCCAGCATCGACGCGAACGGTTTGAGGTTGGTGCCGCCCGTGTCGAAAATGATGCCTTTCCCGACCAGGCTGAGATCGGCTCTGGCCGTTTTCGATCCAGGCCGATAACGGAGGCGAACGATGCCGGCACTGTCATCATCGTTACCCTGGGCAACCGCCAGGAATGCACCGGCGCCGAGCGATTCGAGATCTTTCGTAACATAGCGCTTGTACTGCCAGGCGTGCTCTTTTGCCAGGCCCTTGACGACCTTGGCGTAGCGAACGGCGTCGAGCTTGTTGGGCGGCAATGATGTGAGCCAACGCGCGAGATTATTGCCCTTGGCTTCGGCCTCGGTGCGGCTGGTGTCCAGCGCTTGCTCGAGACCCAGCAGCCGGATGCTCCTGATCTTGGCGGTCGCCGCCTTGCTCTTGAAAGTGGGCAGCTTGAGACCTGCCGCCAGGGCCGCTGCAAGCACGTTATTGACGAGCGTTGCCTGCGCATCGGAATCGAATCCGATAGCGCAAATGCCGAGACTGCCGGCTTTTTGACCAGTTGCCGCCGCGACGAGTTTGCGGCCCAGGGTTAGCTGCTCGAATGCGCTGGCATTAGCGCCGATTGTGCCGGCGACAACCAGGGTCTGCCTCTTGTTACCGAGATGCGTCGTGAACGCCGGTACCGAGCCCGCTACGCGTTTTCGATAAACAGCCTGCAGTTTGCTGCCCTGGGGGACTTTTCGAAAAACCGCGGCGGTCGGCCTGGCAGGTAGTATCAGAAGTAACTGATCGACCGGCTCCAGGACCTTCGTGGAAACGCGGCCAAGCTTTTGAAAGATACGAATATCATGAATGTCAGGGACGACGGTTGTCATACGGTTTTATTCTCCGCCGCGCGCTTGACCCTCACGGCACAAACCCCGAAGATGGCGGCCGCACTGGCGAATCGCACGGTCCGCTGCAAAGAAGCGCTGATCCTAGCAGGACGCCTTAGCTAATTCACGCGACATGCCGGGAGGTGTCCCGGCAAACGCCCGGTGGACAGAATTATGAGCAGTTTCAATCCTTTCGATGACATAGATCCAATCGAGACCACCGAATGGCTGGAGTCGATCGATTCGGTCCTCGCGCAGCACGGTCCGGAACGGGCGCACTTCCTGCTGAACCAGATGATCGATTTTGCGCGGCGTTCGGGCGCCTACCTGCCGTACACGCCGAACACGGCATACCTCAATACGATCTCCACGGCGCGTCAGCCCGAGTATCCGGGCGATCGCTCTCTCGAACGCCGTATCGAAGCCTATTTACGCTGGAACGCGATGGCGATGGTGATCAATGCAAACAAGATCAGCACGGAGTACGGCGGACACATCTCGAGCTACGCGTCGTCGGCAACCCTTTACGAGGTCGGCTTCAACCACTTCTGGCGCGGCGCGACCGATCGCCAGGAAGGGGACATGGTGTTCATCCAGGGCCACTCATCGCCGGGCATCTATGCGCGCGCGTTTCTCGAGGGACGCCTCAACGAAGATCAGCTGAATCGCTTCCGCCAGGAGGTCGGCGGCGGCGGCCTCTCATCGTATCCGCATCCATGGCTGATGCCGGACTTCTGGCAGTTCCCGACCGTATCCATGGGCCTCGGCCCGATGATGGCAATTTACCAGGCGCGCTTCATGCGCTACATGGAACATCGCGGGCTCATGCAGCCCAGTGACCGCAAAGTCTGGGCGTTTCTTGGCGACGGCGAGATGGACGAGCCCGAATCGATGGGCGCCATTACGATGCCGGTGCGCGAAAGACTCGACAACCTGGTGTTTGTTGTCAATTGCAACCTGCAGCGCCTCGACGGCCCGGTACGCGGTAACGGCAAGATCATCCAGGAACTCGAAGCGGCATTCGGCGGTGCCGGCTGGAACGTGGTCAAGGTCGTCTGGGGGTCCCGGTGGGATCCACTGCTGGCGAAAGACCAGTCCGGCAAGTTGCGACAGATCATGGAGGAGACCGTCGACGGCGAATACCAGAAGATCAAGTCGATGAACGGCAAGTACGTTCGCGACACGTTTTTCGGCAAGTACCCGGAAACGGCCGAAATGGTCGCCAACATGTCGGACGAAGAGATCTGGCGACTCAATCGCGGCGGGCATGATCCGCTCAAGGTCTACGCGGCATACGATGCCGCGTCAACTCACAAGGGTGGTCCGACCATCATCCTCGCGAAGACGATCAAGGGCTACGGGATGGGGACCGCGGGCGAAGGCCGCAACATCGCGCACCAGCAGAAGAAGATGGACTTCGAGGAAATCAAGGCCTTCCGCGATCGCTTCAACATACCGATATCGGACTCGAAGCTCGGTGACACGGTCCCTTACTACAAGCCCGATCCCGATAGTACGGAGTTCGAGTACATGATGGAGCGGCGCCAGACACTCGGCGGATTTTTGCCGCGCCGTCGTCCGATGTCGACATCGCTGCCCGCGCCGCCGCTCGAGATTTTCAAGACGCAGATCGATGGAACGGGTGAACGCGAGGCGTCGACCACGATGGCCTTCGTACGGATGCTTACGGCGCTCACGCGCGACAAGAAGATCGGCAAGCACGTCGTTCCGATCGTGCCAGACGAAGCGCGCACGTTTGGCATGGAAGGCATGTTCCGGCAGATTGGAATTTATGCCTCGCAAGGTCAGCTGTACGAACCGCAGGACTCCGACGAACTCATGTATTACCGCGAGGATAAGAAAGGTCAGATTCTCGAGGAAGGAATCAACGAGGGCGGTGCCCTGTGCTCTTGGATCGCGGCGGCTACGTCGTACTCGAATCACGATGTGCCGATGGTGCCGTTCTACATTTATTACTCGATGTTCGGTTTCCAGCGTATCGGTGACTTTATCTGGGCGGGCGGCGACATGCAGTCACGCGGCTTCCTTATCGGCGGTACCGCCGGCCGCACGACGCTGGCGGGCGAGGGGCTCCAGCACCAGGACGGTCACAGCCTCGTCGCGGCGTCGACAGTACCGAACTGCCGTTCGTACGACCCGACCTACGCCTACGAACTCGCTGTGATCATCCAGGACGGGCTGCGGCGCATGATCGACGAGCAGGAAAACGTCTTTTATTACATTACCTGCATGAACGAGAACTACGTGCATCCGCCGATGCCGGCCGGGGTGGAAGACGGTATTCTGCGCGGCATGTACCTGCTGCAGGTCGGTGGCCAGGGCAAGATTCGTGCGCAGCTCATGGGCTCCGGCACGATCCTCCGCGAGGTGATCGCGGCGGCTGAGCTGTTGATGCAGGATTTCGGGATACCTACAGACGTATGGTCTGTTACGAGCTTTAACGAACTGCGCCGCGACGCGCTCGAGGTCGAGCGCTGGAATCAACTTCATCCGGCCGAGAAGCCGCGCAAGTGCTACATCGAGCAGTGCCTGGCTGAGAGGCCAGGGCCGTACGTCGCGGCAACCGACTACATGAAAATAGTCGCCGACCAGGTGCAGCGCTGGATGCCCGGACGTTTTATCTCGCTCGGCACGGATGGCTACGGTCGCAGCGATGCCCGCAAAGCACTTCGCCAGCACTTCGAGGTTGATCGACGATCTATCGCAGTCACGGCTCTCAAAGCACTCGCCGATGACGGTGTGCTCGATCAAAAAACTGTCGTGCAGGCTATCGAGAAATACGGCATCGATCCGGATCGCCCCGATCCGGTGACGCTGTAAAGTAGCCGGGGGCACGAGTATGGCGAATTCGATCGACATAGTTGTACCGGATCTTGGCGATTTCGAAAACGTCGAGGTCATCGAGGTACTCGTCGGGCCCGGCGATAGCGTGGCTCGCGAGGATGGTCTTATTACACTCGAGACCGACAAGGCCTCCTTCGATGTGCCGGCGCCGGAGGGCGGGGTAATCGAGAATCTGACGGTCGGCATCGGTGACACGGTGTCGACGGGCGACGTCATCGGCAGGATGACGGTACAGGTCAGCGACACAGTCGTCATAACGCCGGCGATGGCCGCGGAACCGACCGGCGAAACGACGATGATGGCGGTGCCGGCCGGCGAGGAGAAGAAATCGGGCGGCAAACAGACACTGGTCGTGCCGGATCTGGGCGATTTCGACGAGGTCGAGGTCATCGAGGTTCATATTGTGCCCGGCGACACGGTCGCGATCGAGGATCCGCTGGTCACTCTCGAAACCGACAAAGCTGCCATGGACGTGCCCGCCGTCGTTGCGGGGACTATCGAGTCGGTCCTGGTCAAGGTCGGCGAAAAGATTTCTGCTGGCGCGTCACTGGCGATCATCGACGCCGTGGCTGATCAGGAGCCGGACACTGCGCCGGCAGCCGCGAAACCTGCCGCAACACCGCCACCGCCGGCACCGAGCGCGGCACCCGACAAGCCTGCGACAACCCCGGCGGCGACGGCGTTACCGAAAATTGAAGAAGCAGGATTCTCCAAAGCCCATGCCAGCCCGTCGGTCAGAAAGCTGGCACGGGAGCTTGGCGTCAATCTCGTGCAGGTCAAAGGCAGCGGTACCAAAAGCCGCATACTGCACGAAGATGTAAAAGCGTTCGTCAAGGCAATACTCACGGGGCAGGCGGCGGCACCCGCTGCAGGGGGGCTTCCCAAAACGCCAAGCGTCGACTTCGCGAAATTCGGCGAGATTGACGTCCAGCCGTTGACGCGTATCCAGAAGATTTCGGGCCCGCGACTACAGGCAAGCTGGGTCAACGTGCCGCACGTCACGCAGCACGACCTGGCTGATATCACGGACCTGGAGGCCAGGCGCCAGAAACTGAAAGGACCGGCAAAAGAACGTGGCATCGGGTTGACGCCGCTGGCGTTCGTAATGAAAGCCTGTGTTTCAGCCCTCGAGGAATACCCGAAGGTCAATGCATCGCTGTCGGACGATGGCGCGAGCCTGGTCTTCAAAAAATACTGTCACCTGGGATTTGCCGCTGACACCGAGCAGGGACTCATGGTCCCGGTGATACGCGACGCGGATAAGAAAGACGTCTACGAAATTGCCAAGGAACTCGGTGAGCTCTCGGCGCTCGCGCGCGAAGGCAAGTTGAAAGCGGACCAGTTGCAGGGCGCGACGTTTACGATTTCGAGCCTGGGCGGGATCGGCGGAACCGCGTTCACGCCTATCGTCAACGCGCCTGAAGTGGCAATCCTCGGCGTTTCGCGCTCATCCATGCAGCCCGTCTGGAACGGTGCGGAGTTCGAACCCCGACTGATGCTGCCGCTGTCGCTCTCCTACGACCACCGGGTCATTGACGGCGCACAGGCGGTTCGTTTCACGACGTTCCTTGGCCAGAAGCTGGCCGACGTCGATTCGCTGTTGCAGGCGATTCCGTAGTGACCGTGCAATTGACGGTTCCTGACCTGGGCGACTTTGAAGATGTCGAGGTCATCGAGATCCTGGTCGCGCCAGGCGACGTGGTATCGGTCGAAGACCCGCTCGTCACGCTGGAAACGGACAAAGCCTCAATGGACATTCCGGCCAGCCAGGCCGGGACAATTGTCTCGGTCGACGTCAAGGTCGGCGACCGGGTCTCGACAGGCTCTGCTGTTGTGACAATAGAAGCCGGCGACAGCGAGCCTGATGTTCCCATCGAGAACATCGAAGAAACTCGCAAGATGTCCGCGCCAGAGATTGTTGCCACACGCATGCATCAGGGTGAGGCAACACATGCGGCCCAACTGGTCGTTATCGGTGCAGGACCGGGCGGTTATACGGCGGCTTTCCGCGCGGCTGACCTGGGGCTGGATGTCATCCTGATCGAGCGATCACCCGTGCTGGGTGGGGTCTGCCTGAATGTTGGCTGCATTCCCTCAAAAGCCCTGTTGCATGCGGCCAAAATCATTGATGAAGCTGCCGCCATGGCCGATCATGGCGTTACGTTCGGCGCGCCGAAAATCGAAGCCGAAAAACTGCGCGACTGGAAGAACCAGGTCATTGCCCAGCTGACGAGCGGCCTCTCGACCATGGCGAAGCAGCGCAAAGTCCGGGTCATCCAGGGATCGGCCAGGTTTGCCGCTGCGAATCGCCTGCATCTCGACAATGACGAAACCGTCGATTTCGAACAGTGCATTATCGCTGCCGGCTCGGAGCCGTTAATGTTGCCAGGGCTGCCGGATGATCCGCGCATCGTCGATTCAACCGGCGCACTCGAACTTGCGCCTTTGCCCAAGCGCCTGCTTGTGGTTGGCGGCGGCATCATCGGCCTGGAAATGGCCTGTGTTTACAGCGCACTCGGAACTGACGTCAGCGTTGTCGAGCTGACCGATTCGCTGATGCCGGGCACGGACCCGGACCTGCTGCGGCCTTTCCTGAAAATAGTCCGGCAGCGCTATGAAGCCATCATGGTGTCAAGCAAGGTAACCGGCATGCGCGCCACGGTGCCAGGCATCGAAGTCAGCTTCGAAGGTGAAAACGCACCGTCGGTCGGCGTCTACGATCGGGTCCTCGTCGCAGTCGGACGCAAGGCGAACGGCGGCATGCTCGACGCCGAAAAAGCCGGGGTCAACGTCGATTCACGCGGCATCATTGCCGTTGACAAGCAGATGCGTACCAACGTAGCCCACATATTCGCGATCGGGGACCTCGCCGGCGGACCCATGCTGGCACACAAAGCGACGCACGAAGCGAAAGTCGCGGCCGAAGTGGCGGCTGGCGAGAAGAGCTACTTTGATGCGCGCACGATTCCGTCCGTTGCCTACACGGACCCGGAAATCGCGTGGGTCGGGCTGACTGAGCTGGAAGCGAAAGCGCAGGGTATCGAGTACGAGAAAGCGCAGTTTCCATGGGCCGCGAGCGGTCGTGCCCTGGCGTTAGGGCGTTCGGAAGGATTCACGAAGCTGTTGTTCGACAAGCAAACGAAGCGTGTCCTGGGCGGCGCCGTTGTTGGCCCCAATGCGGGCGACCTGATCGCCGAGGTCGGGCTGGCCATTGAAATGGGTGCTGATGCGACTGACATCAGTCTGACCATTCATCCCCATCCCACGTTGTCGGAAACCGTGGCAATGGCGGCAGAAGCGTTCGAAGGTACGCTGACGGATCTTTACATCCCCAAGCGACGCTAGTCCTCGCCGTTACCCCGTATGCCGGTGCGTGTTTCGATGCCGTAGAGCACGGCCCCGATGGCGATCAGAATTGAAACGGCAATCCAGGACTCTGTTTTCGACTGCATGAGCAGCCAGATGCAGATTAGAAAGCCAATCACCGGAATCGTATACCCGCCTTTGAGTCGATAGGCTTTCTTGCGCGCCTCGGCACTCGCGCTGCGGCGTATCGCGGGCAATGACGCGATACAGATGAGGTAGCCCAACAGTCTCGCAACGGAACTGGCGACTGCCAGTTTTACGAAAGAACCCGTGAGCGCGAGGACAAGAGCCATGGCACCCATGAGCAGGATGCAGCGGTCCGGTGTGGCGTATTTGGCATGCACATGGCCAAACCACTGCGGCAGAAGACGGTTTTCTGCCAGCGAGAATATAAGGCGCGGCGCTGCGATCATGGAGCCGGCCAGGTTACCGCCGATTGAGAATACGGCCGCCAGCGTGATTGCAAAAGCACCCGCCGTTCCGGCCAGTGCTCGGCCGACGTCGACCAGCGTGGCACTCGCGTATTGACTCTCTGAGATGATCGATACGAAAACAAGGACAATGACGAAATACAGCAGGCCGGTTCCGATAACGGTGCCTACAAGCGCTTTCGGCAATGTGCTGCGCGGCTGCGAAGTTTCACCCGCGGTCACGGCTATCGTCTCGAAACCGACGTAGGCGTAGATCAAGAGTAGCGTCGTGCCGCCGAGTTGATCGATGACAAAAGGAGCGCTTGGCAGCAAGGTACTGCCCGTTACGTGCTGAAGGCCCAGCAGTACCATTAGCACCAGCGGCGTGACTTTGAGGACTGTGAACACGCCCATCGTGCGCACGCCGTCGCGAACGCCGAGTACATTGGCCCAGGTGAGGCCGATCGTCACCGCGCTGATAATGATTCCCCGCGCAAGTTCGCCGGCAAAGACGTCGGACAAGGACGCGAGATATGTTGCCATTACGTTGGCATTGGCCGCGAAGGCCGTCATACGGGCGAGATAGATCACCCAGCCAGTGCTGAACCCGGCCAATGGACCGAACGCTTCGGTCGCATAAATAACGGGGCCACCCGTTCTATCGTAATAACTCGCGAGTTCGGCACAGGAATAACCAAGGGCTGAGCATGCCTGCGTTGACGGCGACCTTTCCCGGCAGCGCAAAAATGCCGGCACCGATCATCGCATTGAGAACCAGGAACGACGCGCCGAAAAAACCGATGTCCCGGCGAAGACTGCTTGCTTGCTCGGTTCCCATCAACGAATACTAGCAGATAGCGCGCGAACGCCTTTTCCGCGGAGTCCTGCGACAACTTTGATCGCGCGTCAGGAGAACCTTTTCGCGAGCATGGAATCGAGACTGAACTTGCCTGCGCCAATGAACAAAAGCGGTATCAACATCACCAGGAACAGCAGCGGAATACGGAAGTTGCCGAATCCCTTGTTAGAAACGGAGTATCCCTTCCATAGCTCGGCGAGGCTGTTCCAGTCGTCGGGCCAGTGTACGCCGGCAATCGCAACGATCGTCAGGATGATAAGACTTAGTGCCCAAAAGCGCGTGAACAACCCGAGCACAAGGCCCGCGGCGCCCAGCAGTTCTGCCCAGGTTGCGATAAACCAGCTGATCTCGACGGGTACGACGTTAAACGGAAACGGGAAATTATCCTGCACGTTTGCAAACCAGTTATTGCCGTTTAGTTTCATCATGCCGGCGCGACCGAATTCATAGGCCATGAGCAGGCGAATGGGCAGGAGCGCAAACCACTCGCCAGTGGAATCGAGTGTGGTGATCACCCGGTACTTCAGCTTTATCAGTGTTTCCATTATTTTTCCTTTAGCCGGCGCGTCGCGTGCCGATCAAGATTCCCAGTTGTCGCATTTCCTTGAGTGCATCGGCGCCGTGGCCGATTAGCGCGTCAACATCGGGGTAGTGAATTGCTTTGGCGAGCTCCCGTAGTAAGGACTCACCGCTCCTGGCATCCAGATTATGCTCGACCGCGTCGAGGAGCCCGGCCGTTACTGCGTTAAGTTCCAGGAAACGGACCTTGTCGTCGCCGTCGCGGTACAACGCCAGGTAGACCGGCTGTTCTGCCGGTTCGTTCGGCAGGAAATCGGGCGAGATGCGGTGCACCGGATATTGGTAAGCATACGCCCAGGCTAACACCGACTTGACGGGACTCTCGATGAGCAGATCGCCGTCCGGATCAATACCGTCTGGAATATTTTCTTCGGTCGATATCGATAAGGCGAGCTCGGCATATTCGTAGTGTGCGAGCTCGAGCAGAAAAGCATGGTCCCCGGGATCGGGCTCAAACTCCGTTTCAAGAAATTTCAGGAACTCTTGCGGTAGCTGCAGGAAGTACGGCGTCTCGGCTTTGTGTTTCTGCATGAACTGCCGAATCATCCGGCGCCAATCGTCGTCGGAATGGATCTTGCGCAGAACTGGAAACATCGTGCCCAGAAGATTGTAGAGGTTATTGAAAAACAACTTGCGATAAACCGCCATGCGGCGGTCTTCGATACCTTCCGGTGCCGCAACATTCTGCGGATCGCGAATGTGCGCCGCAAATGCGTATTGCATGGCCTGAAAATCCGTTTTGTCAGGCATTGGCGGCGTGCCTTTTTGCTGTCGCATGTTGCAGCTGCTTGATGCGGCGGACTTCATCCATTAACTCGTCCATGGGGGGGAAGTTGAAGTCACGCTCGAGGAGTGTCGGAACCGGTCCGAACAACGTATAAGCGTCTTCAAGAAGCTGCCAGACCTGATTGTCGACGGCAGAGCCGTGCGTATCGATGCGCAGGTCCTCGGCCTCGACATGATGCCCGGCAAGGTGAAAGTAGCGGATGCGCTCAGCCGGCATCGCGTCCAGGAAATCGCTCGCGTCGTAGCGATGATTGATGCTGTTTACAACGATATTGTTGATGTCGAGCATCAGGTCGCAGTCAGATTCTTCGAGGACGGCGAGCAGGAACTCTTTTTCGCTCATCGATGTGTCAATCGGCGCATAGAAGCCACAGAAACTCAGGTGCTCGGAGTACAAACGGATATTGTGCTCTGCCATGAAAATCTTGACGTCTCTGACCAGCTGTTCATTCAGTGGTGACGGCGCGCCGATCGACAGCGACAGGCCGTGAATGAGAAACGGATACCGCTCTGTAAAAAAGCGCAATTTTCGGGCCAGGGCGCCACCGACGTGTATCCAGTTTTCAGGCGCCACTTCCATGAAGTCGACGTCGACAGGCGGATCGGCCATCAGTTTGTCGACGATAGGCCGGCGCAGGCCGAGGCCCGCGCCGTGAACTGGATATTGTGACTGTGTGTCGCTCATGTTTCTTCCGTTCCGGCGTTAGTTCATCAGACCTGTCGCGGCCACTTATTATTACAATCCTCGATCATGGCACCTCGCTATCGCGTCAGGCGGTGCAGGCGGTCCAGGTATTTTTCCTCGTCCGGGGCCCGATTCTGGTTTTGCGCTTCCCAGAGTGCCTCTGCAAGGCAGTCGATCATCCGGTGCTCGGCAGCGTGCGCATCGCCAAGTTGTGCAGTCAATACCTCATGGATTTTTGCGATGCCGGGCGGGCGATTGGTGGCAACCTGTTCGCGGATACCCAGGTGCAGTCCCATGTGGAGAAACGGATTTGTCTGGCCCCCGTCGGGCGTGTAATCGCGATCGAGGTCATTGCCGGTAACATCCGCATGATATTCGGGATGCAGCTCAACAACCGCCGCGATTTGCGCTTCGAGCGGGGACATTGGCAGCCGATCACATTGCTTGCGCCAGGCGTCCGCATACATGGCGCGAAGCTGGTTTCGGTCCTGGCCAAAAATCATGAGAGTTCCTTCTTCGGGTACTCGCACCAGCTGACAATAGGACATTCACGGCATAGTGGTTTCCTGGCCTTACACACATAGCGACCGTGGAGAATAAGCCAGTGATGTGCGTCTTTCTTGAATTCATCGGGGGTTAAGCGCAGCAGCCGCTTCTCTACTTCCAGCGGCGTCTTTCCTTTCGCAATACCGGTGCGATTTGCAACGCGGAAAATGTGGGTATCGACCGCAATCGTCGGTTCGCCGAACGCCGTATTGAGAATCACATTTGCGGTCTTGCGCCCAACGCCCGGGAGGGCTTCGAGCTCCTCGCGGGAGCGTGGCACTTCGCCGTTGTGTTTCTCGATCAGAATCCGGCAGGTTTTGACTATGTTTTCGGCTTTGTTGTTGAACAGACCAATGGTGCGAATATACCGCTTCAGTCCGTCAATCCCGAGCGCAAGAATTGACTCGGGTGTACGGGCTACCGGATACAGCTTGGCCGTTGCTTTATTAACACCGACATCGGTTGCTTGTGCGGAAAGGATGACGGCAACCAGCAGTTCGAATGGATCCTGGTACTCGAGTTCGGTCGTCGGGGCCGGCATGCGCTCCCGCAAGGTCCTGAAAATGGCCGTGCGTTTTTCCCTGTTCACGGCGCTATCTTTATTGGGTAGCGCGTCGGGCACGCCCTGGCATTGCCCTTTGACGTTTCTCACGCTGCCGGCGATCAATGGTATTTTTTATCGCAATAGCGAGCGCCAGGCTGAAAAACGCCCCGGGGGGCAGAATTGCAAGCAGCCAGCCGCCATCCGTAAACACCAGGCCGCGCATGGGCTCGCCGCCCAATAGCATGTCCATTCGTGCAAACAGGGAACCCTGTCCGAGCAGCTCGCGGAACGCACCGATGGCCATCAGTAACAACGCAAAGCCCGAGCCCATGACAAATCCGTCAGCTACGCTCGATCCGATCGGGTTGCGAGAGGCGAAAACTTCGGCGCGTGCCACGATGGCGCAGTTGGTCACGATTAAAGGAATAAAGATTCCCAACGATCGATCGAGTGCCGGAAACCAGGCTTTGAAGATTAATTCAATGCAGGTGACAAGGCTGGCAATGATGAGGACATAGATCGGAATTCGAATTTCGGCCTGTATCCAGCGGCGCGTTGCAGATACGAGGCCATTGGAGGCAACCAGCACCGCCAGCGTGGCGATACCGAGCCCCAGGCCGTTGACGAAGCTCGAGGTTACGGCGAGCAGTGGGCACAGCCCGAGGAGCTGAACGAGCCCCGGGTTTTCGTGCCACAGTCCGGTCTTGAAGCGGTCAATAATGCCGGGCGACGTCATTGCTCTGTCTCTTCCTTGTCGGTTTCGGGAATTACTTCAGCGAAGATCACTTCGCTGTGTGCCGCGAAGTATAACAAGGTCTCTTTTATCGCTTTGATAATGGCCCGCGGTGTAACCGAGGCGCCGGTTAACTGGTCAAATTGTCCGCCGTCGCCCTTGATGGCCCAGCCTGTCGGCCCAGGGTCAAGCAGCGAATGACCGTTAAACTGTTTGACCCAGTCCGACTTGGTCGATTCGATTCGATCTCCGAGCCCGGGCGTTTCACGGTGTTCCAGTACGTGTACTCCGGTCACGACGCCCATTGTGTCGATTCCGACCAGGATTCGAATCGGCCCCGCATACCCGTCGCGAGCGCTCACGACAAACAGCGCCGCTACCGGAGCACCTTCTGCGTAGACACGATAGATAATCGCCGCCTCCGAGCCGGGCAGCTCATGCGGCGGCGGAATAATGATCTTTGATTCTGTGACGCCGCTATCGTAGAAAAGGCCGGACAGGGCGGGTTGCAGGCTGCGCTCGAGCCACGCCTGCTCATTGGCAACGATTCGTTCCGCGGTCCCGCGATACGTCAGCGCGACCAGCGCCGTGCAGATCGCTGCGATAACGGCGAGCGTAATTCCGCTTCTGAACATTGCTGCGTTCATCAGGAATTGTCACTCTTTCTGTCGTGACCGACGATGTGTGGTCGCGTCACCAGGTCGATGGCTGGCACGGCCATGTTCATGATCAGTACCGCGAAGGCGACGCCATCCGCGTAGCTGCCCCAGGTTCGAATGCAATAAATAAGAAAGCCGATCCCGAATCCGAATACGAGCCGGCCTTTCGGGCTTGTCGCGGCGGAAACCGGATCGGTCGCAATAAAAAATGCACACAGGATCGTTGCGCCGCTGAAAAGATGGAATCCGGGACTCGGATGGCTGCCTGAGTCAACGAGGTACATGATCGTCGCGGGCAACAGCAATCCGACACCAACGCCAACCGGAATATGCCAGCGAATTATTTTCTTGACCAACAACCAAAAGCCGCCGATTGCGAGGAAGTTGCCGATCCACTCCCAGCCGCGGCCACCGAAGTCACCCATAATCGGGTTGGCGCGAATCTCGTTCACCGTCCGCATGCCGTTGAGTCCGGACTTCATGACATCGAGCGGTGTTGCGCGACTCACGGCATCGAATCCCAGGACCTCTGGCAGCGAACCGGTCAGCGTGTACTTGAGTGTCTGAAGTACGGTCAGGTACTGATAGTCGATGTCGCCAATGCGCGGCGCGATCCAGAGATTGAGGTGCATCGGGAACGCTATGAGGATCACGACGTAGCCGGCCATGGCGGGATTGAAGATATTGAATCCGATGCCACCGTATAAGTGTTTGGCGACGACAATCGCGAACAATGCGCCGGTCGCCGTAACCCACCACGGCGTCAGCGATGGCACCGCAAAGGCGAGCAGGGCAGCGGTAACCAGTGCCGTGTAGTCGGTTAGCGCGACTTCAGGCGGCCGCTTGCGCACGACCATCATTAACCACTCGCCGCCGACGGCGAAAATGGACGCGACCAGCAGGTTGAATATAAAGCCTGGTCCGAAAAACCAGACGTGCGCGATCGCGGCAGGGACCAGTGCCGCGAGCACCTGCAGCATCAGCGATGGAACAGCAACCCTGGCGGACCAGTACGGCGATGGGCGTCGTGCAAACTCCACGCTCAGTCGTCCTCGCGTTGTTTTTGTTTACGTTTCAGTATCTCGGCGATGGCGGCAGGTCCGGCCTGCTTCGCTGATTCCTTTTGTCGCGCAAGCTCGGCCTCGCGCTCCTGTCTTTCCTGTTCGAGGCGTTCGTTGCGCGCTTCGAATCGCCGCCGCGCGCGTTCCGCACGGGCTTTCTCGTCGGCAAGTTCCTGGATGCGCCCCTTGGCTATCTGGAAATTGGCTGTCAAAGGTATGTGGCTCGGACAGACCAGGTCGCAGCAGCCACACTCGATGCAATCGATCAGCCCGAATTCTCGCAACTTCACTTCGTTATCGGCGCGGGCATACCAGAACAGCTGCTGCGGCAATAGTTGTATCGGACACACGGAGGCACAGTCGCCGCAGCGAATACAGGCCAGTTCACGGCCCTGGAAAGACGTTTTCAATACGACGAGGATTGAATTTGTCGCTTTGACCAGCGGCACGCGATCGGTACTCATTGATTTGCCTGTCATGGGCCCGCCGATGATCAAATGGTCTGCTTGCTCTGCGTAGCCACCCGTAAATTTGACGACATCCGCAATCGTCGTGCCAATCCGCGCCCGTACGTTCATCGGGTTGGCAATGCCGTCGCCTGCGACTGTCGTGACGCGTGAAATCAACGGCTCATGCTTGATAATCCAGTCGTGAACGGCTGCCGCGGTACCGACGTTCTGCACCAGGCAGCCGACATCGGTGGGCAACCCGCCGCTGGGTACTTCACGATTCGTGACCAGCTGCACGAGCTGGTCTTCGCCGCCGGACGGGTAGATTGTCGGCACCTGCTTCAGTACCAGGCGGTCATCGCCAACTTCGGCCAATGCATCACCAAGACTATGCAAGGCTTCGGGTTTGTCACTTTCGACAGCGATATAACAGGATCCAATTTGCATGGCGTGCATCAGGATCTGCGCGCCGCTCAGTATCTCTGCGGCGCGTTCGCGCATCAGCATGTCGTCACAAGTGATATAAGGTTCGCATTCGACGCCATTCAGGATCAGGGTTTCGATCTTGCAGGTTCGAGCCTGCATGAGTTTTTGTGCCGTCGGGAAGACCGCACCGCCAAGTCCAACAATGCCGCCGTCCAGAATCCGCAGCAGCAGGTCCGCCGGTTGCAGCGAGTGGAAGTCCTCCCATCGACTGTCGTTTTCGATGGCCCGATCTTCACCGTCACATTCGATGATGATGCAAGGGGCGCTGTCGCCGTACCGGCGCGAGACGGGCCAGGGTTCAATGGCGATAACCTCGCCGGACGACGATGCATGGACCGGCGCGCCCAGCGTGCCGTCAGGTTCGGCGATTACCTGCCCTTTAAGTACCCGGTCTCCCGTTCCGACAACCGGCTGGGCCGGGTCGCCGACGTGCTGCGTGATCGGCAGGACCAGCTGAGATGGAATCGGCACGTCGCGGATCGGCGCGGTCGTGGAAGCCGCCTTGTGCCCGGGCAGCCGTAGCCCGCCATGCAGCTTGCCAAGATCATAGGTAGGTGCCGTCACGTTGAGAGCCTCGCGCTGACCAGGGGTCTCATGCTGATGCAGTCCACGGGACAGGGCGCGACGCAAAGCTCGCAACCCGTGCATTCACTTTCGATAACCGTGTGCATGAAATGCGCAGCCCCGACGATCGCATCGACGGGGCAGGCATTTCGGCAATGCACACAGCCGATACACAGGGACTCATCGATGACGGCGACTGACGGCTCAATCCGTTCGGCCAGCGGCATGGCTTCCCGGCCCAAAAGGCCAGCAAGGCGCCGTACCGTGGCTTGGCCACCCGGTGGACAGAGATTGATCGCCGCGGTGCCGTCGACGACAGCCTCCGCATAGGGACGGCAGCCGGGATATCCGCACTGCGCGCACTGCGTCTGCGGCAACAGGTCATTGACCTGTTCCACAAGATCGTCGGCATCGGCGGGCAGCCGCCGTGACGCAAAGCTCAAAGCCAGGCCGGCGCCAAGGGCGATGAGGGCAATTGTCAGAACTGCGATCCACATAGGGAGCCATCAAGGACGGGCCATGCCCGAAAAACCCATGAACGCGAGCGACATCATCCCGGCCGTCATCAGCGCGATGGCTGCGCCACGAAACGGCGCCGGGACATCGGCGGCTTCGAGGCGTTCGCGAATTGCCGCGAACATCACGAGCACCAGCGCAAAGCCCATGGATGCACCGAAACCATAGAACACTGACTGCACAAAGCCCTTGGACTGCTGCACATTGAGCAAGGCTACGCCCAGTACCGCGCAATTCGTCGCGATGAGTGGAATGTAAATGCCCAGTACCTGGTCCAGTAGAGGACTCATGCGGCGCACCATGATCTCGGTGAACTGCACGCTGGCCGCAATGACGAGGATGAAACCTATCGTTCGCAGGTATTCGAGATCGAGCGGCACGAGAACGTATTGGTGCAACAGGTATGCGGTTGCCGATGACAGAGTCAATACAAATGCTGTTGCGAGCGACATGCCCATCGCTGCTTCGAGGTTACGCGATACGCCGAGAAACGGGCATAGCCCCAGGAACCGCACCAACACGAAGTTGTTGACCAGCACCGTACTGATGAGAATGACTATCAGTTCTGTCATCGGGCGACCACCAGGTCTACTTGACGCGCATGCCGGGTTCTGCACCGTCGTCTGGTGACAACAGGAAGATATCTTCGCCGCCAGGGCCGGCCGCAAGCACCATGCCCTCGGAAACGCCAAACCGCATTTTTCGCGGTGCGAGGTTGGCAACTACAACCACGTATTTGCCGACCAGGCTTTGCGCATCATACGCTGCCTTGATGCCCGCGAAGACCTGTCGGGTTGCGTCGCCGACATCCAGAGTCAGAGCGAGCAGCTTGTCGGCTCCGTCAACGGCCTCGGCTTTCTCTATGCGGGCGATGCGCAGGTCGACTTTCGTGAATTCATCGATGCTGATCGTTTGGTTTTTCGATGCGGCTTCAGGCACTGGCGTGCTCTCCCGGGATTGTTCGACCATGCGCTGAACCTGGTCTGGTTCCACGCGGGTCAGCAGTGGTTTGAATTTGGGCAGCGTCGCATCAAGCAACGGTGACGATGCGTCCTTCCATAGCCAACGATCTTCGCTTAGAAACGTGCGTGCATCTTCAGCAACTGCAGGAATTACAGGCGAAAGGTAGATCATGAGGCTGCGGAACATATTGAGGCCCTGCGTGCAAACGAGCTGCACATCACCCAGTCTGTCTTCGTCCTTGATTATTACCCACGGTTTGTTGTCGTCAATATAACGGTTCGCTCTGTCTGCGAGCGCCATGATCAGGCGAATTGCTTTCGAGTACTCTCGACGTTCGTAGTGCGTCGCAATGGTCTCGGAAGCACCCGCAAACTCGTTGAACAACGTGGCATCAGGCAGGCTCTCGGCGAGCCGGCCATCGAATCGTTTGCTGATGAATCCTGCGCAGCGGCTGGCAATGTTTATGAGTTTGCCAACGAGGTCGGAATTCACGCGCGCAATGAAGTCGTCCAGATTCAGATCGATATCTTCGATCGTTGGCCCGAGCTTTGCCGCGTAGTAATAGCGCAGGAAGCTGGGGTTGAGATTGTCCAGATACGTCCGCGCCTTGATGAACGTGCCGCGGGACTTTGACATTTTCTGGCCGTTGACGGTGAGGAAGCCATGAGTGAAGACGCCCGTTGGTGTACGGAAGCCTGACCCCTGCAGTACGGCTGGCCAGAACAAGGTATGAAAATACATGATGTCCTTGCCGATGAAGTGGTAGACCTCGGCATCGCTGCCCGGCCGCCAGTAGTCATCAAACTCCAGATCGTCGCGGCGCTCGCACAGGTTCTTGAAACTGGCCATGTAACCGACCGGGGCGTCTAGCCAGACATAAAAATACTTGTCCTCAGTGCCAGGAATGCGAAAACCGAAATATGGAGCGTCGCGGGAGATGTCCCAGTCCTGCAGGCCGGCCTCGAACCATTCCTCGAGCTTCGCGACAACGTTCTTGTCGAGCGCCGCGTCGTTCATCCAGTGACGCAAACGATCGCCATAATCGCTCAACCTGAAAAAGTAATGTTCAGACTCGCGTCTTACCGGGGTCGTACCCGAAATAACCGAGACTGGATCGATCAAATCAGCCGGCGTATAGGTTTTGCTGCAATTTTCGCAGGCGTCGCCGTACTGGTCTTCCGTTTTACAAAACGGGCACGTGCCGCGTACAAACCGGTCCGGAAGGAACATGCCCTCTTTTTCGTCGTAGGACTGCTCGATAGTCTTCGTATAAATATCGTGGTTGTCTCGCAATGCCGTGAATATCTCGGTGACGAGTGCTTCGTTCTCCGATGAGTGCGTTGTGTGATAGTTGTCGAATTCGACGCCGAAATCACGGAAGTCGTTGGCGAACTCGGCTGCATACCCCTCGGTCAGGGCTTCCGGAGTAATACCGAGTTCGCGCGCTTTGAGCATGATCGGCGTGCCGTGAGCATCGGAGGCGCAGACGTAGATGCAGTCATGCCCGCGGAGTTTCTGGAATCGCACCCAGATGTCGGTCTGCAGGTACTCGACGAGATGGCCCATGTGGGGCGACCCATTGACATAGGGCAGGGCACTCGTGACGAGAATTTTTCTCTTTGCGGGCATTGTTGTGGCTTTCGGCTGGCAGTGGCCGCGATTATGCCACGTGACGTCAGGCTTGTTCGACTTCCCGCAGGTTCTCGAACTTCGACTTGTTGTTGGCCTGCTGGTAGGCCTCCTGGGCAGAAACCCAGCCTTTTTCGACGAGGTCCATCAGCGCACCATCCATGGTCTTCATGCCAATGTTGCCGCCACTCTGAATCGCCGTTTCAAGCTGGTCGAGTTTGCCCTGCCGAATGAGGTTCGACACGGCGGGCGTATTGATCATGATCTCCAGCGCTGCGGCGCGACCCGGCTTGTGGCAGGTGGGCAGCAGTTGCTGCGACACGACGCCTCGCAGGGATGTCGAGATCATTGTGCGTATGTGGCTTTGCTTGTCGGCCGGGAACGAATTGATGATACGGTCTACGGTCTGGGCGGCGCCGTTCGTGTGCAGAGTGCCCATGACGAGAATACCCATCTCTGCCGCCGTCACGGCAATACTGATTGTTTCAAGGTCTCGCATTTCGCCAACGAGGATCACGTCCGGATCCTCGCGCATCGCGGAGTGCAAGGCCTCAGCAAAGCTCGGGCTGTGGACGCCAACTTCGCGCTGACTCATGAGACAACCCTGAGCTTTGTGAACGAACTCAATCGGATCCTCGATGGTCAGGATATGGCCTTTGAGGCGCTTGTTCATTGCGTCGATCATGGCGGCAAGTGTCGTCGACTTGCCGGATCCGGTTTTGCCGGTCACCAGTATCATGCCCTGCGTGTACTTACAAAGATCTTTAATGACCTTGGGCATACCAAGGTCTTCCAGTGTCAAAGCATTGGATGGAATCGCGCGAAAAATGGCACCGACACCATTAATGTGGCGAAACGCGTTGACGCGAAAGCGCGATACGTCAGGGATCTCGTATGCAAAATCGGCGGCGTCATCGGCATCGAACGCTTTTTTCGTAATGCCGTCCATGATCTCGAAAATAATTTCCTCGGCAGCATCAGTCCGCAATGGCTCTTCGATCATTATGGACAGGTTGCCGTGTACACGTGCGCGAATCGGGTCACCCGATATGAAATGCAGGTCCGAGGCGTTTAGCTTGAGCGCTTGTTCAAGGTAGCTGTCAATCTGTGCCATGAATTGCCTCAGCCTCCACTGACGTCGAGTGTCGGGACCATATCGGTGTCGGTAACAAAACGCTGGAATTTCTTCTTGTCGCTGGCGTAGCGAATCGCATCGTCCGCGTCAATTTCCTTTGCACGAATTGCCTCGAGCAACGCCTGATCCATGATCTGCATGCCGGCATTCTTGCCGGTCTGCAGCTGCGAGGGAATCTGGTGTGTCTGGTCGGTAGTGATCAGTTTCGCGATCGCCCGACTATTGACCAGTATCTCGAGAATGGCCCGCCGGCCGCGCCCGTCGGGTGTCTTGACCAATACCTGCGTCACGACGGCTTTCAGGCTCATCGACAGGAATCCCTTGGTCTGCTCGCGCAGCTCGCCGGGCAGGGCATCGATGATTCGGTCAATCGTTTTTACGGCGCCCGTGGTGTGCAAGGTGCCGAGAACGAGGTGGCCCGTTTCGGCGGCAGTCATCGCCATTGAGATGGTCTCGGCGTCACGCAGCTCGCCGACCAGTATGACGTCGGGATCTTCACGCATCGCCGACCGCACGCCGTCGGCAAAACTCTTCACGTGAGTGCCAAGCTCGCGCTGGATTACCTGGCAGTTCTTGCTGGGGTGCACGAACTCAATAGGGTCTTCCAGGCTAATGATGTTCAGGTTACGTGTTTCGTTGAGGTGATCGACCATCGCCGCGAGAGTTGTCGACTTGCCGGTACCGGTCGACCCGGTAACCAGCACCATGCCCTGGTGATAGTCACAAAACTTTTTCAGGATTGGCGGGACTTTGAGATCATCGAGCTTCGGGACGTCCCCGGGAATGTGCCGGAATACGGCGCCGATGCCGGTTTCTTTGCGGAAAACATTGACACGAAAACGGCCGCTTTCATCGCCGACATAGGAAAAATCCAGGTCGTGCCCTTCAGCGAGGCGTTCCTTCTGTTTAGCGGTCAGTACCTCGAGGATATAAGTCTCGAGTTCGGTGTCTGACAGCTGTCGAAACTTGATCGGCATCAGGTCGCCATTCATGCGCAGCATTGGCGGTACGCCTACCGCCAGGTGCACGTCGGAGCAACCTTGTGCCAGTCCGAGTTTCAGGAATGCGTCGATACGAGCCATGGCTGGCCTCAGGTTGTAATTGTGTCGAGCGCGTCAGTAAGTTCTGCCATCGACTGAAAGCGCTTTGATTTGTCAACCGACATGGCCTTGACGATGAGATCGGCGAATTCATCGCTGATTTCCGGATTGACTTCCTGGCAGTGTTTCGCCTTGCCTTGCACATGTTGGTACATCACCGACATATGGTCACCCCGGCTGTAAGGGGGTATACCGGTCGCCATCTCGTAGATGATAACGCCAACGCTGTAAACATCAGCGGTTACGTCCACTTTCTTGCCAAGGATCTGTTCGGGCGCCATGTACTTTGGTGAACCAATCACGTAGCCGGTTTTGGTGAGCTGAGTGTCGCCGCTACTGGCTGCTGCTGCAACACCGAAATCCACTATCTTGAGCAGTCCTTCGTCGTTCACGAGAATATTGGCGGGCTTGAGGTCGCGGTGAATGACGCCGGCCTGGTGCGCGACGTGCATTCCCGCCGCGATATCCCGCGAATACTTCAGTACTTTCTTAATATCCATCGGTTTGTTATCGGGAATCTCGCCGGACAAGGTGTGCGACGGGAAGTACTCCATCGAGATGGCGTAACAGCCCTGCAGGTTCAGAAAGTCATAAATACGAATTACGTTGCGGTGCGTGATCTTGCGAGAGTAGCGAAGTTCGTGCACGAAGCGCTTCATCATTTCTTCGTCTGAGGAAACGTTCGGATTCAAGAATTTCAGGATCAGCTGCTCATCAACCACTTCGTCTTCCATGAGGAGCACCGTGCCGAAGGCGCCTTTACCAATTTTCTCGATATATTTATAGCGGCCCTCGATAATGTCGCCAGGTTTGAGCTTGGAAATGTCGAGCATCTGCGCGCCGAGCGGAGCCTCTTGTTCGGCTTCTTTCGGCTTAGCCGCTTCCGCAATTTGTGCCGCTTGTGCGCCCAGCAATTCGTCCAGCTCGTCATTTTCAAGCAAGAGCGTTTTGGTATGCGAGGCGATCTTTTTCGCACGGACGTTTTCTTCGAGAACTGTTTCGGAGTAGCGGGCGTCCAGATCCTT
>CAMYIS010000092.1 GCA_947258485.1 uncultured Woeseiaceae bacterium
AAAAACCTTGTCGCGCACCTCGTACTCGTCACCAAAAAACTCGCCGAGGCTGATCGGAATGCCGTCGAGGATGCGCTTCAGCATGCTGACCGTGGGGTTGAGCTTGCTCGATTCGATCTGCGAAATAGTCGCGTTGGCGACGCCGGATTGCCGTGCGAGCTGTCGCTGTGACAACGCCAGCCGCTCGCGAACCTCGCGCAGTCGCCGTCCGATTTGTTGATCCATCGCTGTCCCCTGTTTGAGTGTTTACTATTGGTAAACATTTTGCGCGTCTTGTCTATTAAAAACAATAGCTTATGATTTCCAACATAACTCATTGTTTAACAATGCTGTGCAGGCGTACACTCGTAGGCCCTGCCGCGAAACACACCGGAGAATGGATGATGAGCGCCGCTCTCAAGAACCTCGACGCCTACTGGATGCCGTTTACGGCCAACCGTGATTTCAAGAAGAAACCCCGAGTAATTTCAGGCGCATCGGGCCACTACTACACGGCCAGCGATGGCTCGAAGTTGTACGACACTTTTTCCGGGCTCTGGACCTCGGGTCTCGGCCATTGCCATCCCAGGATTGTCGAAGCCGTTCAGGAACAGGTCGCAACGCTCGACTACTGCATGACGTTTCAGGTAACCAATGACAAGGCTGTGGCGTTAGCGGACCGCGTTACACAGATGGCGCCGAAGGGCATGACGCAGTGTTTCTTTACGAATTCGGGGTCCGAGTCGGTCGATACGGCGCTGAAGATAGCGCTCGGCTATCACCGCGCTCGCGGCGAAGGAAATCGCACCAGGCTGATCGGCCGCGAACGCGGCTATCATGGCGTGAATTTCGGTGGCATGTCGGTCGGCGGCATGGTTCCGAATCGCAAGGTGTTTAGTCCCAACCTGATTCCCGGGGTGGATCACATCCGCCACACGCAAGACCTCGAACACAATGCGTTCACTCGCGGACAACCCGCATGGGGAGCGCACCTCGCTGACGATCTCGAACGGCTTTGTGCGCTGCACGACGGCAGCAACATCGCGGCCGTCATCGTCGAGCCGGTTGCCGGTTCCACGGGCGTGTTGCCCCCACCAGTCGGGTACCTCGAGCGGCTGCGGGAGATCTGCAACAAGCATGGCATCCTGCTTATCTTTGATGAGGTCATTGCCGCGTTCGGCCGTCTCGCGCGACCCTTCGCCGCGCAGCGTTTCGGCGTGATGCCCGACATCATTACGACAGCCAAAGGCCTGACGAACGGCGTAATCCCGATGGGCGCGGTGCTGGTTCGCGATTCGATCTACGATGCATTCATGCAGGGACCGGAGCATATGATCGAGCTTTTCCACGGATACACGTACTCGGGGCACCCGGTCGCTGCGGCCGCGGGGCTCGCCACGATGAATGTTTACGAAGAGGAAGGCACGTTTGAACAGGCCGCTGCACTGGAATGTTTACGAAGAGGAAGGCACGTTTGAACAGGCCGCCGCACTGGAACAGCATTTCGAAGACCTGCTGCATTCATTCGCCGATCACAAGCACGTTATCGATGTTCGTAATTTCGGCCTGATGGGTGCCATCGAAATGGCGCCGCGCGAAGGCGCCCCGGGCGCCCGTGGCGGCGAAGCGCACAAGAAATGCTTCTGGGACGAGCACCTGGTGATCCGCAACGGCATGGACACACTGCAGTTCTCGCCTTTCCTGAATTCCAAACCCGACGAGATGCAAAAATCGTTTGAGACGATCCGTCGCGTCCTCGATACGATCGAGTAACTGCGAACGATACACGGAGACACTATGAGCGCCAGACCAGCAAGCAAGATTGACGTTGCGAACGTCGTAGGCCACTTCATCAACGGCGTGGACGTCGCGGATGACAACCGGCCCGAACCGATTTCAAATCCGGCTACCGGCAAGGTGACCCGGCACGTTGCAATGGCATCACAACAAACCGTCGAGAATGCGATAGCTGCAGCTGCAGCGGCATTTCCCGCATGGCGCAACACGCCGCCGGCGAAGCGGGCACGCATCATGTTTCGTTTCAAACAGCTGTTGGAGGAACACGCCGACGAGATTGCTGCCGCCATCACCGACGAGCATGGCAAGGTCCTGGACGACGCGATGGGTGAGTTCGGGCGTGGCGTCGAAGTCGTTGACTATGCCTGCGGAATTCCGGAGTTATTGAAAGGCGAATACACGCGCAATGTTGGGCCTGGAATCGACAGCTGGTCGGACCATCAGCCACTCGGTGTTGTTGCTGGAATTACGCCATTCAATTTTCCGGCGATGGTGCCCATGTGGATGTACCCGATGGCGATCGCCTGCGGCAATACATTCGTGCTGAAGCCGTCGGAGAAAGACCCGACCGCGCCAATGATCGTCGCGCATTTGTTCAAGGAAGCCGGCTTGCCCGATGGCGTGTTCAATCTTGTCAATGGCGACAAGGAAGCTGTCGACACACTACTCAATGACGCTCGCGTTCAGGCAGTGAGCTTCGTGGGCTCGACGCCCGTCGCGGAGTACATCTACAGCACGGGCACAAAAAACGGCAAGCGCGTGCAGGCGCTCGGTGGCGCGAAGAATCACGCGATCGTGATGCCCGATGCGGACGTGGACAATGCCGTCAGCGCCCTGATGGGGGCGGCGTTTGGCTCCTGTGGCGAACGATGCATGGCGATCTCGGTGGCCGTTTGCGTCGGTGACGAAACCGCGGATATCGTCGTTAGCAAGTTGCAGGAGCAAATCGCGAACCTGAAGGTCGGCGCTGGAACGGACAATACCAACCAGATGGGCCCGCTGGTTACCAAAGTGCATCTGGAAAAAGTGAAGGACTACGTCGACCTCGGCGTAAATGAAGGTGCGAACCTCGTCGCCGATGGCCGGGGCCTTGTCGTTGCGGGGCACGAAGGCGGGTTCTTCCTCGGACCTTGCCTGTTCGACAAAGTGACGGCCGACATGCGCATCTACCAGGAAGAGATTTTCGGCCCCGTGCTGTGCGTCGTGCGGGCTGAATCCGAAGAACACGCGATGCAACTTATCGATGATCACGAATATGGCAACGGCACCTGCATTTTTACACGCGACGGCGAGGCCGCCCGCTATTTCGCCGACAATATCAAGGTCGGCATGGTCGGCATCAACGTACCGCTGCCTGTGCCGGTCGCTTACCACAGCTTTGGCGGCTGGAAACGATCCTTGTTCGGCGATCTTTATGCTTATGGTCCGGACAGCGTCCGTTTTTATACGCGCCGCAAGACAATTACACAGCGCTGGCCGTCGGGAGGTGTTCGCGAAAAAGCCCAGTTCTCGTTTCCGGGTCGCCAGTAGCGATTTCTGAGATACAATCACGGTCCCGCATTTTCCGGAGACAGTGATGAAAAAGCTCGCCTTTCTGCCTTTACTCTTGGCCTCGCTGGCGTTTGCCCAGGACGCTGAAATAACTTTCAGTTCCTCCGAAATCGAACCCGGCATCTTCATGGTCGAGGCCAAGGGCGGCTTCGGTGGCGGTAACATGGCCGTACTTGTTGGCGAAGGTCATGTCGCAATGATTGACGATGGCTTGCCGCCGCTTGCCGACAACCTGCTCGCACACGTTACCGAGACGGCGGGTGGTCCGATCGACTTCATGGTCAATACACACGTTCACGGCGACCATGCCGGTGGCAATGCCGTCTTTGCCGACAACGGCACCGTCGTTTTTGCCCACGACAACATCCGCAAACGGCTGCTGGCAGACCCATCGGGCGCCGGCGGTCCGGGGGGGCTGCCGGTCATTACTTTCGGTGATGGCGTAACTTTCCACCTCGGTAAAATCGAGGCTCGGGTCAAACACATGCCAAAGGCCCATACCGACGGTGATGCCGTAATTCACTTTCCGGGCGCCAACGTCATTCACACTGGCGACATCTTGTTTCACGGCATCTTCCCTTTCATTGACCTTGACAACGGTGGCACGGTCGACGGCTACATTGCCGCGCAGCAACAAATCTTGTCCATGGCCGATGACGAAACGAAGATCATACCCGGCCACGGATCGTTAACCGACAAAGCGGGCATGAATGCCGATATCGACGTATTGATCGATGGCAGAGCGATGGTTAAAGCACTGCTTGACCAGGGCAACAGCAGCGAAGCTGTGCTCGAAGCCAATCCTCTGGCAAAGTATGAATCCTATAGCTGGCAATTCATCACGACGGAACGCATGACGCGTACCCTGATTCGCTCACTGACAACGGACTGATAAAGACAATGAACAACAATCAAGCCGCCGACTTCGTCAACAACATGTGGGATGACTCGATCGTTCCCGAGATATCGGAATACATCAAGGTTCCGAACAAGTCGCCTTCGTTTGACCCGGACTGGGAGAAACATGGCCATATGGAAAAGGCCGTTGCGATGCTCGAGGCCTGGAGCCGGAAGCAGCCTATCAAAGACATGCAGGTTGAAATCGTGCGCATTGAGGGCCGCACGCCGATTCTGTTTATCGATATTCCCGGCCAGTCCGACGATGTCGTTTTGCTGTACGGCCATTACGACAAGCAGCCGGAGTTCAGCGGATGGGATGACGACCTCGATCCATGGACACCGGTTATCAAGGACGGCAAATTATATGGACGCGGCCGAGGAGAGCGGCAGTTTCGACCTGCCCTATTACATCGACCTGCTTGAAGACCGCATCGGCTCCCCCGACCTGGTCGTCTGTCTCGATGCCGAATGCGGAAACTACGACCAGCTGTGGTGCACAACTTCCCTGCGCGGCAACCTGACGGGGATGCTGCGCGTCGACGTGCTGACCGAGGGCGTGCACTCGGGCACGGCCAGTGGAGTCGTGCCGTCGAGTTTCAGGATCGCCCGCCAGCTCATCAGTCGTATCGAAGACGAATCCAACGGACAGGTCCTCATCGACGAGCTGCACGTCGATATCCCGGAGCAGCGCCTGGAACAGGCAAAACTCGCTGCCGAAACCCTCAAGAATTCGGCCTACGAAAAATTCCCGTGGGCCGTCAAGAATCCCGTCCCCGCGGAGTCCAACGCGGAGCTATTGCTCAACAACACTTGGCGACCAACGTTGGCTGTAACGGGCGCGGAAGGAATGCCGGCACTGATCGACGCGGGCAACGTGCTCTTGCCCTTTACGACGCTGAAATTATCCTTCCGGTTGCCGCCAACCTGTGATGCAAACGACGCAGCGAACGCAGTGAAAAAAGCGCTCGAGGCCGATAGCCCACCGTTGGCAAACGTCTCGTTCGAGGTCGAATCGACCATGGCCGGCTGGAATGCGCCGGCAGTCGCCGACTGGCTCGAAGCATCCATGCACAAAGCATCGCAGGCATTCTTCGGCAAACCGTCGATGTACATGGGCACGGGCGGCACGATCCCGTTCATGGGCATGCTCGGCGAGCGCTTTCCCAAAGCCCAATTCCTGATTACGGGGCTGCTGGGCCCCAAGTCCAATGCGCACGGTCCCAACGAGTTCCTGCATATTGAAACCGGCAAACGACTGACGAGCTGCGTGGCACAGGTGCTTGCGGACCACTACAAGCGCTAACTGTATCGCTTGTGCCGTGCCGCCGTCCCTCAGGACTTGCTATAGGTAAGCGCCGTTATCTGTTCTGAAATCAGGCCGATGAGAAACACGATGACCGAGGCGCTGAACACGAGCAGGCTCATGTTCGTAAACCGGCCGACAGTCACCAGCGTATACCCGTAGTAGCCCAGGCCCGTAACAAAGAACAGTGCGCTGATGGGCAGAAAAATCTTGAGCGGTGAATACAGCGTCGCGATCTTGAAAATAATCACCATGAACCGGACGCCGTCCCGAATCGGCCGAATGTGGCTTTTGCCGACACGCTTCGCGGCCTCGATCGGCACGAAACAGAGCGGGTAGCCGGAACGCAGAAAAGCCATGGTTATCGTCGTCGGATAGGAAAACCCGTTCGGCAACAGGTAAAGAAATTCTTTGAATAGCTTGGCGCGAGCCACCCGGAAACCTGACGTCAGGTCCGGAATTCTCCGCCCCGTCAGTAACGACGCGACGCCATT
>CAMYIS010000093.1 GCA_947258485.1 uncultured Woeseiaceae bacterium
AACAACGGACTCCAGGTACCGCCAGGTTCCCGAGACCTCCGGCAAGATGTCGTTCATTCCACGAATCGCTCTGGGTTTCACGTGTCTTCAGGAGCCCGAGACAGTTAGTCGTGCCGTGTTGCCGCGCCGCTCCGCAGCGGATATTGCACGTTCGACGCCGTTAACCAGAATACTGACATTGGCGGCGTTGCCAAACAGTACATTGAACGGCGCTTCACCGCTGAGTTCAACCGTACGGCCGTCAGTTCCAAGACCGAAGAACAGTCGGCGACCCTTTGCATCCGAAATCTCCGTCCAGCAATCGCCGCTATAGGTGATCAGCATTTGCATCTGACCGTCACCGGGTTGCGGCCCTTCCGCAGCATCTACCCCAGTAGTTTCGGCTGTATCGACAGCCGACTGCAGCACGGCCGAATCATCATCCGTTTCCTCGACAGCTTCCTGTTCTTCCACCGGCAGTGCTTCAGTTTCGGTTGCCGGCAGCGCTTCCTGCGGTGTCGGCTCCTGGACCGTCGATTCCTGGGGCATCGGTTCCTGCAACGGCTGCTCGACGACAGCCGGCTGCGATGTGAACCACCAGTAGGCCGTTGCTACGACAATAATTACGACGATTACCGCAATCCACGGACCTGGCGACATCTCGCGGCGTGATCGCGGTCGCGTTGATATGACCGGCGGCATGGCCGACGCGCGGCTCAGCTGGTAGTAGTCAGCCATGACGTCGCTTTCATCGACCTGCACGAGCTGTGCGTATTTGCGCAAGTGGCCTTTGGCAAACACGGGAGCGCCGAGTACGTCGAACTCATTGCGTTCGAGCGCGCGAACCTTGGGCTCGTCCAGGTGTAACTCCTTGGCGATCTCAAGGACCGAGATCTGCTGCGCGCGGCGTGCTTCCGCCAGGCGTTCACCACCCAGCGGGCTCTCAGCCTCATTCGCCGATGACTCGTCGTCGGATTTGTCGATGACGTCGCTCATGCTAGCCGCTTTCAAGGACCTTTCTTGCTTCCGGTGATGTCGGGAAATCGCGCAATAACTGGTTGACGAACTCCGTACGAGCACGCTCATCACCCAGCTTCTGTTCTATCTGCGCGCCCAGGTAGAGAACGCCGGCTGTTGTCTTGCCAGAGACAACATACCGCTGCAGGAATGCCCTCGACCCCAGGTAGTCTTCTTGCTTGAATTTCAGGAGGCACAGTTGCAGCAACGCGTCCGGGTAGTTGGACTTGCGATCGAGCGCCTTGCGAAAGTAGCGCTCGGCCGCCGCGAGATCGGGTTTTTGCACCATACAGACACCGGCATTCGTCAGCGTCACTTCTGCGTCGTCGTTCTCAGGATGACTGGCGGCTTTGTCGAAACTCTTTTCCGCGGCAGCAAAGTCCCGCTGATTGCAAAGAAATACCGCATAGGTGTTTCGCACGCCAAAGTTGCGTGGCTCCAGGCGAACCGCCTGTTCGTAAGACTCGGTCGCCAGGCGGATATTACCGAGTGCCTCATACGTCAAGGCCAGCGTCGAGTGTGTAACGGCACTCTTTGGGTTCAATTCGAGGGACAATAACAGCCGGTCGCGCGCCAGCTCATAATTGCCATTCTGGTAATAGCGTGCGCCGAGCTGATAATTCAGTTCCGCCGCATCCGCTTCATCTTTTTCCGGCGGCGCGCGTCCCGTCGTCGATGAAATGCATGCAGTCAGCAGTAGAAAACACAGCGCCGCTGGCAGTAACAGTTTGCTCTTTTTCATGCTGATGCCATCCTTATGGTCGACTTACGTGATTTTTTATCAGCGATGTTTTTTTGCCCCAATGGGCTGCGGACACGATCGCTGACTTTTCCGGCGAGCTGTCCGCACGCCGCGTCAATATCGTCGCCGCGCGTCTTTCGTGTCGTCGCCACGAGCCCCTTCTGCCGGAGGCGCGTTTGAAAATGACGAATTGTATCGGCTGATGATCGCTTGAATTGCGTGCCCGGGAAGGGATTGAACGGAATCAGGTTTACCTTGGCCGGCTTGTCTCTCAGCAACTCAACAAGCTGATCCGCATGCGCCAGCGAGTCGTTCACGCCACGCAACATCACGTACTCAAACGTGATGAAACGATTTGCCTGCTTCGCCGCGTAAGCCCAGCACGTCTCGAGTAACGCGGCGATTGGATGCAGCCTGTTAATGGGAACGATTTCGTCCCGCAGCTCATCGTTAGGCGCATGCAGCGATACGGCGAGCGACACGTTGCAGTCATCGCCGAGTTTGTCTATCAGCGGCACGATACCGGAGGTGCTGAGCGTGACGCGACGTCGCGACAGGCCAAAAGCCAGGTCGGAGACGAGTAATTTCAGGACCGGCACAACATTTCGGTAATTCGCGAGTGGCTCACCCATGCCCATGAAAACGACGTTTGTTACCGCAGCTTCGCCGTTTTCGCGTCGCGGCAGTTCCTGAATCGCGTGCCACACCTGGCCGATAATCTCGGCACTCGAGAGATTACGATTGAATCCCTGGGCACCCGTTGCACAGAACGCGCAATCGAGCGCACACCCGACCTGCGACGAAATGCAAAGCGTGCCGCGACCGGCTTCCGGAATGAAAACGGTTTCGACAGCCTGCCCGGAACCGCTGGCGAACAACCACTTGACGGTGCCATCAACCGAGTCGTGCCGTGACAGCACTTCAGGCAGCGCTACTTCGGCCTCTGCGTTCAGCCACTCGCGCGACGTTTTTGCAAGATCCGTCATGTCGTCGAAACGGGTGACACCTCGCTGGTAAATCCACTGCATGAGCTGCCGCGCGCGAAATGGTTTTTCGCCGTGCGCGGCAAATACCTGCTCGAGATCATCTTGCGACAATCCGAGCAGGTTCACTTTGCTTGCGGTGGATGGCATGGTCTCGGCTCCGCTCAGCGGGTCCTCGGGCAAACGCCGTCATCGCCGAAGAAGAACGCGATTTCGACAGCGGCCGTGTCGGCGGCATCGGAGCCGTGTACGACGTTTTCCTCAATGCTCGCCGCGAAGTCCGCACGTATGGTGCCCGGGTCAGCATCGGCCGGATTGGTCGCGCCCATAATTTCGCGATTCCTGGCAATGGCGTTTTCGCCACGCAGCGCCTGCACGATGACAGGTCCCGAGGTCATGTAGCTGACCAGGTCTTTGAAAAACGGGCGTTCCTTGTGCACGGCGTAGAATCCCTGCGCCTGTTCCTTCGTCAAATGCATCATGCGTGCGGCGACGATTTCCAGCCCGGCTTTCTCGAAACGGCTGTAGATCTCTCCGATCAGGTTCTTTTGCACGCCATCGGGCTTGATGATGGACAGCGTCTGTTCAACG
>CAMYIS010000094.1 GCA_947258485.1 uncultured Woeseiaceae bacterium
CCGGCTCGGATTTGGCGGTGCGGTATTCTGCGATGACCTCAGCATGAAGGCGACACGTGACTATGGCTCCATGGCAAAACGGGCTCGGCTGGCACTCGACGCCGGTTGCGATATGGTCCTGGTGTGCAATGATCGCGACGCCGCGCATCATGCCGTGGATGCGCTCGGTGAATACTCGAATCCGCTGTCACTGGTACGGCTGGCACGTTTGCACGGCACTGGCCATCCCCTGCGCCAATCCCTGCTTGCCAGCGACGAATGGCGGTCTATTAATAAACAGTTCGCGCGCTGGAGCGAACGTCCCGAGCTGCATCTCGATGCCTGAGCCAGGGATGCAATGACAACGACATCGAAATTCGCAGTGATTATTGGCAGCGGCTTCGAATCGCTCGCGGGTGAGGGCCCGGGTCGCAGGGTTGCCACGCGTTTCGGCGATACGTCAGCACCAGTACATACTGTGGCGATCGAAGCTTGCCCGGTTTTGTCGCTGGCGCGGCATGGCGATGACCATTCAATTCCGCCGCACGCGATTAACTACCGTGCCAACCTGGCCGCGCTAAAAGAACTCGGGGCCGACAGCGTTATTGCATTGAATACGGTCGGTGTCGTCTCGACGATACGCGAGTCGGGCGAAATCGCCGTTCCTGATCAGCTTCTCGACTACACCTGGGGGCGGGAGCACACAATTTTTGACGGCGCTGACGGCGTCGTTGAACACATCGATTTCACGGAACCATTCTCGGCTGACCTGAGAGCGCAACTGCTGGCGGCGGCCAGCGCTGCCGGACTCGACTGCCATGACGGGGGAGTTTACGCAGCAACCCAGGGACCCAGGCTGGAAACCGCGGCCGAAGTTGACCGCCTCGAACGCGATGGTGCCGATTACGTTGGCATGACGGCAATGCCCGAGGCGGCCGTCGCGCTCGAACTTGGCCTCCGGTATGCCTGCCTCGCGCTTATCGTGAACCGGGCAGCGGGGCGCGGTGACACACCGATACACGAGGATGTCGAATCGAGTACGCTGTCGGCCAGAACGCAGGCCATGAGTGTGCTGCGACAATTTTTCAAACTGGCAAGATGACGTATCAATGAAGCAGGTCGATCGACGCATTCTGGAGCAGGTCATCGCGGCCACGGCGGAACCGCTGGTCGTAGTCTGCATCGACCAACCGGACTGGCCCGTCGTGCTCGCGAATCCCGCGTTCGAGAATATCGGTGGTGAGGAGGTTCTTCAGAAACCGTTTGCCGACGTCGTCGAAAAACTTGCCGGCCGTGATATCGCCATGGAAGTGAGTGAATCGCTGCGATCGCAGGAAGAAACGAGTTTTCCCGTCGAGTCCAACAGTCGTGAGTACCTGCTCGTACTCAAGCCAATGTTGCTTCCCAAGGAAAAATCGGCACGATTTTATTCGGCTCACTGGCGGAGTGGAGCCGGTGCAGGCACGCCGGAAAGTGCCGAAATGCACCATGCCTTGCTCAAAGCCAAGCGCCGCATCCGGGATTTGTCGCGTGACGACCCTGTCACCGGCGTCCTGAATGACCGCGCATTCCAGGAGGTCTTCGAGCATGACTGGGCAGTTGCGGCGAGAGAAAAGAGCCAGCTGTCGCTTGTAAAATTTACGCTCGATGAGTTCGAGGCATACGTCGAGGTGTTTGGGCGACATGCCGCAGACTCGTGTTTGCGCCGTGCCGGTCAGGCGATCCGGCGCTGCTTGCGACGTGCCAGTGACGTCGTGGCGAGGCCCGGCGGCGCCCGGTTTGTCGTCTTGTCACACGCGTCCGACGAGCAGGGTGTCCGTGAATTTGCGAGCCGCATATCTACAGCCGTACGGGAACTCGGGCTGCATCATCCCCGATCCGGCGTCTCCAAGTTCGTAACCGTCTCATTCGATGTGACGGTCGCCGATGCTGCAAACGAGCAGCGGAGCCCAACCGACTTTCTGAATGACTTACTCGACGGGGTATCCGAGTAACTCGGTATCATCCAGCTCGGTTGATTCCTGCTCGTCGTCTTCAACGCGCGTGACCTTGGCAAGTACGCCAAACTTCGGATGATCGAAATATCGCAGCTCGCCGGAACGAAAAATGCGGTCCTCGCTAATGCGGTAACGAATGGGGCGCGGTTCGTCGAACTCCCTCAATGCATCCAGCGCACGGTAGTCGCCGTAGCCTGACACGGGATCGTCGCGGCCGGACATGCCTTGAGCCGAGTCCGGCGCATCGAGCTGCAGGTCAACCACAAGATGCAGGAAACGGCTCAGGTAGAGCTTGAGAGTGCCGCCGAGACCTTGAGGCAGTCGTCCCATCGAACCGAGGTCGATGGCCCGGGTTTCTTCCTCGGGCCACGTGGTCTGGGTCCAGCCGAAGTGCATGACCGGGTCGTAGACGTCGAGACGTTTCAGCCGGTCCATGATGTCGCCCATTGTGTACTCGTCGTTCCGAAGGCGAGCTAACTCGATGTCGCGCAATCGTCGCGGAATCTCTTCGAGCGGCTCTTCTTCTAGCAGCAACGACTCGTCGTCGAGAACGGGATCCGGAACGATGGGTTTGTCGCCCGGAAATATCTCGCTGCCGGGTGCTACTTCCTGAGCGTACTTGAAGATGATCATTTCGACCATGTAGCGCCGGATTTCCTGCTCTTCCTCGGCGAGATCATCCTGCGCCAGCGGCGCCGCGAAGGTTAAGAGTATCAGGCAAATAAACGTCGTTGTTCGCATAGACCGCATCATTCGTACAAATCCCTAGCCTTTGACCGCGAGATCCCGCATCAGGTTCTCTATTGTTTTGAATCGTGTTTCCAGGTCCGACAGGTCGTCCCGAATCTGCAGCCGGTGCGATCCCTGTAAACGGAATTTTCGGCTGTCATTTTGCACTAATTGCACGAGCGCGACAGGGTCAATGTGACTTTCCGAGCCGAATACGAGGTAGCCGCCGCGGTCAGCGGCATCAATCTTCTCAATACCGAGCGCCGCCGCCGATTTCTTGATGGCAGCGATTCGTATCAGGTTCCTGGCACTGTCGGGGAGCAGGCCGAATCGATCGATGAGTTCTACCTGCAGTTCACGCAGCTCGGCGGCGGACTCCATGGCCGAGATTCGTTTGTACAGGATCAGGCGCAGGTGCACGTCAGGAACATAGTCGTCCGGCAAAAGGGCGGGAATGTGCAGATTTATGTCGACTCCGGCATGCAGCGGCGCGTCGAGATCGGGTTCTTCGCCCGACCGCAACGAATCCACGGCACGGCCCAGGAGTTCCGTGTACAGCGAAAAACCGATCTCCTGGATCTGCCCGCTTTGCGTGTCGCCC
>CAMYIS010000095.1 GCA_947258485.1 uncultured Woeseiaceae bacterium
CAGGTAAAGAAATTCTTTGAATAGCTTGGCGCGAGCCACCCGGAAACCTGACGTCAGGTCCGGAATTCTCCGCCCCGTCAGTAACGACGCGACGCCATTGTAAAAGCCATTTGCGAAAAGCCGACCCATATTGGCGTGAGAGCCCGAGTCGCGCGCACCGACGGCCATGTGGTAACCCTCGTCGAGTTTTTGCAACAGCGGTGCAAGCTCTTTCGGATCATGTTGGCCATCACCGTCCATGAACGCGATGATGTCGCCTTGTGCAATTCTGGCGCCTGCTTTCACCGCCGCGCCGTTGCCGAGACTCTCCGGGTGCTGAACCAGCGTGGCACCCGCGGAACGCGCGACCTCGGCAGTCGTGTCACTTGACCCGTCATCGACAACGATAATCTCGGCATCCGGCCAGGCTTCTTTTGCGGCCGTGACAATTCCCCCGATCGAGGCCGATTCGTTTTTCGCGGGAATGACTATTGATAAAGACATTATCTTCACATCCAGACTAATGACCGCCCACTGTCCCCAGGCATTTGTTCAAGAAGCGAACATTATCATGATGCCGGCCGCTACGGCTGAGCCGATAACGCCGGCGACATTCGGTCCCATGGCATGCATTAGCAGAATATTGTGCGGGTTGGCCTCGAGTCCAACCTTATTGGCGACGCGCGCGGCCATTGGAACTGCGGATACACCGGCCGCGCCGATCAGCGGATTAATGGGCTGCACCGATATCTTGTTCAGCAACTTCGCCATTATGACGCCACTCGCAGTGCCAATCGCAAAGGCAACCATGCCGAGGACCAGGATACCCAGCGTACTCGGAACCAGGAATTGTTCCGCACTGAGCTTGGATCCAACGGCAAGGCCGAGGAAAATCGTCACAATATTGATGAGTGCGTTCTGCGTCGTATTGGATAGGCGTTCGACAACTCCACACTCACGCATCAGGTTGCCGAAGGCGAGCATTCCCAACAGTGGTGCAGCCGTGGGCAGGAGAAGCCCGACAAGTAATAGCAGCAATAACGGGAATATGATGCGCTCCGCTCTGGATACTTCGCGCAGTTGAACCATTTCGATCTGGCGCTCCGACTCCGTCGTCAGCAACTTCATGATGGGCGGCTGAATCAGCGGCACCAGGGCCATGTAGGAATAAGCGGCGACGGCGATGGCGCCAAGCAGGTTGGGGGCGAGTTTACCCGCAACATAAATCGCCGTGGGTCCGTCGGCGCCGCCGATGATGCCGATGGCCGCCGCTTCGCGCAGCGAAAAGTCCATGAGTCCCAACTGGGTCAAGCCGAGCGCGCCGAGCAAGGTCGCGAAAATACCGAACTGTGCGGCAGCACCGAGAAAAAGTGTTCGCGGATTGGCGAGCAGGGGCCCGAAGTCCGTCAGCGCACCAACACCCATGAAGATAATCAGGGGAAATGCCCCCGTCTCAATGCCAACCACATACGCAAGATGTAACAGGCCATCGCCGGTGGCAATTTCGGCACCCGGGATATTGCTGAGAAGTCCGCCGAAACCGATGGTTACGAGCAACAGCGGTTCGAACTTGCGAACTATTCCCAGGTAAAGCAAAAGAAGACAGACCCCGAGCATGACCAACTGCCCGCCTTTGATCTGGTAGATTCCTGATCCGGTCCAGATTTGCTCGATGAGTTCCACCGATCAGCCTGTCATCAACCGATCGCGACGAGTGGGTCGCCGACCTTGACGGAATCGCCTTGCTTGACGAAGACCTCGGTCACGGTGCCGGCACGCGGGGCGACTACGGCCGTTTCCATTTTCATTGCCTCTACAACGAGCAGTGGATCGCCTTTGCTCACGGTTGCGCCGGGCGCAACATGTACTTTGAAAATGTTGCCGGCGAGCACGGCTTTGACGGCCTCGCCCGAGCCTGCCGCTACGGTACTTGCGGCAGGCGCGGCAGGCGCGGCACTAACGCTGGCCAGTTGGCCGCTCTCGGCAACTTCAACCGTGAATGCTTTGCCGTTCACACGCACCGAATAAACGCCCGACCCCGTCGTCGTCGCCGTCGCCGTCGCCGTCGCGGCAGCTTGTGCGGCCGGAGCCTCGGTCTCCGCAGAGGGAACCGGCTCGAACGCAGCCGGATTGTCACGGTTTTCGAGGAACTTGGTACCGATCTGGGAAAACAGTGCGTACGTCAGCACATCGTCGACGACCGCATCTGCCAGCCGGATGCCCTTCTCTTTGGCAATGCGTTTTAACTCGTCGGTCTGGCTCTCGAGCTCCGGCTCAAGCAGATCAGCCGGTCTGCAGGTTACAGGCTCCGCGCCCTCAAGAACCTGTGCCTGCAATTCCCTGTTCACGGGAACCGGCGTCGCACCGTATTCACCCTTGAGAAGGCCGGCGGTTTCTTTGGTGATGTTGCCGTAGCGCGACCCGGACATGACGTTGATAACCGCCTGTGTGCCGACGATCTGCGACGTCGGCGTCACCAGCGGCAGCATCCCGAGGTCTTTTCGAACTCGCGGAATCTCTTCGAGCACTTCGTCGAGCTTGTCACTCGCGTTCTGTTCGCGTAGCTGATTCTCCAGGTTGGTGAGCATGCCACCGGGCACCTGCGCAACCAGAATGCGCGAGTCCACGCCTTTGAGCGCACCCTCGAACTTCGCGTACTTTTTGCGGACCTCACGAAAATACGCAGCGATTTCTTCGATAAGGATGAGATCGAGGCCGGTATCCCTGTCCGTGCCTTCGAGGATCGCGACCAGCGTTTCGGTCGGCGAGTGGCCATACGTCATGCTCATCGACGAGACAGCCGTATCGATATTGTCGATGCCGGCTTCCGCCGCTTTGACGCAAGTGGCGGTGGATAGTCCCGTTGTCGCATGGCACTGCATGTGAATCGGGATGTCGACCGCCTCCTTGAGGCGACTTACGAGCTCGAACGCGACATACGGACGCAGCAGTCCGGCCATGTCTTTGATGCAAATGGAATGCGCGCCCATGTCCTCGATGCGCTTGCCCATGTCGACCCAGAGATCGACGGTATGGACCTCGCTCACGGTGTAAGACATCGTGCCCTGGGCATGCTTGCCAACAGCCAGCGTCGCTTTGATTGCCGTTTCGAGATTCCTGAGATCGTTGAGCGCATCGAAAATGCGGAAGACATCGACCCCATTGACGGCGCAACGCTCCACGAACTTCTCGACGAGATCATCTGCGTAATGGCGATAGCCGAGAATGTTCTGCCCGCGAAACAGCATCTGTTGCGGCGTATTCGGCATTGCGGCCTTGAGGCGGCGGATGCGCTCCCAGGGATCTTCTCCAAGGTAGCGGATGCAAGGACTCCATGGACCAGAAGCCAACCTGGTCGAGTTTCCCCGCAATTGGCAGCATGTCGTCGATGCGCATGCGGGTCGCAAGCAGACTCTGATGCGCATCACGCAGCACCAGTTCGGTTATTCCCAGGGGATTCTTATCGCTCATTGATTTCCATTCGTCAGGTCAAGGGCGTGTTCTTCGATGCTGCGTGATCGCGGCCGTAATCGCCGCGACCTCTTCGTCACTCGCACCCGCATCAACCGGCGCGGGTGAGAAACGGTGCACCACTAGCGCCAACAGGGACATTCCCGCAACCAGGACCGACAGGAAAACGAACACAGTGCCCATGCCGACAAGCATGAGCATGATTCCCTGGTCTAGCAGAGTTGGCTGCATTGCGGCTCCGGAGGATCGACGCGAGCGCCTGATTATACTGAAACGAGCGGATCAAAATAGTCTTAGTGAACAGTCGTGGGCAGCCAATTGGATGCATGTGTAACGAAATAGGCCTTGAAAGACAGTGGTGGATTTCTCGTCCGGCACCGCGAGGAAATGCGCTACTGATCAGCCTCCGCCTTCTTGGTCAATTGAAACAGGGCGCCGTATATCTCGCCGACATCTTTGACCTGCCAGTCAAGAATCCCTGGGCGTGTATC
>CAMYIS010000096.1 GCA_947258485.1 uncultured Woeseiaceae bacterium
TAGAATTTTGCCGCTTCGTCAAACTTGTTGGTGCCGATGGTTACATATCCAATCATTGTCCGCTCCGAGCTATCAGTTATTCTGCTATAGGCGATATCACTTGCCGCCACCGCGCCAGCTTACGTGAGAACGGCATTGCCGCGTAGGCCGGACTCGTGGATGGCAGACTGGACCAGCGAATCGACCGCGCTGCCACATTCGTATCCACAAACCTTTCAAAAAGCGCTTCAGCTTTCCTGCCATTGAATGCGATCAGCCCAATTCCGGAATGCGCGCTCAGAAACGTTTCAAAATCGTTTGCGCGCGCACTGTCGAGCCTGATGTTTGCGTCCATGCTGCCCGGCCGCAACGAACTCTGAAGCACGTCCCAAAGCGCAATCCGGTTTTTCACCAGTTGTTCGCAGCGATCAACATAGCCGCCATTGATCCCAAAGAGCTCTTCCATGATCCGCCAAAACACGTTTTGCGGATGCGCGTAGTACTGCTGCTCTGCAATGGAGCGTTGGCCGGGTAAGCTACCCAAAATCAGAATACGTGCGTCAGAACCTGCGATCGGGGGAAAACCTTCAGCCGGTTCCGATGCGGCGTTTATCGCTGCCATTTAAGAATGCGCCGCGCGAGCATCTCCATGTCGCCTGCATGCCTATTGCGCATTACGGGATCGTCGGCCGTGATATTCATCGCACGCACAGTCTTGCGAACCAACCGGCTTTTTTCATCAAAATCGAAATCGATAATATTCAGGCAACACATCGACTGATCGAGCAAGCCGAACGCCTCCAGGCCTACCCCGGTGGCCCATCCGAGGACCGCAGCATTGGTACCACCGTGAGCAAACACGGCCAGGTTGTGCCAGGATTTATCGGCAAGCAGAGACTCCATTGCGGCACTGACGCGCGCATAGAAATCGTGGTAACGCTCTCCGCGCAGGAATCTCGCATCCTCCTGCGGTGCCCGCCAGTGGGAAAAAGCGATATCGGAATAAATATCGTATCCGCCCGCCGTCTCTCCTTTAAGCGGCCGGATTTCTTCGAGCTCTGCGAATACTTCCAGCTCAATATCGCGATCATCCAGTATCGTCTCGCCGGTCTGCCGCGTTCGCGGAAGGCCGGTGCAGAGTGCTTTATCGACGTGGATGCCCGCGAACAGTTCGGCCATTCCAGCTGCCTGTGCTCTGCCCCGCACATTGAGATCGACTGAATCCGGATCGACCACCCAGTTACCGTTTTCATCGATGTAGTCGACAGCGCCATGCCGAAACAGGTACAGGCGACGTCGACTCGCGCCATCGATAGCGACTCGGCGGTTTTTCGCGCGATGGATTGTCGGCACGGCTGTCTCGCTAGTAGCCACGTTCGGGGTCCACGACGTTCAGGAGCCGCTCACCGGCGGCATAGCGCCTGATATTTTCTTTAAGCAAGACAAAGTGCCGCTCTCGTTCGCCGCCGCGGGATGCAACATGGGGTGTGATGATGACATTGTCAAATTGCCACAGCGGATGATTTGCCGGCAGAGGTTCCGGATCAGTCACATCGAGGCCGGCCCCGCTAATTTGTCCATTTCGAATCGCATCGGTCAACGCATTCGTATCCACCGTGGCGCCCCGACCAACATTAATGAACAGAGCACCCTTTTTCACGGCAGCAAAGAATTCAGTGTCAAGCAGGTGCCGGGTGGCGTCGGTCAGCGGCAATGCATTCACTATGACGTCTGCCTGTCCCACGAGATCAAGAAGCTCGTCGGACAGACCAACATAGTCTACGAAGGACGGGCCCGCACGGCTGCTGTTGCGGGTTCCGATCACGCGCATGCCCAGCGCCGCAGCGCGTTCTGCGGCCTCAGTGCCGATTCCGCCCAGACCGATCACGAGCATTGTTTTTCCTGAGACCGGGAACATTGCGGCGGACGCATCGGAACCTCTCATCCAGGCCCCGCGTTTCATGCCCTTCGCATACTCGGGAAGGCGCCGCGCCAGGGCGAGCATCATGGCGACGGCATGCTCACCGATTACGGGGGCGGACATCTTCTGCATATTCGTCAGCACTACCTGGCCGCTGGCTACGGCCGGAACATCGACGCAACGTTCGGCTCCGGATGAAAAAATCTGAACCCAGACGGCACTTTTAGCAGCCGCGAGCAAACGTTCACTGCATAAACCGACAATGGCATCGACATCAGCCGCCTGCTCGATCGCTTCCGCCTCGGAATTCACGACAACGAACTCGGCGCCCGGCAAGAGCATCCTGAGTGCATCGACCTCATCGCCCAGCCGCGAGACCATTAGCTTTCGGGCCCCGTTCCAGTGCGGCAGATCCCGCATGGCAATAGGACCCTCAGCAATCCTGGCGTCGCGTATGAGTTCATCAATCGAGATTTCCGCCCACGATGAGCCGGCAGGGAGCAAGAATGCCGTCGTGACGACGACTCTCAGCGCTGCGCTTTTCAAACCGATCCCCATTTCAACCACCCTCTTCGGACTTCCGTCTATGCTATCACCTCCTGTTCAAAGGCGAAAAACGTAGCGGTCCGGACGTGGATTCGTCTCGACGGCGGCTTGTTTTGGCAACTGGGATACGGCCCGCGATTGGCGCCGCGGGGCTTCTCGGAACCAGTATCGTTTACGCTGGGAAGAAGTCGATTGGCTTCGTGGTCGTAATCGCTTCGACGTTTTTGGCCTCAAAGCGGAAGAGCTTCACGCGCTGTACCAGTTTGCGCTCGAGATCCGGGTCGCCGAGTTCACTGGAGACAACCTCACACATCGTGACCTGCCCATTCGGGGCGATAGTCAGCTTGAGGACCAGCTTGCCTTCGAGTGACGGGTCCATGCGCAGTGCGCGATTGTACAAGGCGAAGATCGCGCCCTTGTTCTTATCAAACACGAGCTCGATTTCTTCGCGGGATCGGGACGCTTTGCCGCTCGAGCCGACACGCGAAGCGGCGCCGCCGCTCTTGCCGATTCCGGCGACCGGGCTCGCGACTTTGGTCGTTGAGCGCCCCGCGATACCGGTACCGCCGGTATTGCGACTCATGCTTGCAGTATTGATACCCCGTGACGCGGCGCCCGCCTTGGATGTGATCATCGAGCGTTCGTTGCGCACAGCCTCACCCACCGATGCCGTCAACGGACGGTCGTCGGCCATCTGTTCCACGAGGTCCATGTCAACCAGGTCGGCAAGGTCTTCGGCAAAGGGCATCAATGCGGCTTGCGCCTGCTCACGGGCAACTTCTTCGCGATCAGGCAGCGGTTCGGGCTCTGGTTCAGGCTCAGGCTC
>CAMYIS010000097.1:0-3908 GCA_947258485.1 uncultured Woeseiaceae bacterium
TGCGGTTTCTGCGTTGCAATGCCGACGGGACAGTTGTTGGTGTGGCAGGCACGCATGCCGAGACAGCCGATCGCCTGGATGGCCGCGTTGGAGACAGCGACACCGTCGGCGCCCAGCGCCATGGCTTTGGCGAAGTCCGCCGGGTGCCTTAAGCCGCCCGTCGCGATCAACGTCACGTCGGATGCATCGCATGCGTCCAGGTGCCGTCGCGCTCGCGCGAGTGCCGGAATCGTCGGCACAGAGATGTTGTCCCGGAAAATAAGCGGCGCGGCGCCCGTGCCGCCACCCCGGCCGTCGAGGATGATGTAGTCGACACCAATCTCGAGCGCGGCATCGATGTCTTTCTCGATGTGCTGCGCCGAGAGTTTGAAACCGACTGGAATCCCGCCCGTCTTGTCACGCACTTCTTCGGCGAAGTCGCGGAACTGGCTGAGTTCGGTCCACTCCGGAAAACGTGCCGGCGATACCGCGGCCTGCCCTTCCTCGAGATGGCGCACTTCAGCAATCTTGCCCTGCACCTTGTTGCCGGGCAGGTGCCCGCCTGTGCCCGTTTTGGCGCCCTGCCCGCCCTTGAAGTGAAACGCCTGGGTCTTTTTCACCTTGTCCCACGAAAAACCGAAGCGCGCGGATGCCAGCTCATAGAAATAGCGCGAGTTGGCGGCCTGTTCTTCGGGCAGCATGCCGCCCTCGCCCGAGCAGATGCCGGTGCCAGCCAGCTCCGCGCCTTTCGAGAGCGCGACCTTTGCCTCCTCGGACAAAGCGCCGAAACTCATGTCCGAAACAAACAACGGAATATCCAGGCGCAGCGGCTTTTTGGCTCGCGGACCAATGACGAGCTCGGTACCGACAACTTCGTCATCAAGCAACGGCAGCTTGTGCAGCTGGCCGACAACGAACTGCAGGTCGTCCCACTGCGGCAGACTGTTGCGCGGCACGCCCATGGCAGCGGACGGGCCGTGGTGGCCCAGTTTCGTAAGCCCCTCGTTCGCGAGTTTGCGAATTAGCTTCACATGCGGTTCGATCGGGATGCCGTTCGGGTCCTGGTAAAGCCCCTGGTACGCATCGCGCTTATAAGGTTGCGGGTGCTGCTTGGCCCAATCCGAAATTTCGTCTTCGTCGACCAGCACCTGGCCGCCCTCGATCCAGGCATTGAACTTCGGCAAAGTCTCGCTGTTATTGTATTCGCTGACACCGGTGTCCAGCCGGTAGTCCCAACCGTGCACGCCGCAGATCAGGTTGTCGCCGTCAATGTGACCGTCCGACATAAGAGCACCGCGGTGCGCGCAGCGACCGTACAGCACCGTGACCGACTCGTCATAACGAACAATGACAAGATCAACGTCGGCGACCAGCGCATAGTCCGGCGCCCGGTCCTCGAGATCGTCCCATGTCTTTATAGCTATTTTTTTCATGAGCTGGATATCCTCCGCGGAGCGAGTCTACCATCCCACACTCCTATTGAATGGCGAACCGCTTCAGTGAGCAGCAGCTCGGCGCTTAGCAGCCGCAATTTCCTCATCTACCTGGTCGGCAGCACGATATCGCTGCACGGTCTGTGGGTCTATCGCGTCGCACTCGGCTGGTTCGCCTGGCAATTGACTGGCTCCGAGTTTTGGGTCGGCGTGGTTGCATTCACGCAGTTTGCACCAGCCGTTTTCTTTGGTCCCTTATTCGGCGTGCTCGCCGATCGGGTCGATCGGCGCAAAGCGTCAATCGTCATCAACTCCTTCAGCACGGCGAATATGCTGGCGCTCGGCGCACTTGCGGCACTCGGCAACGTGGACATCGTTGTGCTCACGGTATTTTCGCTGCTGCAGGGCGCGCTGGATGGCGCTCACACGCCGGTGCGCATGACGCTGGTGCCAAACCTGGTCGCCAGGGAGCAGCTCGAGAGCGCGATTGCCAGCACGTCGATCTCGTTTAACGTGTCGCGATTCGTCGGTCCCGCTATCGCCGGGGTGGTGATCGCGACGCTGGGTGTCAGCGCGGCGTTTGCGCTAAACGGCATCTCGTATCTTGCCATCGTTGCTGCCGTGTTCTTCGTTGAATTGAGACCCAGAACGAGACGAGGGACGAAGCCCGGCGACGTCTGGTCCGAGTTGCTCGATGGCGTTCGCTACGTGCGCGATCACCGAACGATTCGAGGCCTGCTTTTCATGATCGCGGTCGGCTCGGTATTCGGACGCGGCGCGATGGAAATGCTGCCGGCCTTCGCCGATGCGGTTTTCGCACGCGGCAGCTCCGGGCTGGCCATCCTCACGTCCGCCGTCGGCGTCGGTGCGATCGCGACAGGACTGGTGCTCGCGCGCACGACACTTTGGCTCAACCTCATCGTCATCCGCATGTCCGTCGTTATCGCAGGTTTGTTGATAGCCGCTTTCGGCGCGAATGGCGCTTTCTGGGTTGCCGTGCCGATCGTCACGGCGCTCGGCGTCATCCTGTCGTTGGGCGGCGTTGGCTCACAGATTCTCCGCGGAAAATATCGGCGATTAACCGGGTGCGCCACGTCACACACCATTGTGGAACCAGCGCACAGTGAGCATTCAATGGGCGGCCGCCTGGCCAGGCGGCCCGGCGGCAGCTGTCGATTCTCTTTACACGTCGTTTAAACTGTCTTTATAACATATTGAAATTACTATATTTTAATTTCCGGCATGTGCCTTGCATTCATTAATCGGCATGAAACGACTCAATGCCGCAAGACTCACCCTCCTCGCTTTACTTATTGTCGCGCCAGCCTCGTCCGCGCTCGCCGGCAACTTCAGCGCGGTCATCAATGGCCGCTCGATTCACGTTGATGCGACCGAGACCGAGTCGCGCTGGAAGAAACAGGTCATGGTCAACGGCTTTCGAGACAGCAATGACGACATGTCCTACATGGCCGGCGCCGGCTTGCACCGCACCCTGTTTGCGACCGATCGCTTGAACGGCTTTTACGTGGACGCCGGTATCAACGCATTCCTGATGACCCGCACTGACGTTAACGACAATCGGCCGTTCCCAGGCGCTGTCCCGAGCCTGTCCGTCGGCAATCGCCACATGGGAATCAACCTCACCTACCTGCCGGTGAAGGCCGTCGAAAGCCTGCTTGACGTGCGAATGATGGATGACACCGTCAGCGGCCTCTTCTTCCTGCAGTTCAAGGTCGACATCAGCCGGCTGCTTCCGAACGACTAGCTCGACCCCGCAGCAAAATCGCGTACAGTGCTGTAATCGAGCAGAGCATTCGATTGTGGGCGATAACACTGAGGTCATGTGGAACTACCAAGGGAAAGAACGACCCGATTTTGCCATCGTGCCTGAACCCGGACAGGAATCCGTTTGGGATTACCCGAGGCCGCCAGTCGCGAAACGCTGCAATCGCCTGGTCGAAGTCAGGAGCGGCGACACGCTTATTGCCAGCAGCCGCAAAAGCTATCGCTTGATGGAAACGGCGAGTCCGCCGACCTATTACGTCCCGCCCGAGGCCGTTGCATGGCAGCATCTCCTGGAGTCGCCGGATCGCTCAGTCTGCGAATGGAAAGGTGCGGCGCGTTACTGGGCGCTTGCATCGAACCCGGACTTTCCCGTCGCATGGGACTATCCGCGACCGCGCGCAAGATTCGACGTCTTAAGAGACTACGTTTCATTCTATCCGGCCCGCGTCGAGTGCTTTGTCGATGGTGAGCGCGTTCTGCCACAGCCCGGACGTTTCTACGGTGGCTGGATCACGTCTGACGTTGTTGGCCCCTTCAAGGGGGAACCGGGTACCGGGCACTGGTAAAGCGCCGTCAGCCTTTCGCTCTAAATGAAACCCTGAAGAAAAGCGAATACAAGACCGGAACCACCAGCAACGTCAGCGCGGTGGCGAACGCCAGTCCAAAGATAATGGTAATGGCCATCGGCTTGAACATGGCTGTCCCACCCCA
>CAMYIS010000097.1:3929-8625 GCA_947258485.1 uncultured Woeseiaceae bacterium
CCGAAGGTGACGCCGATAAGACCCAGCGGAATCGTTGCAAGAATGATTGCCGGCCTGCGCAGCGAATTGAATTGCCAGACCAGCAGCAGCAGGATCAGCATTCCGGCCACAGGCAGCTCGGCGGCGATGGACGCGTTCGCGTCACCGGACTCCTCAGTCTCACCGCCGATCTCAAAAGCATGTCCCGCGGGCCAGAGGTCGTCGGCATCTTCGAGCCACGGCCTCAGCTCGGCAACAACCTCGGCGGCCGTGGCGCCGGGACGCAGCTGCACGTTCAAGGACAGGGTTCGATCCCTGTCGCGTCGCTCGATAATGCCTGGCTCAAACGTCAATTCGACGTTCGCTACCTGTTTCAGCGGCACGTTAGCGCCCGTGCTTTGCGAGTAAACGGTCAGGCCGTCGAGTTTGCTGAAGTCCTGTCGGTCGGCGGCAATAGTCCGCAGCGTGACCGGTATGAGTTCATCGCCCTCCCGATACTGCGTCAGATCGATGCCGGTTAGCCCGGATTGCAGTGAATAGGCAACATCTTCACTGGTCACGCCCGATCGACGCGCCAGTTCCTGGTCGACCTCTACGCGCAGCTTCTTGGTCTGCAATCCCCAGGAGTTCTTTGCGTTCGATACCTGCGGAAGACTGTACAGAAAACCGGTTACCTGGTCCGCGATGCGATAAAGGGCGTCAAAGTCGCTGCCGGATATGCGCACAATGATCGGGTAGTCCACGGGCGGGCCGTTTTCGAGTCGCTTGACCTGCGCCGCGAGGTCAGGATGATTTTCGAGCACGTAGCCCTCGATGCCGGAAATCACTTCATCGACATCCTCGCCATGCCTGGTATTCGCGATGACAAAGGAGTTTGCGGCATTCGGATTCGGTGGATTGAGATTCAATTTGAAACGCGGGCCGCCTTCGCCGATAAACGTCAGCCAGTTGCGAATACGCGGCTCGCCGCTCGCCGGCTTGAAGTAGGTTGCTTCGATGAACGCATCGACCTCGGCTATCACCTGCTGGCTGGTTTCAATCGACGTGCCCAGCGGCAGCTCGAGTTTGGCCGAAAGCACCGGGTCTTCTGACGGCGCAATGAACTGCTGGCGTACCAATCCCAGTCCGATGATTGCGATGATGAACAGCAAGATGATCACAGCAAGAAAGCGATACTGGCAACGCAGCGACAGGCCCAGCAGCTTGCGGTAGTACGCGTACCAGCGACCTTCAAACGGGTTTGCGCCATTGCTGATCGCCGGCTGCACCTTCAGCGCGACTGTCGTCAGCATCGGTACAAATGTCATAGCCAATAGCCAGGATGTCAGCAGCGCAATAGTGACGACATAGAATATGTCTGCCGTGTATTCGCCGACCGCGGACTTCGCCAATCCTATCGGCATGAAGGCCGCCGCCGTGGTCAACGACGAGATGAGCAACGGTGTGCTGAGTTCCTTACCCGACTCGACGGCAGCCGAAATTGCATTCTCGCCTTTCTCACGCCTCACGAGGATCGACTCCACGATGACGATCGCGTTGTCGACGAGGAGACCCAGCGATATGATCAGCGCCGTCAGCGATATCTGGTTGATCGAAATATCGAAGATCTGCATCGTGAACACAGATGCAACTATGGTCGTTGGAATCAGCGAACCAACGACGACACCGGTGCGCAGACCGAGAAACGCGATCATTACGAGTATGACAATAACGATCGCCTGCGCCAGGCTCGATGAAAACGCCTGCACAACGTCCGCGACCAGGTCCGCCTGAAACCAGACCTTGTCAATCGTAATGCCCCACGGGTATCGGGAAACCAGATCCGGCATGAGAACGTTGAGTCGCTCACCCAGCTTGAGGATGTCACCGCCGTCTCGCATCGACACTGCGATGGCGAGCGTTGGTTCGCCGTTCACGCGACTGACACTGTTTGGCGGGTCTTTGTAGCCGCGATAGATATCGACGATATCTTCGAGGTAAACAAGCGCCCCGCCGGGAAGCTGAATGACTGTTCGCTGTAGATCGGCAACCGATTCGAAGTTGCCGCTCGGCTCCAGGGTTATTCTTTCGCGTCCACTGACGATATCCCCGCCGGAAGACACGATGTTGACGGCCGCAAGCGATGCGGATAGCTGCTGCGGCGACAGTCCGAGTTCAGACAGGCGCGCATTGTTGTACTCGACGAAAATGACTTCCTGCTGCGCCCCGTGGATCGAGACTTTGGCGATGTCGGGTTCTTTCAAGAGCTCGTCGCGCAACTCATCGGCAACGGCCTTCAGCTCTGCATAGGAAAAGCCATCGCCTGACAATGTATAGACGCTACCGAATACATCGCCAAACTCATCGTTGACCTCCGGAGTAAGCGCACCCTGCGGCAGTTCTGCCGTTATAGCGTTTACCTTGCGGCGCAGATCATCAAAGATGGGCCGCATGACTTTGTAGCTTTCTTTGAAGTCTGCATAAATGATCGAAATACCGGTTCGCGATTCGCTCTTGATCGCGTCGATTTCGGGCATCTCCTGAATTTTTTTCTCGATCTTGTCAGTGACGAGCAGTTCTACGCGTTCGGGACTTGCACCGGGAAAGCGCGTCGTAATGACCGCCGTACGGACGATAAAGCCCGGATCCTGTGCTTTCGGCAGGCTCTGAAACGCGAATATTCCGGCAATCACGACCAGGGCCACAATCGACAGCGTGATGCGATTCCTGTCGATTGCAAAGGCAGTGAGATTCACAATAAAGCCCGGCTCAGTCCGTGGCCGGAATCAGGACGCGCTGCCCTTCACGAATCACGGAAATGCCCGCGGTAATAACACGGTCGCCAATTCTAAGGCCTTCGACGACTTCGATACCGGACTGCGATAACTCGCCCAATGTGACGGCTCGCCGACGGACCAACGCTTCGCCATCGGTCTCGGCAGACTCAGCTACAAAGACGAATGTTCCGCTCGGGTCGTTGATGACCGCGTTCACCGGGAGTACGAAGCCACCGCCATTAGACGCCGCCGAATCGAACTGAAACGTCACGTCGGCCGCTAGGCCCGAGCGCAAAGACGGATCACGATCCGTGATTTTAACGACCACTGGAAACGCGGCCGAGCCCGCGGCCGAAGTCACAGAAATTTCAGAGATTTCGCCGCTGAACTCCTTGTTGGGAATGGAGCCGAATCGCACGGTGACTGGCGTCGATTCATCGATGCTGCCGATCAAGCTTTCCGGGATGTCTACTGTCACCTCGAACGCGTTGCCGCAACTTACAGCCGCTACCTGTTGTCGAACGCGTTGCCGCAACTTACAGCCGCTACCTGTTGACCGGACGCGACGTTTTCATTGACCTCGATAGCAAGCGACGCAATCGAACAGTCCGCAGCGGCTGTCAGTTTTGTATACGAGACATTGAGTCGCGCGATTTCCAATGCCTTGCTCGCCGCACGAACTACCGCACTCGCCGATTGCGCCTGCCCGCGCGCCGATTCAAGATCGTTCAGCGACGCATTACTGTTGGCATATAGTCCCTTGGTGCGCTCGTAATTAGCGGCGGCGCGGCGGTCGTTCGCCTGCGCTTCCACAAGCGTCGCCTGCGCCTGCTGCGCCTGCAGCACGTAGCTTGCCGGATCGATTTCGGCAATCAGGTCACCGGCATTTAGGCGTTGACCGATCTGCACCGGCACATTGATGACAGTCCCGGATATCTTGAAACTCAAACGCGATTCCCGGCTGGACTTGGACGTACCCGAAAAGCTCCGGTCACGAAAGATGCTCGCGTCACTGACGGTCACGTAACGCACCGGCCGCAACCGCTCTTCCATCGCTTCGTCAGACTTGCCGCACCCGGCAAACATCAAGGTTGCAACGAGCAAAATACATACACTGAATCTCATCATCTGGATCCCGTCAGTGCCAGGCGATATTCGGCCGCCAGTGCATCCTTTTCTTCAGGTGACAACAGGTAGTCATACTCACCAATGGCTCGCTGCACCGACATCATTGTAATGAGGAAGTTGTACAAAGACTCTGCGGCTGCCGCGGAAGCCGTAAGACTCGTATCCTGCGCGTCGAGCAATTCAATCACAGTTACGGTCCCGCGTGCGTAGGCATCGCTCACGAGACTGAAGTTCTTGCGCGAAGCCTCGGCCGCATCATCAGCAAGATCAATCTGCCGATAAGCCGCCTCTGCCGCATGGAGCTGGTTGCGAATCTGTTCCTCAACGCGCTCCGCGGTCGAGGCACGTAACGATTCGAGTTGCCGGAGTTCGAAACTCGCGCGCGAGACATTGGCTTTTTTCAAGCCGCCGGAAAACAACGGCAGCGTTGCCTGAATGCCAATGCTCCAATCGTTCAGGTCCTGCCCTGCCTGTGGCCCGGCGCCCAATCCGGACTGGTCGAGGTTGCTCGTGTAGCGCCCGCCGACCGAGACATCCGGCAACCAGTAGGCCCGCCGCTGGCTTGTCAGCTCGCGTCGCTTTGCGGCGATCTGCGCATTCAATTGCTCCAGCTCCGGCGCGTGTCTTAGCGCCCGCTCGATGTAAAAACGCGAGAATCGGGCATAGTCTGCACGGCTGCGCACCAGTTGACCGAAAGTTTTACGAGTCATCACGAACGGCTCTTCGAAATCTGCGTCTTTCAACGCTATGCGGGCGCCCTGCGGCATGTGCAGAATTCGGTTCAAAGTTTCCCATGACTGATTCAGCGCGGCCCTCACATTCAATACCAAAAT
>CAMYIS010000098.1 GCA_947258485.1 uncultured Woeseiaceae bacterium
GGCCCGCACAAGTACATCGTCACTTCACCGGCTTCCTGGGGCTCAAAGAGGACTTTCTTGCCCCGGAGCGTGTCGTGCAGCTGTATGGTCATGGTGTCTAGGTTCGGCCGGTCAAAAAACGCAATCATAACAATATTGCTGCCGACCGCTACGATCGGTATTCTTCCGGCCCGCAGGAAATTCATTGAGGACTGCCAATGTCTGTTGCGCCGGTCAGATTTCAAGCCCGCAAATCCATCGAACAGGTCGAGGAAGGCAATGACCTTGCACCCAGGTTCGACGACCGCGGCCTGATTACAGTTGTCACGACCGATGCCGACAGCGGCGAGTTGCTCATGCAAGGGTACATGAACGCCGAGGCGCTGCAGCTGACGATCAGCACGGGCGAAGCCCACTATTACAGTCGCAGCCGGCAGGTGCTCTGGCACAAAGGGGCGACCAGCGGACTTGTGCAGACGGTGCGGGAACTCCTCGTGGACGATGACCAGGACTGCATCTGGCTGCGAGTTGACGTTGCGGGCGGCGCGAGTTGTCACGTGGGTTATCGCAGCTGCTTCTACCGCAAGGTACCGATCGGCAGTGAATTCGCGGCGAAACAGGCGGATGGACACGTGGAACTCGAGTGGACCGACACCGAAAAAGTATTCGATCCCGAGGAAGTGTACGGCGACGCGCCGAATCCCACGATCCTCTGACCACCATCACCCACCACCACCCACCACCACCCGCCATCTGGCCACGGCGGCGATCGCCGGGGGATGTCTTGCGAAGCGACATCGCGTCAGCGCGAGCAAGCAAGACATGGCCGTGGTCGCCAGCATTGGGGGGTGGTGGATCGACGCCGCCGTAGTAGGCTGGGGGGGTGGTTAGAAAGTGCCTTTGGACTTCCGACGTCGCGTGTCACGCTTTCGTCGTGCCGCAGGCTGCGGCGCCCTGTACGCGATAGCCCTGGCCTGAAACGCGTATTCGAGGGTACCGATCATCCACAGGAAGTAGCGCTTGATAACGCGCTGATAAGCATCGCCCAGAATTGATTGCCACAGCGGTTCGTGACCGACCAAAGGCACAAACCCGAACAGGATGACAGCACCGGCAAATAACAACGTCAGGCCCGGCGACGGCCAGACGCGTGCAAGCGCAATCGTCAGCCGCTTTCGATTTCGGTAAGTGTAGACGATCAGCAGTGACCCGATGATAGCGACGAGGACCTGCCACAAGTTGTCAACGATAAACCGGTCGAGAAAATAGTCGGACTCGCGAATCAGGAACACCAGTGCCAGCCCGCCAAAGCCGAAGGCAATCGGCCGCTGTGACGGACAATACCTCGCCACCCAGAGCATGATCAGACCGCAGATGCCAAGTATGATCGCCTGGATGATTTCGACGGGCGAAAACTCGCTCGTGCCGAAAATATCGCTCTCGGCAACGACGATATGCAGCTTCAGGCTTCCCGGAGACGCGATTTCCAGCTGCGTCAGTGCCCACGTCACGAACGCGATCGAGATGAAGTAGAGGACGTAGCGAAACCAGACCATACGAAACTATACACCGCGCAGTCCGGCTGTCAGCGCAGCGCATAAACCGGCTCCCCACACTCAGTCAAAAGACGATGATTAATAAGGAATTTCCGGGCGTCTTCGGCGTCGTTTTCAAACCACTCACGCGTACTGCCGAGGCGGAAACTGTAGCCCCATGCGTCCATATCCTGCATGAGACGCTGTCGCCCGACCCCGCTGATGTGATCCGCGAGCACGACCTGCAGATAACAGACGCCGGCCTCCTCGAGATCGTCACCGCCCGCGTCACGATCAAGCCGCTCCCGGCGATCCGGAGTCATGCAAATGACATGGCAACTCTCGTGCAATAGCGAATGAACGGGCGTGTCGCGCCGCACATAGACCGTTTCGCCCACGATTCCGGCTTCCGAGTCGCCCCAGTAGCTGCCCGTAATCAGTTCGTTATCGTCCTGGACATGCAATCGAATGTGGTAATGGCCGAGCAATGAAACGAGATCATCGAGCTCGACATCGGCAATGGTCAGTACTGTGCGATCGACTGTCGCAGTCATGTGGTTACTACAACGTTGAGATTTGTTTCAGGACGATGCGCACCAGGTCTTTGACGATCGCCTCGCGCAACAGCTCTTCTTCGCGCGCCTTGCCCAGAACGAGCCGCGAGTCATAGGTGTAGTTGCGCGTAATGGTCTGGTCCTGTGTTGGCAGCAGCCTGTTGCCAATGCCATCGATAGCATATTGAACGGTGTAGTACACCTCATACTCGGTTGGCACGTTGCGAGCCGATACAGACAATACCCGCTGATCGGTTTCATCATACAAAATCGAAAACGTCGCGCTCGACTCCGCTGCCGTATCAACGAGCTGAACGCCTGCATCCTGCAGCTGCGCACGAAGTTCCCGGTAGAACAGGCTATACGGATCACCGGTCGCGATATAGGTGCGCTCCATAGCGGCGGGCGTAGTCAACGCGCCCTGCATATGGAAGCCGCAGCTGGCAACGAGCGCGGCGACCATTATACAAAGTATTCTAAACAACAATATTCACCAACCGGCCCGGCACAACGATCATTCTTCGAACATCATTCCCTTCAATAAAGCGTTGCACGTTTTCATCGGCTATTGCCAATTTTTCAACAGCTTCCTTGTCTGCGTCTGTCGGGACCAAAATTCGGCCGCGGAGTTTGCCGTTAACCTGCACAACCATTTCGATAAGGTCGAGCTCGAGCGCCGCTTCATCAACTTCGGGCCATGCCTGATCGATCAACGGCGTCTTGTGCCCTAACTCCTGCCACAAGACATGGCTTATGTGCGGCACTATCGGCGACAACATCAGGACCACGGCCTCCAGCGCTTCATGCTCCACGGCACGGCCGGCATCGCTCTGATCGTCAAACCTGTTGATCGCGTTCAGCAGCTCCATTGCTGCCGCCACGGCCGTATTGAAGCTGCCGCGGCGACCTAAATCGTCACTGATCTTGCCAATAGTCTGGTGAGTCTTGCGCCGCAGGTCCTTCTGCCCCTCATCCAGTCTATTGGTGTCGACAGCAGGCGCTGGCCCGGCCGCAGCATGATCGGCGACAGCATTCCAGAATCGCTTCAGAAAACGAAAACTCCCCTGCACGCCTTCATCCGACCATTCGAGCGCTTGCTCGGGTGGTGCGGCAAACATCATGAACAGGCGTACCGTGTCAGCGCCATATTTCTTGATCAGCTCCTGCGGATCAACGGTATTGCCCTTCGCTTTGGACATCTTGGCGCCATCTTTAAGCACCATGCCCTGCGTCAGGAGGTTCGTGAACGGTTCGGAAACGTCGGTCAGCCCCTCGTCGCGCATGACGCGCTGGAAGAAACGCGAATACAACAGGTGCAGGATAGCGTGCTCAATGCCACCGGTATACTGGTCAACCGGCGTCCAGTACTTTGCGCGCTCGTCGAGCATCGCGTTCGCGTTATCCGGGCACGCGTAGCGGGCAAAATACCAGGACGATTCCACAAAGGTGTCAAACGTGTCCGTCTCGCGGCGTGCATCTTTGCCACATTTCGGGCACTCGACTTCGTAGAACTCCGGCATGTCACGCAATGGCGAACCAACCCCGGTGAATTCAACATTTTCCGGCAGCACGACAGGCAACTGGTCCTCGGGAACCGGCACGGCATCGCAGTCGTCGCAGTATATGATAGGTATTGGTGCGCCCCAGTATCGTTGCCGCGAAACGCCCCAGTCACGCAGACGATAGTTGACGGTACGGCGACCACGACCTGTCTCCTCGAAGTGATCGGCAATCGCGTCGAATGCGGCATCGAAATCAAGCCCGTCGTATTTGCCGGAATTGACCAGCACGCCCTTGTCGACGAAAACCGCTTCGTCGATATCGATTTCGGTGCCGTCCGCCGGCGCGATGACCTGCTTGATCGGCACGCCGTGTTTCCGGGCAAATTCCCAGTCGCGGGCGTCGTGGCCCGGCACGGCCATAACCGCACCCGTGCCATAACTCATGAGCACGAAGTTGGCGACCCAAAGTGGCACATCTTCACCGGTTAGTGGGTGAATAGCCGAAATGCCGAGCGGCATACCCTTCTTTTCCATTGTTTCGAGC
>CAMYIS010000099.1 GCA_947258485.1 uncultured Woeseiaceae bacterium
GGCCGACCTTGCTGTGAATTGGTGGGCGATGGTGGTCTCGAACCACCGACCTCCACGATGTCAACGTGGCGCTCTACCCCTGAGCTAATCGCCCAATCCGACTGTTCTGTGCCTTCGTTCGTATGCCCCTGAGCTAATCGCCCTCACCCTCCTCGACGGGAGCCGTACGATACTGAAGCCCCTGCCGCACTGCAAGGCCCGTCAGCCCGCCTTCTGATCCACGAGCCCGAGCCCGTAATCCCGGACGATCTGTATCTCGTCCCGCAGCTTCGCCGCCTCCTCGAATTCCAGATCCCGTGCGTGCCTGAGCATCTTTTTCTCGAGTTTGGCAGCACGTTTCATGAGCTGCTCCGTCGTCATCAGTTCATACAAAGGCTGGTCTTCAGCGACCTTGCGACGCCCTTTCTGGGGCGCCGGATACGCCGCCTCCATGACGTCTGCGACCTGTTTTATGATCGTGGCCGGCGTAATTCCATGCTCCTCATTGAAGGCAAGCTGCGTCTCTCTGCGCCGGCCGGTCTCCTCCAGTGCCCGCTCCATCGAGCCCGTCATATTGTCGGCATAGAGAATTGCCTTGCCGTGTACATTGCGTGCCGCCCGACCGATGGTCTGGATCAGCGAACGATCGGAGCGCAGGAAACCCTCTTTGTCAGCATCGAGAATCGCCACGAGCGACACCTCGGGCATATCCAGGCCTTCGCGGAGAAGGTTAATACCCACGAGTACGTCAAAAGCACCAAGCCGGAGGTCGCGGATGATCTCGGTACGCTCGACCGTGCCAATATCCGAGTGCAGGTATCTCACGCGAACGCCGTGTTCTCGCAGGTAGTCCGTCAGGTCTTCCGCCATTCGCTTGGTTAGCGTCGTAATCAGGACACGCTCCCCTGCGGCAACGCGCTGGCCGATCTCAGAGAGCACGTCGTCCACCTGCGTTTTTGCCGGCCGAATTTCGACCGTCGGGTCGATAAGGCCCGTAGGCCTGACAAGCTGCTCCACGACATTGTCCGAGTGCGCGTTTTCGTACTTGCCGGGCGTCGCCGAAACATAGATCGTTTGCGGCGAGTGACTCTCGAATTCGTCGAATCTGAGCGGCCGGTTATCGAGTGCCGAGGGCAACCTGAAACCGAACTCGACAAGCGTTTCCTTGCGCGATCGATCGCCCTTGTACATGCCACCGAGCTGCGGCACGGTCACGTGGCTCTCGTCGATGACGAGGATGGCGTTGTCGGGCACGTAGTCGAACAAGCAAGGCGGCGGTTCGCCGGCATTTCGCCCTGACAGATAGCGCGAGTAATTCTCGATGCCGGAGCAATAACCGAGCTCTCTAATCATCTCTAAATCAAATAAAGTTCTTTGTTCAAGTCTTTGAGCTTCCAGCAGTTTTTCATTCTCCCTGAGGTACTTCAAGCGCTCCTTGAGTTCCACTTTTATGTGCTCACAGGCCTCCAGCAGCCGCTCCCTCGGCGTCACGTAATGGGTCTTCGGGAAGACCGTCAGCCGGGGCACCCGCCTGACGACTTCGCCCGTCAGCGGATCGAAGTAGGACAGCGACTCTATCTCGTCATCAAATAGCTCGATGCGGACGGCGTCGCGATCCGATTCGGCGGGAAACACATCGATGACATCCCCGCGCACCCGGTAGGTGCCGTGAGAAAAATCGATTTCATTGCGCTGGTACTGCAGCTCGGCGAGCCGCCGCAGAATGGATCGCTGATCGATCCGATCCCCCCGCACGAGATGCAGCACCATGCTGAAATACGCTTCGGGATCCCCGAGACCATAAATCGCCGAGACGGTTGCCACGATAATTACATCCGGCCGTTCGATCAGCGCTTTGGTGGCCGACAGGCGCATTTGCTCAATATGCTCGTTGATCGAGGCGTCTTTCTCGATATATGTGTCGGAGCTGGGAACGTACGCTTCAGGCTGGTAGTAGTCGTAGTAGGACACGAAATACTCGACCGCATTGCGCGGGAAAAACTCGCGCATCTCCCCGTACAGCTGCGCGGCCAGCGTCTTGTTGGGCGCCAGGATGATGGCTGGACGTTGCAGTCGCTCAATCACGCTCGCCACGGTGAACGTCTTGCCGGAGCCGGTCACGCCCAGCAGTGTCTGGCGAGCCAGGCCGTCATTCAGCCCCTCGCACAAACCCTCTATTGCCGCAGCCTGATCCCCGGCCGGCTCAAACCCGGATTCCAGCGTAAGCCGATCGCGTTCCTCATGCTGTTTATTGGGCAGGGCTTTGGATTCACGTACCATGAGCATCAAGATATCGGAGGCAATCGAGTGAGTTTATCAGTTTCCAAACGGATGGCAGCCGTCAGGCCTTCCCCGACCGGTGCCGTCCTTGAATTGGCTACCGAACTGCGGTCTGCGGGGCGCGATATCATCAGCCTCGGTGCCGGTGAGCCCGACTTCGATACGCCCCGTCACATAAAGGATGCCGCGATTGAGGCGATCAGGGCAGGCAATACCAAGTACACGCCTGTCGACGGTACGGCCCAACTCAAGGCCGCAATTCAACGCAAGTTCGCCCGCGACAATCAGCTCGACTACCTGCCCGCCGAGATCCTCGTCACGAGTGGCGCCAAACAGGCGCTCTTTAACCTCTGTATCGCACTCCTCGGACCCGGCGACGAGGCCGTCATTCCCGCGCCGTACTGGGTTTCATACCCGGACATGGTGCGGCTGGCGGGCGCCGAACCCGTTATTGTCCCGGCTGGTATCGAGCGGGATTTCAAGATCACGCCGGCGCAACTCGAGGCGGCAATTAGCACCAATACGAAGCTCTTCATCCTCAACAGCCCGTCGAACCCTACGGGCGCCAGCTACACCCGGGCAGAGCTTCAGGCATTGGGGAGCGTGCTCGAAAAGCACCCCGGGGTCGTGACGGTGTCCGACGATATCTACGAACACATCCACTGGGCCGATGAGCCCTTCGTCAGCTTCGCGACGGCCTGTCCCGCGCTCAAAGATCGAATCGTCACAACAAACGGAGTCTCGAAGGCTTACGCGATGACCGGGTGGCGCATCGGCTACGCGGCAGGACCGCGGACGCTCATCAGCGCGATGAAAACCGTGCAAAGCCAAAGTACCTCCAATCCCTGCAGCATTTCGCAAGCCGCCGCGCAGGTGGCACTGGACGGCGACCAGGAGCCCGTGGCCGAGATGGCGGCGGAATACCAGGCGCGCCATGACTTCCTGGTCGCGGCACTGAACGATATCGA
>CAMYIS010000100.1 GCA_947258485.1 uncultured Woeseiaceae bacterium
CCGTTAAACAAGGGAGACAAGTTAGATGACCTCGTCGTGGAGTCAAGAGATATGGACGTCAGCACCGCGGTTTTTGCGGTATCTTGTTCCGGCACGCCAGTAACAGGGACGCGAGCACTGCAAAAAGAACGGCAACTCAACCAGTTTCTGGCCGAGGTGGAGCGGCGTGCGCTGCGTATCGCGGAGATCGGTATCCGGGATCGCGACGAGGCCCTGGACCTTGTCCAGGACGCGATGATCAAGCTGGTGCGCAGCTACTCGGAGCGCAGTCGCGAGGAATGGGCGCCGCTGTTTTACCGTATTCTGCAGAATGGCGTTCGTGACTGGCATCGTCGCCAGGCCGTGCGTAACCGCATCATGGTCTGGTTTGGCAAGAAGCCCTCGGACGACAACGACTACGACGTCATCGCGGCGGCACCCGATCCGATTGGACGGGCGCCCGAAGAGGAGCTCTCGAACAGCGAGGCCATGCAATGCCTTGAAACCGCCGTGCATGACCTGCCCACGCGACAGCGTGAAGCATTCATGTTGCGCATGTTTGAGGGCCTGGATGTTGCCGGGACCGCGGTGGCGATGGGCTGCAGTGAGGGAAGTGTGAAGACACACTACTCGCGAGCCGTACATACGTTACGGGAAGAGTTGGAAGAACACAGGCCCCAGGAGTACGGGTCCCAGGAAGGAAAATGATGAACAAACCGGACGACACATTTGACCGGCAAGCGAAAGCCGCTTTCGACGAATCTGTTGATAAATTGGACGCCGCGACGTTGTCGAGGCTGAATCGCAGTCGTCATAAGGCGCTTGCTGAATTACAACGTCCAAGACATCGGTGGTCACACTGGATGCCGGCGACAGGTGTTGCCGCGGCCGTGCTGGTCGCCGTATTGATGCTGCAGAGCCCGACGGCTGTTGACGATTTTCCCGACGCGGCGAATGTGACCGATATGGAAATTCTGCTTGGCGAGGACAGTATCGAGATGCTCGAGGAGCTCGAGTTTTACAGCTGGATAGATACCGCGGAAATGGATAGCGATGTCGGCTAGGCGCACATTGGGAGCATTAACGTGCGGAATCCTGTTGGGCAGCAGCGGCCTGGTGTGCGCTGAAGAAGAGAGCATGCCGGAAATGGAGTTCCTGGAGTACCTCGGCATGTGGGAAGAATCGGATGAAGACTGGCTGATCCACGATGAAGCGGTGACGGCCCGCAATGAAGAACGGAGCGATCCCGTACCGGAAGGTAAAGAATCGATGGAGAAAGAAAATGAACGTTAAGACGAACGTCATGACAATAGTCACGGTTACCGCGATGCTGATTTTTGGCACGGCTATTGCCCAGGAAGACGGTATCAGCTGGGACAGTCTGAGCGATGGTCAGCGCGAGGTTTTGAGCCAGCTCCAGGAGAGCTGGGATACGCTGCCGGCCGAGCGCCAGCAGAGATTGTCGAGGGGCGCCGATCGCTGGGATAACATGTCGCGGCAACAGCGCAAAGATGCGCGGGAGCGTTTTCGTGCCTGGCGTGACCTGGCGGACGATCGACGCCAACAGATTCGGGAACGTGCGCAGATTTTCAGGAGCCTCCCGCCGGACGAGCAGGACCGAATTCGAAAGAACTTTCGCCACTACCGTGAGATGAACAGGGATCGCCGGAAGCAGCTCAGGGATCGCTACAAACGCATGACGCCCGAGCAGCGACAGCATTTGCGGGACCGCCTGGCAAAACGCCCTCGCCCGGCAGGTCGCGATTAGGCTGCCGTCGAAAAATGCTTATGAAAAGGCCTCCAATCGGAGGCCTTTTTCTTTGTGCCTGCAGAAGGCGTTCGTTACACTGCCGCAGTCCAAATGGAGGCGTACGAATGAAAATCGGTGTTCCGAAAGAGATCCATGCAGGTGAGCGGCGTGTCGCGACGACGCCTGATGTTGCTGCCCAGCTAATCAAACTCGGATTCAGTGTCGCCGTCGAAACAAATGCCGGTGCCGCGGCCAGTTATTCGGATGACGCTTACAGGGAAGCTGGATGCCATGTCATGGATTCGAGCAGCGATCTGTGGATGCACGCCGATCTGATTCTCAAGGTCAGGGCGCCCGAAGGCGCCGAGACAGCAGCGCTGCGCTCCGACCAGACGATGATCAGTTTCTTGTGGCCAGGTCAAAACCCGGAACTGCTCGCGCAGCTGACCGAAAGCGGCGCGACGGTGATGGCGATGGATAGCGTGCCGCGTATTTCTCGTGCACAGAAAATGGACGCGCTGAGTTCAATGGCCAATATCGCGGGTTACCGCGCTATTATCGAAGCGGCCCAGCATTTCGGTCGGTTTTTCACGGGGCAAATCACGGCGGCGGGCAAGGTACCGCCGGCGAAAGTGATGGTTATTGGCGCCGGTGTCGCCGGGTTGGCTGCCATCGGAGCGGCGAAGAGCATGGGCGCGATCGTTCGCGCATTCGACACTCGCCCCGAAGTTAAAGAGCAGGTCGAGAGCATGGACGCCGAGTTCCTGATGCTCGACTTCGAAGATGACGAAGACGGATCGGGAGAAGGCGGCTACGCCAAAGTGATGAGCGAGGAGTTCATCAAAGCCGAAATGGCGCTGTTCGCCGAGCAGGCGAAAGAAGTCGATATCATCATTACCACGGCACTGATCCCAGGCAAGCCTGCCCCCAGGCTAATCACGGCGGAAATGGTCCGGTCGATGAACGACGGCAGCGTGATCGTCGACCTTGCAGCTGAGCAGGGCGGGAACTGCGAGCTCACGAAAGCCGACGAGGTTGTGAAGGTGAGCGGCGTTTCGATCATCGGCTACACGGATTTGCCAAGCCGACTGGCCACCCAGTCGAGCCAGCTGTATGCGACCAACCTCAAGCACCTGATTACGGATCTTACGCCTGAAAAAGACGGCAACATCGTCGTCGATTTCGAAGACGAGGTCGTCCGTGGTGCAACCGTTTGCAAGGATGGCGAAACGACATGGCCGCCACCCGCACCGAAACTTTCCGCGGCACCGCCGAAAGCGGAACCGGCGCCTGCCCCGGCGGTCGTCCCGGAAAAGAAACGCTCAGTTATCGGGCCTGTTGTTGCAGCCTTGGTCGGTGGCGCCGCGCTACTGGGCCTGGGCGCAGTTGCACCGGAATCGTTCATGGCCCACTTCACGGTGTTCGTGCTGGCGTGTTTTGTCGGCTACATGGTGATCTGGAATGTAACGCCTGCGCTGCATACA
>CAMYIS010000101.1 GCA_947258485.1 uncultured Woeseiaceae bacterium
GGCGTGCTCGCATGAAACCCAGTGGATCGTGCCCTTGACCTTGCGATCGCTGCTGCCCGTGCCACTGCGCGTATCAGGATCATAGCTGCAGCGCAGCTCGACAACGTCGCCAGCCGTGTTCTTGACTACCTCATCACAACGGATAATGTATCCAAAGCGCAGGCGCACTTCACCACCGGGTTTCAGTCGGAAGAACTTCCGAGGTGCTTCTTCCATGAAGTCATCCCGTTCGATCCAGATTTCCCTCGAGAAAGGCATTTCCCGCGTACCGAGCTCCGGTCGACCCGGGTGATTCATGGCCTCCATCATCTCTACCGTGTTCTCCGGATAGTTGGTCAACACGACCTTGAGCGGACGCAATACGGCCATGCGGCGCTCCGCCTGTTCTCCGAGCGTTTCCCGAATACAGTTTTCCAGGACACCCATTTCAATGAGCTTGTCTTTCTTGGTCACGCCGGCCCGCATAACGAACTCGCGCAATGCCGCCACCGGGTAGCCACGTCGTCGCATTCCGGCAATCGTCGGCATTCTCGGGTCGTCCCAGCCCGACACGATACCCTCGTCGACCAGCGTGTTGAGCTTTCGTTTGCTGGTTACGGCATACGCGAGATTCAGGCGTGAAAATTCGATTTGCCGTGGCCGGTGTTCGGGTTTGAGCTGGTCGAGGAACCAGTCGTACAGCGGCCGGTGATCTTCGAACTCGAGTGTGCAAAGCGAGTGCGTGATGTGTTCGTAAGCGTCCGAGAGTCCATGAGCAAAATCGTACATCGGATAAATACACCACTCATCGCCGGCGTTCTGGTGCGGAATATGACGAATTCTGTACAAGGCCGGATCGCGCATGTTCATGTTGGGCGAACTCATGTCGATCCTGGCACGCAATACGTGCTCGCCGTCACCGAATTCACCGGCGCGCATGCGCCCGAAAAGATCCAGGTTCTCCTCTACACTGCGATCGCGATAAGGACTCTTCCTGCCCGCTTCGGTCAGCGTGCCGCGGTACTCTCGGATTTCCTCTGCGCTGAGGCTATCAACGTACGCACAGCCCATTTCGATGAGGCGGCAGGCCGATTCGTAGAGCTTTCCAAAGTAGTCTGATGCATGTGTGAGCCGATCCTCCCAGTCAAATCCCAGCCAGTGCACGTCGCGTTTTATCGCATTGACATACTCCTTGCTTTCCTTTCCCGGGTTGGTGTCATCCAGGCGCAGAAAGGTCCGCCCGCCTGTTTCGGCGGCGACACCGAAATTCAGGCAGATGGACATGACATGGCCGATATGCAGATACCCGTTAGGCTCTGGCGGGAAGCGCGTTACGATTTCGGAATGCTTTCCCGATTCCAGATCGTCATGAATGATCTGGCGGATAAAGTCCCTTGTCCCTGTTTCGCTCATCGATATTGTTCTTACTGGTCTCTGAAGGGGCGGTATTGTACGCGAAGCGCTCCAATTCGCGTACAATACCGCGCCGTGCCGGCTGGCACAGCCATACTCAATTAATCACAGTCTGGATCATGCCGAAAATTACCTTACCTGACGGCTCCGAGCGGCATTACGAAGCCGCGACAAACGGTGCCGAAATTGCAGCGGCCATTGGCAAGAGCCTGGCGCGCGACGCCGTTGCCGTACGAGTGGACGGGGCCCTTTGGGACCTTGGCCGCGAGATAACTGACGATGTGGAGATCGAAATCCTGACGCGGGATTCCGATGAAGGCCTCGAATTGCTGCGTCACGACACGGCCCATGTCCTCGCTGAAGCTGTCAAAGAACTGTGGCCTGACACCCAGGTAACGATCGGACCGGCAATCGACAACGGCTTCTACTACGACTTTGCCCGCGCTGAGGCGTTTACTGAGAATGACCTCGAAATAATCGAAGCGCGCATGAAAGACATCGTCGACCGTGATGAGCCGATCAAACGCGAAGTCTGGGAACGCGACGAAGCGGCGGCGTTCTTCCGAGGCATTGGCGAAGCTTATAAAGCAGAAATCATCGAGAGCATTCCCTCTGACGAAGACCTGACGCTATATCGGCAAGGTGAATTTATCGATCTCTGCCGCGGCCCACACCTGCCGTCAACCGGCAAACTTGGCAAGGCGTTCAAACTGACGCATGTCTCCGGCGCCTACTGGCGAGGTGACTCCAACAATGAAATGCTGCAGCGCATCTATGGCACCGCCTGGTCGAACGAAAAACAGCTGCGCCAGTATCTTCACATGCTTGAGGAGGCCGAGAAACGCGATCATCGTCGGCTGGGCCGCATCATGGACCTGTTTCATTTCCAGGAGGAAGCGCCGGGCGCCGTGTTCTGGCATCCGAAAGGGTGGAATCTGTTTCAAAGTCTTATCAATTTCATGCGCGAGCAACAAAACGCTGCGGGATACCAGGAAATCAATACTCCCGAGATCATGTCAAGATCTCTGTGGGAAGCCTCTGGTCACTGGGATACGTTTGGCAACAGCATGTTCACGACCGAAACAGTCGACGGCAGACAGTTCGCGATCAAGCCGATGAACTGCCCTGGCCATGTGCAGGTTTTCAAACAGGGCATCACGAGTTACAGGGACCTGCCGTTCCGGCTCGCCGAGTTCGGCAAGTGCCATCGTTACGAACCATCAGGCGCATTGCACGGCATGATGCGAGTACGTGCCTTCACGCAAGACGATGCACATATTTTCTGCACGCCCGAGCAAATCACCGAAGAATCGATTGCTGTATGCGACCTGATTCTCGGCATCTATCGCGATTTCGGTTTCGATGACATCCGGATCAAGTTCGCGGATCGACCCGACGTCCGGGTCGGTGAAGACGCCGTATGGGACCAGGCCGAAGCAGCACTGGTCAAAGCGCTGGAAGTGGCAGGCCTCGACTACACACACAACCCTGGCGAGGGCGCTTTTTACGGACCCAAACTCGAGTTTGTCCTGCGCGATGCTATCGGCCGCGACTGGCAATGCGGGACCCTGCAGGTCGACCTGAACATGCCCGGACGTCTCGGCGCAACCTATATTGGCGAAGACGGCAACAAGCACCTGCCGGTGATGCTGCATCGGGCAATCTTCGGCTCGCTCGAACGCTTCATGGGCATACTCCTGGAACACCACGCGGGCAACCTGCCGCTGTGGCTTGCGCCGGTTCAAGTCAAGGTCCTGACGATCACCTCAGACGCCGACGACTACGCCGAGGAAATCGCGGCGCTGCTGCGTGCGAATGGACTGCGGGTCGAAACCGATCTGCGCAACGAGAAAATTTCCTACAAGGTCCGCGAACACAGTATCGCGAAGGTCCCGGTGCAATTCGCGGTGGGCCAGCGGGAGCTCGAAAACCGGACGGTGGCGATTCGCCGCCTGGGTTCGAAGAAACAAGCCGTGCTGGCGCTCGACGAGGCGCTTTCAGGCCTCCAGAATGAGATCGAGATCCGTGCCTGACTGGCAAACGTGACGCGTCCTTCACTATCATTGTGCGGCATGTCACAGATTCGAAATTCTGTCGCCGCGGACCGACAAAATCAGGGCAGGCCGGGGATATACTACCCTGAGGCAAAAGAACGCGCGCGATTCGACATAAAATCCTAGAGGAAACGAAGTGTCACTGGACGAATTCAAAACCCAGGTTCTGTTACTGCATAGCGAGCAAAGTACCCTCGACAATCTCAGCTCGGGGTTCACAGACAGCTATACGGTGCATTGTGCGACCAGCGGCAGCGAAGCTCTGAACACGCTCGTTGAAACTCCGATAAACGTCATTGTCTCGGCCCATGACCTTCCCGGCATGAGCGGTCTTGAGGCCCTCCGCGAAGCAAAGAAGCGCTCACCGCAAACAATCGGCATTCTCCTGGCCGGCAATTCCGACGCCGAACTGGAAGCGCTGGTCGGCGACAAAGAAGTATTCCAGGTCGTCCGCGGAAACGTCACGGGCGAAACCATTCTCCAGCTCGTCGATGATGCGACGCAGCAAATGCGCCTGATGGCACTGGCGGAATCAGCCAACGACACAGCCGCCGATGTCGCAGACACGAGCGGCGAACACATCGTCATGGAGACATCGGAAAACGGTTCCACGATTATCAGCGACGGTACCGGGCGCATGCGGGCCCTGGATCCGGCAAAAGTGTCAGCGGCGGCGTCGGTCGGTTCAGGGGCCATCGACCTGCTGGTTCTGACTCAAGACAAGGAATTCCTCGCCACGATCAAGGATTCGTCGCGTGGCATGCACACGGTTCACTACGCCAATACACTCGCTGAAGCTGTTGAGACAATTCGCAAGTTCAAAGTTGGCGTTGCGATTGTCGATGCCGCCATGGTCGGTGAAAGAATTGAACAGCTGACCGAACACCTGCGCAAGGGTTCGGCGCGACTCGTGTCGATCGTTGCGGGCCGCCGCGACGACGGCGAAATGCTCATGGACCTCATAAATCGCGGCAAAGTCTATCGCTTCCTGCTGAAACCGGTATCGCCTGGTCGCGCGAGACTGGCCGTCGAAGCGTCCGTCAAGTACCACCTGGAAGCCCCGGACTCAGCGTTCGAGACAAAGAGTCGGCCCGCGGCGTCGACGCCGGCACCGGCAGCAAAGCCCCAGACAAAAACAGCACCGAAACCGAAGCCTGAAGCGGGGCCCAAGCCCAAGGCGCCGTCCGCAGCGAAGACGCCACCGGCCGCATCGCAGTCAAGTGCTAAAGCGGATCCGCCGATGGGAGAATTGGCTGGCTCGGGCGACGAGTCACCAGTCCACGATGGCCTCGCGGATGCGTTTGGTGACGGCGAATCGAGCTTCACGCAAACGGTAACCGGCCTGGTCAGCAATATCAGCAAGAAATTCTCGGCAGACGAAGATTCCGGGAAGCCGGAAGACAACGCCGCTTCTTCCAACGCTGCATCAGCGGCAGCCGCATCGGGCGGGTCGTTACTGCAGAACCCCAAGATGCTCGGCATTGGCGCTGCGGCGGTTGTCGTGATTGCTGCGACGATATTCTGGTTCACCGGTGGTACTGATGAGGCCGTTACCCAGGATGAACCCGTTGCCAGTGCACCTGCCACTACGGAGACGGAGGCGGTTGTCGAGGCGCCCGCAGACGATGAAGTCGACGTGGATGCGCTCGTCACGGAGGCGCTCGCCCTGGCCGAGACCGCATTGCTCGAATCTCGTCTCGACGATGCGAGCGACCAGCTGCAGCGAGTCAGCTCGGCGGACCCGGAGAATACGCGTTTGCCGTTCCTGACAGCACAGCTGTCACAGTTGCGGCTGCGCGCGCTATTGACCGACGCGCGCACGGCGATTCGCGAAACACGATTTGAGGATGCCGAAGGTTGGCTCGCAGCCGCACGTTCACTCGATATTGCGGAAGCGACAGAGATCGATGTCGTAGCAGGCGAACTTGAAACGGCTCTCGGCGAACAGCGTGCCGAAGATGTACTGGCGATGGCCAATGCACGTCTTGAGGATGGCAACCTGATTAGTCCACCGAATGACAACGCTCGCTATTATTATGAGCTGGCGCTGTCCAATGACTCCGAAAATACGGCGGCACGCCAGGGACTGACTATTGTCGCCAGCAAGCTCGCAGTTCAGGCTCGCTCCGAAATAGATAATGACAACCTGGATTCGGCCGAGGAGCTTCTCAGCGCCGCGAACGCTATCGATCCCGCGAACACCGAGCTTGCAGTCGCGGTAGACGCCCTCTCGGACAGGCGTGCCGCCATCCTGGAAGAACGTCGGCAAGCCGTGGCAAAACGTCGTGCGGAAGAACAGCAACGCGCTGAAGCCGCCCGGCTAGCGGCAGAGAAGAAAGCTGCCGAAGAGGCGCGAGTCGCGGCAGAGAAGAAGGCGGCTGAAGAACGCGCGGCCGAGCAGGCGGCGCAGGCAGCGGTTGCGCCACCCGAGAAGGCTGCCGCTCAGCTGCCGCCGGAAGAAGGGACACCAACTGTCTCCGACAGCGATACGACGACAGTCGACACAACATCGGCGGAAGTGGCAGCTGAAGATGCCGCGAGCGAGCAACCGGTCGCCGAAGCAGCCGTACAAACACAGAAACAGCCGGTCGCGGCCCCTGCGAATACGAACGCCAGCGCACCACTGGCAACAGTTAGCTCTTTAAAGCGAATCAAGTACGTTGCTCCCAAGTACCCGCGAGCCGCGCAGAGACGCAACCTGTCCGGCTGGGTGGACGTCGTATTCACGGTCGGCACTGACGGAACCGTCAAAGACATTAACGTTCGCGATTCCGAGCCTGGCGACACTTTCGTTAATGCCGCGACAAAGGCGGTTGAGAAATGGAAGTTCGAACCGGCTATCGAAAACGGGTTGATCATCGAGAAGCGCGTCGGCGTGCGCATGATGTTTGCACTCGAATAAGTCCAAAATCCAGCCAAATCCTCCAATGTGCCAATAGGTTCTTTCCGAAGTGGATTGAGTCTAAGAATCCCGATAGTCTAGATCGGACTCTCTTATTGGCGAATAATAGTGTCGAATGAAACCGATCAGAGGGCCGACAGGCCTGTGCGCAAGCAGCAACATCGCAGCGTTGTTACGCAGCACAAGTTGCTTGATGCCGCGATAGAGGCTTTCTCCGAGAATGGTTTCAAAGGCACGTCAACGCGCGAGATCGCCGAGCGCGCCGGTGTCCATCATCCGCTGATAACGTACCACTTCAAGAATAAGGATAAGCTGTGGCGCGCCGCCGCGGACAAGGTCTTTCAGGACTTCAGAGATTCTCTCACGAAGTCGCTTGAGGACAATAATGACGACTGCCCGAAGAAACGCATGGCGTCATTGATTCGAGCCTACATCCTCTACGCTCGGCGCCAGCCCGCCATACACAGAGTCATGGTGCAGGAGGCCAGCATGCCGAGCCCGCGCCTGGACTGGTTGGTCGACACTCACCTCAAGCCGTTTTTCGACGCTTCATTTGTCATGATTGAAGACTTGCAAGAGCTGGGCGTTGCTCCTGCCGGAAACGCGAGACTGCTATTCAACATGATCCGCCTTTCCTCGGGCGGCTTGCTCGCGCTCGGCAACGAACTCAAGGCATCCAGCGATATCGATATCGAATCGGGTGAGACGCTCGACGAGCTCGCGGAAATGATTGTCAGCGTCTTCCTCCCGGGTGAGGTCCGCTCCACAGCCTGATCAGAACCAGTCTTTCACGCGGAAATACAACATGCCAAGCGCGAGCGCCGGATTGGCGAACCACTTGCCGCCCGGTAGTCGCCAGTGCCTGACTTTCGAAAACACATCAAATTGCTCCGAATCTCCTGCTACGACATCGGCAAGAATCTTGCCTGCCAGATGGGTCGGCGCGACGCCGTGGCCTGAATACCCCTGCGCGTAATAGGTGTTGTTCTCGATCCGTCCCAGCTGCGGCACACGGTTGATACTGATGGCGATATTGCCACCCCACTCGTAGTCGATACGTTTGTCCGCAAGCTGCGGAAACACTTTTACCATGTTCGGTCGAAGTGAGGCCGTGATGCTTCGCGGTACCCGACCCGAATAATTACACATGCCGCCAAACAACAGTCTCTTGTCGGCGGACAGTCGAAAATAATCCAGCGCAACGCGTTGATCACAACACGCCATGTCAAAGGGCAGCAGTTCCCGAGCCAGCTCAGGCGTCAGCGGCTCCGTAGCAATAATGTAGCTTCCCGCCGGAATGACAGCGCCCGACAATTTTGGCTCCGTTTTTCCGAGATAAGCATTGCCAGCCAGCAATATTTTCCTGGCGTGTACGGTGCCGGTCGCCGTTTCAACCTGCGGCGCGGTGCCATTGTGGATGCGTGTTACCGGGGAGCGTTCGAAAATCCTGGCACCGAGACCCTGGGCCGCAAGCGCTTCGCCAATACACAGGTTCAGCGGATGCAGATGGCCGTTGCCCCGGTTTACGAGTCCGCCAAGGTAGCGGTCCGAGCCGATGAACTCAGGCATCTCTTTTTTTTCTACAAGTCGAACCTCGTGTGGATACGCAGCCTTGATTTTGGCCTCGATCGTCTTTTCGAAATCGCGCATATCACGGTCACTGAGCGCCAGGTCGAGAAAACCAAATTTCAGATCGCAGTCGATCGAGTATTTCTCGATGCGATCAATGACTATATCGCGACACTCGAGGCCCATCTCGTAGGCGATCTTCGCAGCGCCGGCACCCAGCCGCTTCTCGATTTTTTCTTGCTCGACAAAACCGTCGATGAGCTGGCCACCGTTGCGGCCCGACGCACCCCAGCCGATACGATTGGCTTCGAGCAACACAACGTCGTAGCCACGCTCGACGAGATGTAGCATCGCCGATACCCCTGTAAAACCACCGCCGACAATCACGACGTCGCAGCGGTCCTCACCGTCGAGGCGCGCAAAATTCGTGGCGGCGTTGGCCGTAGCTGCGTAGTAGGACCTGGTGTGTTCCCTGCTGTCCGTCACGAAACTGCGGTTTCACCGGGACGGGCGACAGGCGTAGAGATACAGCATCTCCATCGCGAGGTGGGTCGCAGCAAGCGCCGTGATTTCGCCCACATCGTAGGCCGGGGCGACTTCGACCACGTCCATGCCGACGATATTGATGCCCTTCAGGCCGCGCAGGATCGACATGGCCTGGTGACTTGTCAACCCGCCACAGACCGGGGTACCGGTACCCGGGGCGAAACTCGGGTCCAGACAATCAATATCGAATGTCACATACACAGGCCGATCACCGAGGCGCTTTCGCGTCGCTTCCATGACGGCCTCGATGCCGTGCTCATGCACCCAGGGCGCGTCGATGACGTTGAAGCCCAGCGTGTCTGGGTTGGTCGTGCGCAGACCGATCTGTACCGATGTTGCCGGATCGACGATGCCGTGTTTCGCTGCCCAATAAAACATCGTGCCGTGATCGATACGGTCGTTCTCGTCTGCCCAGGTATCACTATGAGCATCGAAATGCAGCAGCGACATCGGCGCAGAGAATTTTCGCGCATGCGCCTTCAGCACCGGATAGGCGACAAAGTGGTCGCCGCCCAGCGTGAGCAGACCGGGACCTTGATTGATGATGTTCCAGGCATGCGCTTCGATTTGGTCCGGCACATTTTCGGGTCGCCCGAAATCGAAATAGCAGTCGCCGACATCTGCGACGGCGAGTTTGTCGAAAGGATCGAACTCCATGCCATAAGGCCTTTCCCACGCCATAATCGACGATGCGCTGCGAATGGCGCGCGGACCAAAACGGGCGCCGGGCCTGTTGGTCGTTGCGGTGTCTAGCGGAATACCCGTGACGGCCACGTCAACGCCGGCCAGGTCTTTCGTATACTTGCGGCGCATGAATGACGTTATGCCCGCATAAGTGGGTTCGGGCGTTGTGCCATACAGACTGTCGCGAGTAATGGCGAAATCGCTGTCGTGCTTATCCACGGCCTATCTCCTTGTCGTCCTTTCAGGCGGTCAGCGTCTTTTGCAAACGATCCAATGTCACGATGGTCTTGTCGATAAGCTCATCCGCTTCCGAATGCGAGAGTATGAAAGGCGGAGCGCAAATAATCGTATCGCCAACAGCGCGCATGCAAACTCCATCCTCGATCAGCAAATCACGGAAAGCTACACCGGCACCCTGCTTTTCGTCGAACCGTTCGATAGGGTCCTTACTCCTGACGATCTCGAATGCGCCCATCAGCCCCACCATGCGCGTATCGCCAACAAGCGCATGCTCACCCAGTGCACGCCATTTTTCCTGCAGATAAGGTCCTATGTCGATCTTGATGCGTTCAACGAGGTTTTCGCGCTGAATCAGCCTGATATTGGCGATCGCCACGGCGCAGGCGACGGGATGTCCCGAGTAGGTATAGCCATGAAAAAACTCACCGCCTTTTTCAATCAGGACGTCGGCAACGCGATCGCTAACAAATACGCCGCCTAACGGCAGGTAGCCCGAGGTCACGCCCTTGGCAAACGTCATGAAATCCGGCCGTGTGCCGAAATAGTCGGCGCCGAACCACTCGCCGAGTCGTCCGAAACCGGTGATCACTTCGTCCGAAATCAACAGGATTCCATATTTGTCACAAATACGCTGGACTTCCGGCCAGTAGCTGTCTGGCGGAACGATGACGCCGCCCGCGCCCTGAATCGGTTCGCCGATGAACGCGGCAACCTTGCCGGCCCCCACTTCGTTTATTTTGTCTTCGATCGCCCGGGCCGCAGCAAGCCCAAATTCCTCCGGCGACAAACTGCGGTCGCTGCCAAACCAGTAAGGCTGATCAACATGCACGATTCCGGGGATCGGCAGCCCGCTTTGCCGGTGCATCGGCTTCATGCCGCCGAGGCTTGCGGCAGCGACCGTGGAGCCATGATAGGCATTGTGGCGACTGATTATCGTATGCCGTTCGGGCTGGCCCATCAGGTCCCAATAGGTTCGGACCATGCGCACAATCGTGTCATTCGACTCCGAGCCGGAGCCGGCGAAAAACACGCGCTTGAACTGAGGTGGGCTGATCTCCTGGAGCAGCGATGCCAGTTCGATGGACGGCGGATGAGCGCACTGAAAAAAGTTGTTGTAGTACGGCAGCTCTTTCAGCTGCTCCGTCGCCGCGTCGACCAGCTCCTGCCGGCCATAGCCTGCATTGACGCACCAGAGTCCTGACATGCCGTCGAGAATCTTGCTGCCATCCGCATCATAAATGTACACGCCTTCGGCTCGAGTAATAATTCTCGATCGCTTCTTGTGCAGACTCTTGTGATCCGTGAACGGATGCAAGTGATGATCTTTGTCGAGTTCCTGCCAGGCCTCGCGGGAACGCTTTTCATTAGCTGCCATTACTCACCTCGAATTAGCGCATGTCTGGTCATACATTGAACATCAGGATCTCGCGCTCATACGGCGTGATGATTTCCTGAAATTCCCTGTTCTCGTCGTCTTTCAATGCCGTGTACAGGGTTACGAACTCGTCACCGAGCATGCTTCGCATCGCGTTGCTGCTACGCATTGCCGCGATGGCCGAATAGATATGCCGGTGCAGCTCGAATTCCCTGCCGTAAGCACTTCCTTCGATCGCCTCGGTCGGCTTCAGTCCTTCCACCATGCCGAGATAACCGCAGGCCAGCGATGCGGCTATCACGAGGTAGGCATTCACGTCAGAGCCTGCAAGCCGATTTTCGATACGCCGCGCCTCAGGCTCTGAGTCCGGAATGCGTAAGCCCACGGTGCGATTATCCACCGCCCACGCGAGATTGACGGGCGATGAGTCCGGGTTCAGGAATCGCCGGTATGAATTGACATACGGCGCGAAGATCAGCATCGCCTCGGGCATATAGCGCTGCAGGCCACCGAGAAACCCGTAGAAAAGCTCGCTGGCCTTACCGTCAGGATTAGAAAAGATATTATTGCCCTGCTTGTCGACGACACTCTGGTGGATATGCAATGCACTGCCCGCCTCTTCGGCCATGGGCTTCGCGAGAAACGTCGCGTGCATCTCATGTTCAATGGCGGCCTCGCGGATGGTGCGTTTGAAGAGAAACGCCTGGTCCGCGTTCTCGAGCGCGTTGCCGTGCAGGAAATTAATCTCGAACTGCGCGGGCCCCATTTCCTGTGACAGGGTGTCGATGCGTATGCCCTGTGCTTCACAGTATGCATACACATCATTAATGAACGGATCGAAATCGTTCATCGTGTCGATGCTGTAGGG
>CAMYIS010000102.1 GCA_947258485.1 uncultured Woeseiaceae bacterium
AGTGGCCGGGAAGAGAAGCCACGTAGTGGGTCCGTCATTGCCCGCTCAAGAGCTCCCGAACCTGCGGTTCAAGTCCAGTCAGCCCGCCCTGTTTGCCGACCACCATAGCCGCTTCGTCGTCAGCGCCCTTGAGGCTTGCGCGCAACGCCAACAACGCGCCAACCCGGTTGCCACTGGCGCAGTGAACCAGCACTGGTTTGTCGTAGGCCTGCAGCAGTTCGTCAAGTGCCCTGGCGTTGTCAAAACTGATCCCGTCGCGCCCGATCGGCAAAGACAAATAGTCCATCCCCAAACCCTCCACGACCGCTCGTTCGTCAAGTCCGCGTTCTTCACCATCGGTCCGCAGATCGACGACGGCTGCGTAGCCACTGTCAGCAAAGGCCTTGAATGCGGCCGCGTCGGGCTGTCCCGCGGACGTAATTTCATTGGCGGGTATTGCGCGTCCCACCTCAACAGCATTCTGCAGCTCGGCATCCGCGGGCGACGAAGGAACAACTTCGATGTCAGGCGCGCAACCCGCTAACAAGGTCCATCCACACGCAAGAAGCCAATTCGTCTTTCTCATTTTCCGCCTCCAAATTTAACGGTGGCCGAGCCGGGGAAGCGCGGCTGCCGGTCTGGATTTCTCTTGCCCGTAGCGTAACACCTACGCGACAACGCCTGTAAAGGTACACTGCGGACATGCGGATAACGGATGTAGAACCAAGCGACCTCGACAATGTCCTGCGCCTGAACGACGACTCGGTCCCGCATGTGAGCCGAATCGATCTGGCGCAGATGGAGTGGTTCGCGAGCACTGCGCATTACTTCCGCGTTGTCAGACACGAAGAACAGCTTGCCGGCTTTCTGATTGGCTTGAGGCCTGGCTTGCCCTACGCCAGTCCTAATTATCGCTGGTTCAGTCAGAATTACGCTGACTTTGGATACATCGACAGAGTTGCCGTGTCGGCAACGGCCAGGCGCATGGGCATCGCCTCGCGCCTGTATGAGGACTTCGCCGATACTCTGAAGGGCGAAGTCGAAATCATGACCTGTGAAGTCAATATTCGTCCACCGAACGAATCGTCCATGCGCTATCACGAACAACATGGCTTCGTTTGCGTTGCGACTCAGGAAACGGAAGGCGGCAAGAAAAAGGTCGCACTATTGGAGAAGAAGCTTTGAGCAAATCAAATTCGAAACGCGAGTTCGATGTCATCGTCTGGGGAGCGACCGGCTTTACCGGCACGCTCGTTGCCGAGTACCTGATGCGTCAGTACGGCACCGACGGTGATCTGAAGTGGGCAGTTGCCGGCCGTAGTAAGGAAAAACTCGAGAAGCTGCGGCAATCGCTCGGTGTCCGGCCGGGAGAACTCGAGACCATTGTCGCAGACAGTTTCGATCAAGACTCGCTCAGGAACCTCGCGGGCCGCACCCGCGTTGTTCTCACTACGGTGGGCCCCTACGCGCTGTACGGATCCTCGCTCGTGGAAGCCTGTGTCGAGGAAGGCACACAGTATTGCGATCTCGCGGGCGAAGTGCAGTGGATTCGAAAAATGATCGACAAGCACCAGGCACGTGCGCAGCAAACCGGCGCGCGCATCGTGCACTGCTGCGGCTTCGACTCGGTGCCAATGGATATCGGCGTATGGTTCCTGCAGGACGAGGCGAAGAAACGATTCGGCGCGTACTGCAAGTCAATCACACTATTTGTCAAGGCCACCAAGGGCACTGCCAGCGGCGGCACCGTTGCGAGCATGATCAACCTCATCGAAGAAAGTCGCAAGGATCGCGACATTGCACGGGTACTTGTGCACCCTTACTCCCTCAACCCGGAGGGAGAGCGCCAGGGCCCTGATCAAAGAGATCAGCAAAATGTCGTATTTGATGAAAACGCAGATTCCTGGACCGCGCCTTTCGTCATGGCAGGCGTCAATACGAAAGTAGTCCGGCGCAGCAATGCCCTCGCCGCTTATCCCTACGGAAAAGACTTTCGATACCACGAGGCAGTGTTGACCGGAAAAGGCATCACGGGTTGGACCAAGGGCATGATTATGGCCAACGCAATCAAGTCTCTCATGATAGGCGCCTACTTTGCGCCAACACGAAAGTTGCTGCAGACATTCATACTGCCCGATCCGGGCGAAGGCCCTAGTCCGGAACTGCAAAAATCCGGTTTCTTTAACCTTATGCAGATTGGTGAATTGCCCGACGGGACGCTTATCGAAACTCGAATAACGGGCGACCAGGACCCGGGCTATGGATCCACGAGCAAAATGCTAAGCGAGTGCGCCGTCTGCCTTGCCAAAGACGACATTGCCGTTGGTGGTGGAGTCTGGACTCCGGCCTCGGCCATGGGCGGCCTGCTGCTGGAACGCCTGAGGGAGAACGCCGGCCTTACCTTCGAAATCCGCGATTAGTGTTTGGCGTCGGCCGAATAGTGCAGTGCCGCATCATACTTCTCACCTGCCTCGATCCGGATCGGCAGGCGATTGCGCGGCGACGCCACGGGACAGGTTGAGAAATCGTTGAATGCGCAGGGCGGACTGTACGACAGGTTGAAATCCAGTACTGTCTGACCATCGTCGCCTGGCGCCTCAGCGTAAAGAAAACGACCTGCGCCGTAAGTGTCGTCACGGTTGGTAGCGTCTCCAAACACGAAAAATAGCCTGTCGCCCGACGTATAGGCCTCGAGCTCGAAAGCCTGGCCGTCAACCGCAAAGCGCACGGTGCCTGGCGATTCCGGGTGATACCCGAGCCCTTCGATGACGGTGTCGACATTGGCGATCCTGGGTTGGTCATATCGATGCAATATCGCGGGCACGCGCAGTGATGCATCCACGGGGAAATACGGCAATGGCCCGAAAGTAGCGACAAACGGGTGCTCAAAGTCGCGCACCCTGACGGCGAAACGACCGTCGCGTTTCACCACGGTCCACGCGAACGTGCGATGCGTTATCTGCACAGGCGCTTCGGTCGTGTCGTCAGCGATCAGGATGCGCCGGACCGGCTGCTCGTCACTGTAGACCGCGACCCCTTCTTCTGCCGACATCCGCACACCGTCTTCGGTGACTTCGAATACGCCGATTAGCGGTGCCGCTTCTCCGGGAAAGCGGATATCGTTGCCGGAATCGGAGCCAAAGCTGTAGGAACCCTCCTCGAGCCAGTACAGGCCAATCTGGTTAAGATAGCCCGATGGGTCCTTCAGCCGTTGCAGACGCTCGGCCCG
>CAMYIS010000103.1 GCA_947258485.1 uncultured Woeseiaceae bacterium
GCTGAACTGGCTGTGAGTTTTCCCTGCCCGTCGGGTAGCTTGCAGCGAGATTAAAGACGGAATAAGCATGTAGATCTCGTAGCGTAGGGCTTGCGGACGTGGGTTCGATTCCCACCACCTCCACCAACAAACGAAAAAGGGTCGCCCCTTGGGCGACCCTTTTTCGTGCCACCGTGGTTGCACATTCGTGCCCCGGTGTAGACTAGTTACTCCGTGTGGGGCCGTAGCTCAGCTGGGAGAGCGCCGCGTTCGCAATGCGGAGGTCGGGAGTTCGATCCTCCTCGGCTCCACCATTTCAAAACAACTCCCCAGCCGAAATTTGTCCCTCAATTTTCATCCAGCGCCTCGCGCACCTTCGGCTCAAGTCGGGTGAGCCCACCCTGTTTGCCCAGCTCCATCGCGCTTGCGTCGTCAGCACCGTTCAAACTCGCGCGTAACGCCAACAATGCGCCAACCCGGTTGCCACTGGCGCAATGAATCAGCACCGGCTGATCATAGCCACTCAGCAGCTTGTCCAGTGCCCTGGCGTTTTCAAAACTGATGCCGTCACTGCCGATCGGCATCGACAAATAGTCCATGCCCAAGCCCTTTACCACGGCTTGTTCGTCGAATCCGCGGTCTTCACCGTCTGTCCGCAGATCGATGACGGCCGCGTAGCCGCTGTCCGCAAATACCTTGAACGCAGCCTGATCGGGCTGTCCCGCGGACGTGATCCCATTAACCGGTTGCACAGCCCCGACTTCAACAACGCTCTGCAAGTCCACCTTAAGCGGCGATTCCGGGACAGCGTCGATGCTGGGCGCGCAAGCTGACAGCGAGGCCCAGCCGCAGGCAAGAAGCAGTAGTACTTTTCTCATGTATCCCCTCCGATCTTCACAATAGCCTGGCCGACGCAGTCCGGCCGCGCGTCTCGATGTCGAATGGCAACAGCGTAACACCTACGTCAAGGCGCGGGTAAAGGTACACTGCAGGCATGCAGATTACGGACGTAACCCCCAATGACCTCGACGAGGTCTTGCGCCTGAACGACGACTCGGTACCGCATGTCAGCCGTATCGATTCTGGGCAGATGGAGTGGTTCGCGAGCAACGCACATTATTTTCGCGTGGTCCGACACGAAGGACAGCTTGCCGGTTTTCTGATTGGCTTGAGGCCCGGATTGCCCTATCGCAGCCCGAATTATCGCTGGTTCAGTGAGAACTACAGGGACTTCGGTTACATTGACAGGGTTGCCGTGTCGGCAACGGCCAGGCGCATGGGCATTGGCTCGCGCCTTTATAGGGACTTCGCCGGGTCCCTGCAGGGCGAAGTCGATGTCATGACCTGTGAAGTCAATATTCGGCCACCGAACGAATCGTCCATGCGCTATCACGAACAACAGGGCTTCGTTCGCGTTGCCTCGCAGGAAACGGAAGGCGGCAAGAAAGAGGTGGCCCTTATGGAGAAGCAGCTTTGAGCAAAACAATTCCTGCGCGCGAATTCGATGTCATCGTCTGGGGAGCAACCGGCTTTACGGGCGCTCTGGTTACCCAGTACCTGATGCAGCAGTACGGCACAGACGGAGACCTGCGGTGGGCTATTGCGGGCCGCAATAAGAAAAAACTCGAGAAGCTGCGCAATTCGCTAGGCGTTCAAGCGGGAAACCTCGAGGCCATTGTCGCGGACAGTTTCAATCAAGACTCGCTGCGGAAACTGGCACGTCGCACCCGTGTTGTTCTCACAACGGTGGGGCCCTATGCCCTGTACGGTTCGTCGCTCGTAGAAGCGTGTGTCGAGGAAGGTACGCATTATTGCGATCTTGCGGGCGAAGTGCAGTGGATCCGAAAGATGATTGACCTGCACCAGGCGCGTGCGAAACAAACTGGTGCGCGCATCGTGCACTGCTGCGGCTTCGACTCGGTGCCGATGGATATCGGCGTATGGTTCTTGCAGGACGAGGCAAAGAAACGATTCGGCGCGTACTGTAATTCGATCACGCTGTTCGTCAAGGCCACCAAAGGTACTGCCAGCGGCGGCACCATCGCAAGCATGATCAATCTCATCGAAGAGAGCCGTAAGGATCGCGACGTTGCGCGGATACTTGTACACCCTTACTCCCTCAATCCCGAGGGAGAACGCCAGGGCCCCGACGGTAGAGATCAACAAAATGTGGTGTATGACGAAAACGCGGACTCCTGGACGGCACCCTTCGTCATGGCAAGCGTCAATACGAAAGTAGTCCGGCGCAGTCATGCCCTCGCCGCTTATCCCTATGGAAAAGTCTTTCGATACCACGAGGCCGTATTAACCGGCAAAGGCGTTACGGGTTGGACCAAGGGCATGATAATGGCCAACGCGATCAAGGCACTCATGATTGGCGCTTTCTTTGCGCCAACAAGAAAGTTGCTGCAGACATTCGTACTGCCCGATCCGGGCGAAGGCCCGAGTCCGGAACTGCAAAAGACCGGTTTTTTTAACCTCATGCAGATTGGTGAATTACCCGACGGGACGCTGATCCAGACTCGAATCACGGGCGACCAGGACCCAGGCTATGGCTCCACAAGTAAGATGCTCAGCGAATGTGCGGTCTGCCTTGCGAAAGACGACATCACGGTCGGTGGTGGAGTCTGGACCCCCGCCTCGGCCATGGGCGGACTGCTACTCGAACGCCTCAGGAAGAACGCCGGCCTGACCTTCGAAATCCGCGACTAGTATCCGACGTCCGCTGAATAGTGCAGTGAGTCATCGTACTTCTCACCGGCTTCGATCCTGATTGGCAAGCGATTGCGCGGTGACGCCACGGGACAGGTTGAGAAATCGTTGAATGCGCAGGGCGGGCTGTACGACAGGTTAAAATCCAGCACGGTCTGACCATCGTCGCCCGGCGCCTCAGCGTAAAGAAAACGACCTGCGCCGTAAGTGTCGTCACGGTTGCTAGCGTCACCAAACACGAAAAATAGCCTGTCGCCCGACGTATAGGCCTCGAGCTCGAAAGCCTGGCCGTCAACAGCAAAGCGCACGATGCCTGGCGATTCCGGGTGATAGCCCAGCCCTTCGATAACGGTTTCGACGTTGGCGATCCTGGGTTCGTCATATCGATGCAATATCGCGGGCACGCGCAGCGATGCATCCACGGGGAAATACGGCAATGGCCCGAACGTAGCGACGAACGGATGCTCAAAGTCGCGCACCCTGACGGCGAAACGACCGTCGCGTTTAACCACGGTCCAGGCAAACCTACGATAGGTAATCTGCACTGGCGCTTCTGTCGTGTCGTCAGCGACCAGGATGCGCCGGACCGGCTGCTCGTCACTGTAAACCGCGACACCTTCTTCTGCGGTCATCCGCACACCGTCTTCGGTGACTTCGAATACGCCGATTAGCGGCGCCGCTTTTTCGGGAAAGCGGATATCGTTGCCGGAATCGGAGCCAAAACTGTAGGAACCCTGCTCGAGCCAGTAAAGGCCAATCTGGTTAAGATAGCCCGATGGGTCCTTCAGCCGCTGCAGACGCTCGGCCCGCCAATCCAGCACCTCTTGTTCATGGGCGGCCACATCAAACAAGGGCTCCGCCTGACCGCACGAAGCCAGGGCCATCAATAGCCCCGTTACAACAATCGATTTCTTCATATTTCCAGCCAGCCGTGCCATATCAATTCGGAGAACGGCTCTCTATAATCCGCCGCCTGCTTTAAGAGCCTTACCCTAATGCCTGATATTTCCAAACTTCGCAATATCGCGATCATTGCCCATGTCGATCACGGCAAGACAACGCTTGTGGACCAGATGCTACAGCAATCCGGCACACTCGGTCCGCGCGCGGCCGTGCCCGACCGTGTCATGGATTCGAGTGACCTCGAACGCGAGCGCGGCATCACCATTCTTGCCAAGAATACGTCCGTTAAATGGAATGACTACCGCATAAACATAGTGGATACGCCCGGCCACGCCGATTTCGGTGGCGAGGTCGAGCGAGTGCTTTCCATGGTCGACAGCGTGCTCTTGCTCGTGGATGCCGTTGAAGGCCCCATGCCACAGACGAGATTCGTGACACAAAAAGCGTTCGCCCAAGGCCTGGTTCCCGTCGTTGTCATAAACAAGATTGACCGCGATGGCGCGCGTCCCGACTGGGTACTCAACCAGACCTTCGACCTCTTCGACCGTCTTGGCGCGACGGATGAACAGCTGGACTTCCCGATAATTTATACGTCGGCACTCAATGGATATGCCAGCGAGAATGCGGAAACGCGTAGCGGCGACATGACGCCGCTATTCGAGACGATTATCAAACATGTCTCTCCGCCTGATGTTGATCCGGATGGACCGTTGCAACTGCAGGTCTCGAGCCTCGACTACGACACCTACGTTGGCGTGCTGGGTATCGGGCGCATCAACCGCGGCACTTTGCGAGCGAATGAATCGGTCAGCGTCGTTGCGCCGGACGGTTCCGCACGGCGTGCCAGGGTTCTTGAACTGTTTGGTTTTGATGGCCTCAAGCGGCAACGCGTGGAGTCCGCCGCCGCCGGCGACATTGTCGTGTTCAGTGGCATCGACAAACTCGGCATATCGGACACCTTGTGCACGCCGACTCACGAAGAAGCGCTGCCCGCCCTGTCGGTCGACGAACCGACGGTCAACATGACATTTTCGGTCAATAAATCGCCGTTTGCCGGCCAGGACGGCAAGTTCCTGACCAGTCGCCAGATTCGGGAACGTCTTGACCAGGAACTCAAGCACAACGTGGCGCTGCGCGTGGACGAAACGGACGATCCGGACAAGTTTCGCGTCTCTGGCCGCGGCGAATTGCACCTCTCTGTTTTGGTAGAAACGATGCGTCGGGAAGGCTACGAACTCGCCGTCTCACGACCGGAAGTCATCATGCACGACGTCGATGGCGACGAGCACGAACCATGGGAGCAGTTGACCGTCGACTTCGATGAGGCGTACCAGGGAACCGTGATGACGCGTCTCGCAGAACGCAAAGGCGAGCTCGTGGATATGTTGCCGGACGGCAAGGGACGCATCCGCTTGGACTACAGGATTCCGACTCGCGGACTGATCGGATTTCGTACCGAGTACCTGACAGCAACGTCCGGTACTGGTCTCATCTATCACGTGCTCGACAAGTACGCGCCGAGAATTCCCGGCACTATCGCACAACGCAATAATGGTGTGCTCGTTTCGATGGTCCAGGGAAAGGCTCTTGCTTACGCATTGTTTAATCTGCAGGAACGTGGCCGCTTGTTTATTGGCCACGGCGCGCCCGTTTATGAAGGCATGATTATCGGCATTCATCAACGTCAAAATGATCTCGTCGTTAACCCGACAAAAGCCAAGCAGCTGACCAATGTGCGTGCCGCCGGTACCGATGAAAACCTTGTCCTGACGCCGCCGACACGTTACTCCCTCGAGCAATCACTTGAATTCCTCGATGACGATGAGTTGCTCGAGGTTACGCCAAAAAGTTTGCGCCTCAGAAAAAAGCTGCTCAAAGAAACTGACCGCAAAAGGGACTCGCGCAGGAAGGTCTCGTGAGTGGCGATGCAGCCGCCCTCGCGTTTGCGGACCTGCACCCCGATGACATTCTGGCCACATTGAGCGAAATGGGATTCGCGTGCGACGGTCGATTCCTCGCGCTGAACAGCTACGAAAACCGCGTCTACCAGGTGGGCATCGAGGACGACAAACCCATAGTGGCCAAATTCTACCGGCCGCAGCGGTGGAGTGACGACGCGATTCTCGAAGAACATGAATTCGCACTCGACCTTGCGGGCCAGGAGATTCCTGTAATCCCGCCGCTGGTACTTGCCGGAAAAACTCTGCACCACTCCGGGCACTATCGCCTCGCCGTCTATGCTTGCCGCGGCGGACGCGCACCGGACCTGGATAACTACGATCTTCTGACTCAGCTGGGCCGGCTGGTTGCACGCATACACCTTGAGGGACAGACCTCTCGCTTCCTGCACCGCCCTACCATTGATATCTACTCGTACGGCGTCTCCTCACTCGAGTACCTTCTCGACCACGACTTCATCCCCGACGACAACCGCGACGCTTATGAAAGCGTCGCGGAACTGGTACTTGATGGCGTCGAGGCATGCTTCGAGCGTTCCGGTCACGTTCAGGAAATCCGGCTGCACGGCGACTTTCATCCAGGCAACGTCCTCGTCACCCGTGATCAACTACATATCGTTGACCTCGACGACGCACGCCACGGACCGGCGGTTCAGGACCTGTGGATGTTCCTGTCGGGTGACCGGGACGAGCAAACGCCGCAACTCACGGCGTTGCTCGATGGATACCAGTCATTCCGGTCGTTCGATGCGCGGGAGCTGCACCTCGTCGAGGCCCTTCGCAGCCTGCGCATCATGCATTACGCAGCCTGGCTGGCACGTCGCTGGGAGGACCCGGCGTTCAAGCTCGCGTTTCCGTGGTTCGACAGCCGCCGGTACTGGGATGACCATGTACTCGCGCTGCGCGAGCAAGTTGCATTGATGCAGGAGCCGCCGCTGGAATGGCGCGATTTCTGACTACTTCGACGGCAAGCGCTGCTGGCGCGGCCGAATCTCGAATTGATCTATCCAGCGTGAGAACGTCCGCCGACTGAGTTCGTTCAGCGGACCGATCGAATCTGCGGTTTGCCGGCGTATCGTGTTGGCGTCGGTTCTTCCCCGTTCTGCCTCGAGAGTCAACTGATGGTCCGGAACTGTGAGCCATCGTTCGATCAACCGGCGACTGGCCTCCAGGTGAAACTGAAAGCCGTATGCGTGTTTGCCGTAGCGGAATGCCTGCACAGGACTGGCGTCAGAGCCGGCCAGGTTCACGGCGCCCGGCGGTAGTGAGATTCCGTCCTCGTGCCATTGAAACACCTGTTGACGCGGCGCAAACGAAGCCAGCACGGGATCGTCAGCACCAGCCTCCGTCAAATCAACGTCATGCCAGCCAATTTCCCGCATTGCATTGCGCGACACAGATCCACCGAGCGACTTTGCGAGCAATTGCGCACCCAGACAGATTCCCAGGACTGACATTTCACTCTCCACAGCTTCGCGAATGATCTCTACTTCAGTAATGAGGTTCGGGTAGGTATCGATCTGGGAGGAGCTCATCGGCCCGCCAAGGACGATCAATGCCTCGTATTTCTCGAGGTTTGGCCTGGCGTCTGGCTCGCGCCCGAAATTGACATAGCGTATGCGGAAACCGGATTCCTTGAGCAACGGATCAAGCGTTCCCAGGGGTTCAAAAGGAACGTGTTGAAATACAAGAATTTTTGGTCTTGGCATCGGTATTCGGCGCTGGGCGTGCGGGCATAACGAGTCGACGACTTTATACCGGTAACGGACGGCCAAGTGAACCCGATGTTGATTTGCACTGCGGATGCACTGCATCTAAAGTAAATCAGGATTAGAATCCGGGCAATTCGTTGGAACTCTGCGACGCCCAGAGGCTCTGATATACAGTTCACCCCAAAATAGACGTGCGGATTTCATTCATTTGATCGCCAAGATACGTGCCACACTCCCTGCCTGTCTGCTCGTCCTGGCGCTTGCAGGCTGCAGCGCGAACGTAACGATGGACGAGCCGACCATTCCGGCACCGCGCGTCGCGAAAATTCCCGTGCAGGTGGCACTCCGCATTCCCGAGGAGTTTGAAGATTTCGTCCATGAGGAGAGCATCCTTGGCAAAGAGTCCTGGACCATAAATCTCGGTCGGGCGAATGCGACGTTCTTCACTCAACTGTTCGGCCACATGTTCGACGGTTTGACCGTGATCGGACCCAATGATGACGCACGTGATTTCGCATTTGATGCATTGATCGAGCCCAGTATCGATGGCTTCGAATTCTCGGTTCCGAACCAGAGCAAAACCGAGGCGTTCGCGGTATGGATTCGTTATCGGCTCAGGATATTCGATCAGCAGGGCAACAACGCGTCTAACTGGACAGTCAGCGCATACGGCAAGAGCCAGAAACAGGGTCTCCGCGGCTCCGACTCGTTGCGACGAGCGGCCGTCCTGGCGATGCGTGATGCCGCTGCGTTGATCATTCTGCAAATGGACAAAGCAACCGGTGTAAGCAGGTTGGCAGGTGGGGCGCTCGCCGAACCGTCAATCGAGCCGGCCAGGATGGCTGCCGATACCGACATGAATCCGGCACAAGACGAAGGCGAACTCGACTTTGGCGTCTTCGCAATTGGAGGAATTGAAGATGAATAGATTTACTCCTCTACTGCCCACCCGGGCGGTTGCCATTTCCGGGCTACTCCTTATCTGCCTGGGCGGCTGCGTTACCTCGCGTGTCGAAGACGCCCGGGAAAACCTGACCGGGCTCAACGAAGGCGAAGCCGTTGTCATCATGGCAAAAAGCTATCACCAGGGGAATGAAACGGAATCCGACTACGTCACTTGCATTGAAGACGCGTTGGGACGTGGCTCCAAGGGCCTGCGGGTTGTGCCCAGGCAGCAATTTGTCGACTCGCTGTTTCCATGGTTCGAACCACGCACAGCGCCCGCCGAAACGAAAGGGCTAAGCAAGTTGATGGCGCGGCCCGGCGTTGCTCAGATAGTGGAGGATCTCGGTATCCGTTACATCGTTTGGCTGGATGGTGATACCGAGACTGTCGCTCAGGGCGGCAGCCTGTCCTGCGCTGCCGGCCCCGGTGGCGGCGGTTGTTTTGGTTTTGCCTGGTGGCAGAAGGATGCGGACTACGAGGCATCCGTTTGGGATCTGGACGGCTACGAATCTGCCGGCACCGTAACGGCCGACATCAGCGGCACATCTTTCCTGCCGGCACTGGTTGTTCCTATTCCGCTCATCGCCCGGACGCAGGCCGCCGCATGCAAAGGCCTTGCTCAACAGTTGAGAGCCTTCATCATCCAGTAAGCAAAGTGCCGATCCTGCGGTTCGACTATCGCGGGCGCCCGGCTCTCAAGAAAGCATCTTTGTAAAACGGCGAATCCAGTGACGCCACGGTGACCGTGCGGCCAGAAGATGGCGCATGGACGAAGCGCCGTCCACCCAGGTACAAACCGACGTGCGACATCTTGCCCGCGATCTTGAAGAACAGCACGTCGCCGATGCGCAGCTCGTGTTGTCCTACAGCCGCTGTCGAAGACCAGAGTTGCCCGGTTGTTCTCGGCACTCGTTTGCCGGCCCGGGAATAGGAATACTGAACCAGCCCACTGCAATCGAATCCACGAGGGCTACTTCCGCCGTAACGGTACGGTACGCCGACCTGATTCGCAGCAATGGCTGCTGCTTTCTCGCCGATACCACCGTGAACTGCCACCGAGGTCCCCGCTGGTGCCGGATACCATGTTGACGCCGGGGTCGAGGAACACGCCGATGCCAGCCCCAACATGGTGATTGCTAAGGCAAAACTCCGAATAATGCGAGCTGGCTGCGCTATCATCTGAATCACTCTGACTCGCGGAACCCTTCTACCATACGGCATGGGGCCTGAATTCAATATGAACTGCATCTCAGGATTGGGAGCCCGCTCCCTGTCATCGGCGCTGGCCGGCAAGCGCCGATGGGCACTTTTCCTCGCCCTCATTGCCGTTGCCGCATGCGACGTGGAATCGTCCGAGTCAGCCGATACGCGGGCGGCCCGCGACTACGATGCCCACTATTCGGTCAAGGTCATTCCCGAGGAATCCAGCGTCGAGGTGCTGCTGGAAATTCGGCAATCGCGACACTTGTTGCGGGAACTGACTTTCACATCTCTGCCCGACGCACTGAGCGACTACAGCGGCAATGGTGAACTGCAGGTCAGCAACGGAACCTTGCGTTGGTTGCCGCCGGCCAAAGGCGGAACGTTGCGCTGGCGTGTGCACGTCGCACACCGACGAGGAAAGGATACTTATGATGCGTGGCTTGGGCCCGCCTGGGGCATCTTCCGTGCCGAGGACATCATCCCGCGCGCAAGAACCCGAGCCCTGAAGGGTTCGACATCGAATACTACGCTGTCTTTTGATCTTCCGCGTGGCTGGTCGACTGTGACAGAGTATTCAGGTATCAGCGACCCGATCCGCGTCAAACGACCAGGCCGGCGCTTTGATCAACCGACCGGCTGGATCGCTGTGGGCGACATCGGTGTCCGACGCGAAAAAATCGCGGGCATAAGAGTAGCGGTAGCCGGGCCACAGGGTCATGCCGTGCGGCGCATGGACATGTTGGCATTACTTAACTGGACATTGCCGGAACTGGTCACCCTGCTGCCTCAGCCTGTTCCGCGGCTGACAATCGTCAGTGCCGGTAAGCCAATGTGGCGAGGCGGTCTTTCTGCGCCGGCGTCTCTCTACCTGCATGCAGACCGGCCGTTAATCAGCGAAAACGCTACGAGCCCACTAATGCACGAGGTCGTTCATACGGCGCTATCGATACGCACTATTGAGGGCGCTGACTGGATTGCTGAAGGGCTTGCCGAATATTACAGCCTTGAACTGCTCAAGCGTGGCGGCGCCATTTCGACCAGGCGATACGGAATTGCGATCGCCGATCAGGCTGACTGGGCAAAGCAGGCAGACACGCTGTGCGGCGCAACTTCGACGGGTGCGACAACGGCCCTCGCCGTTACGGTATTTCACGCATTAAACAAGGAGATTGAGGACAGGACCGGCGGCGCAAGCGACCTGGATGAACTGTTGCGGCAGGTGCTGGTCGGCACGGACCCGACCGACTTGGCAAAACTAAAGGCTGTTGCCGCGGATATTATTGGTTCGCCCTCCGACGTACTTCACATCGATAAGCTCCCGGGCTGCCCTAAAATAACGCCAGGCAATCACAGCAGCTGATACGGAACATGGACACAAGTCACGACCTCGAACTGATCATGCGATCACGCACGCCCATCATCGTGATTGAGTCGCAGGACGAAGCTCGCGTGCTCCAATTGCTGCAGGCAATAGCGATCCGCAGTACCGCCGATACCTACGTGCCCCTGTTCCGCTGGACTCTCACCGATGGACTGCAGCGGCTCGACATCTCGCTGGAACCTCAATCACTGAATTCGGCACCTACTGATGCGCTAAAGCACATACGAGCGGTTTCCAAGCCGGGCATTTATGTATTGCTCGACTTTCATCCGTTCATTGACGACCCCGTGCACGTGCGACTGATCAAGGACATCTGCATTCACTATAAAGCCGTGCAACGGCAGCTGATCCTGATCAGCCACAATATCAAGATACCCAGGGAACTCGAGATCTACTGTGCACGCTTTGACATGGATTTGCCCTCCGAGCAGGAACGAGCGCGCATACTGAAACGCACTGTCAGCGAATACGGCAAAGAGCATCCGGGCCGTCGTGTCGAGATCGATCCAAAAGCACACCAGCTGCTCGTACAAAACCTATCAGGGCTCACGTACAGCGACACGGAGCGCCTGGCCAGAAACGCAGTCTTTTTCGATGGCGCCATCACAAGAAACGATCTGCCAGGCGTGATGCAGGCGAAGTATGAGTTGCTCAACCAGGGTGGTGCACTGCAGTTCGAGTACGATACCGCGCATTTCAGCGACGTCGGCGGCCTCTCAAGGCTCAAGAAATGGCTAACACAAAGGCGACCCGCTTTCCGGCGC
>CAMYIS010000104.1 GCA_947258485.1 uncultured Woeseiaceae bacterium
GCGTAGCGCAGCCTGGTAGCGCACCACAATGGGGTTGTGGGGGTCGGAAGTTCGAATCTTCTCGCCCCGACCAATTTAGAAAAATCGGCCACTCTCACTCTTAGTGAGTGGCCGTTTTTCGTATTGGGAGGGAGACCGAACGAAAAAAGGTTTCGCACCGAGGCCGGCAACGCCGGCCGACAAACGTCGCGAAGCGACGTTCATCTTCTCGCCCCGACCAATTTAGAAAAATCGGCCACGCTCACTTTTGGTGAGTGGTCTTTTAATAGCCATCCTGTCGAAGCCGCGATACGCCTTCTACCGCCGCAAGCATCAGCGCCAGTAGTGACAGGGTTGTCGCCGCTCCGGATACAGCGGGCGTTGCCGACTGCATGACGGAAATTCCATACGCGGCCCACGCGACGACGAGTACGAAAACGGCATCGCCAAAACGCAACAGCATCGTTGCGCCGATCGTCCCCACGAGAGCCAGTTTCAACAACGTCCAGCTAACCGCAGTGAGGCCGATATTGTCCCAGCCGTTCCCTGTTTGCACGATGCTGATGTTTGCAATCGTCGCGAGCGTTATCCAGCCCATATAAAGACTGAAGGGGAGGCGCAGAAACAGACGCTGTTTTACTGAGGCGTACTCGATTGCGCCCAGCAGCGTGCGATAGATCAGTATTAAAGTGACGAGCAGGACCAGCATGATGAGCAATGAAATATTCAGCAGGTCGTAATGCCAGGCGACGATCCAGCTGGCATTAGCCACGCAGTTGACCTGGAACAACCGGCTGATGCGGGCAATCGTCTCATTGCCTCGCTGCGACGGGAGCGCCTGGTATATAACGAACAGCAGCAGGGCCAGGTAAATCACACCCCAGATCGAGAACGTAAACCCGGCCGGTGTGAACAGTGACGGGTATTTAGCTGAGATCTCGGGCATTGTCTGGCCGTTGATGGGCAGCGCGTTGGACAGCACGTTGAGCACGAGGACGAGCGTGAACGCGGCAATGTTACCGCCCCAGTCCGACAATGGTCTTTGCATGTATAGCCGCTCCCGGGTGTTTCCCTAGACAGTACCGATCGTCGGGAGCTTCCTGTCCTGGATGCCAAGCAGTATCGGCTGCGCGGTTTCGCGGTAGATGTTCACTTTAGCGTTGAATGCGACACGCGAGAGTCCATGCTTGTCCTTGATTGTCAGCCGACGAATATTGAACTGACCGCCACCCATGTTCTCGCCGGTCAGATAGCATTTGATGGCGGTTACGCGCTCGCCCGACAGCTCCATGCCACTTAGAAGCGAGAGGTTTCCCTGGGCTCTTTCCAGGAACGTGACGGCATCGATGTTGGGGTCGACGTAATTTGCGTCTTGTTCATCGTGTTCTTCGATATCCGCCATGAAGTCGCCGACGAGGATTTGACCTGGCAGCGCAGCATCGATCATTCGCGCCAGTTCTATGGTCACATCGCCCACGATGAAGTCATGCATAGTCGGGTTGAGGCCTTCCGCCTGGTGAAATTCGTAACAGCTGCCGACGTGAAAGCAGGCGCGCAGGCGCGGAACGGCTTTCGAATGGGATTTGCTACGCGCGATGGCGTTGTCAGCCAGCACAATGTGCATCAGGTGGTACAGGTTGACGCTGGCTTCGAGCCCGTCGTCGCGATTCCAGATGTAAAAGCCGTCGCCACTCGATGAGCGCGCAAAATTCAGGTTCACGTCCTGTTCGAGCATCTTGGCATGCGCGGAATTCAGCGAATAGGACAAGCTGTTGAGCTGCGTCATTTGCTCAAACGGCGTCAACAGGCCAAACCCGACGATATCGAACAGGGTTACAGCCCGGCTCGCGACATAGTTGATGCCATAGCGCTGGATCATCTTCTCGATGATCTGCGTTTCGACCCTGTTGCCAGTCAGCGGTTGACGAAGCGGCACATGAATGGGCTCCACTTGCAGCAGACGGGCCACTTTCTGCATTTGCGGTATGGAGAGTCGGCGCTCGCCCGAGATCAATTCGGTGATGAATCGAGGCGACAAGCGCGGGGGGAGGCCGTTGGCTCGCGGCGATGTGTACTCAGCGATCGCGTAGTGTGGAACGACAAGTATCGATACACCGTCTTCCAGCGGTGACCAGCTGAGGATGTTGTTCTGTCCGAGCGACCAATGGCTGTGCAGGCACTTCTCGAGATGCACAAGGTTGCTGCGTTGCCGAAGCCCCATTTGTTGGGCGAGTCCGGCCAACTGGTCAAGGTACGGCGAATAGTCGGCTATTCGTCGAATCCCGGATTGCGACAGACTCTCTAGATCCATGCTTTACCCCAGCGACTTTCGCGAACGCGGATTCTCTGCCACAGTTCGCTGAGCCCACGCTAATCAACTCTGGTGAACAGCGCAAGCATTATCAGGAAGTCGCCGCACGTCTCGCCGAACAAACGACGTTGACGCCGGTCATCCGCTGCGCGGCCATTGAACAGGCTATCGGCGGCGGTACCCGGGTTTTTGCGAAACTCGAGTTCCTGCAGCGCACCGGTACATTCAAAGCGCGTGCGGCACTTGCGACCTTGTATTCGCTATCGGCCGAGCAGCTCGCGATCGGTGTAACGGCGGTCAGCGCCGGGAACCATGCCATTGCGACTGCTTACGCGGCACAGGCGGTCGGTACGAGCGCGAAAGTGGTCATGATACGGTCGGCGAATCCCGCACGAATTGAAGCGTGTCAATCGTTCGGCGCGGAGGTCGTTCTTGCGGATGATGTCCACCAGGCTTTCGACATCGCCGAGCGAATCCAGGATGACGAAGGGCGGTATTTCGTGCACCCGTTCGAGGGACCCGCAGTTGCGACAGGCACAGGCATCGTCGGTCTCGAGATCTGCGAGCAGTGCGACGAATTCGACACCGTGATCGTGCCGGTCGGGGGTGGCGGACTGATTGGCGGCATCGCAAATGTAGTGAAGCGACTGCGGCCCGCGTGCGAGGTAATCGGGGTTGAGCCAGAGGGCGCGGATACCATGCATCGAAGCCTGGCCAGCGGTGAACCCATGAGAATCGACAAGGTGCGAACAATTGCCGACAGCCTGGGAGCACCGTTTGCGTTGCCGTACTCGTTCGGGCTTTGCCAGTTGCACGTGGATCGGCTCGCAATGGTCACTGACATGCAGCTTCGCAGGGCCATGGGATACCTCTTTCGAGCCATGAAGATCGCTGTTGAGCCCGCGTGTGCTGCGAGTACCGCGGCGCTTCTGGGGCCATTGCGAAACGAACTAACAGGAAAGCGCGTCATGCTCGTCATGTGCGGCAGCAACATTGACTGGACCACGTTTGAGGAACAGGCGATTTTCAATGACAGCCCTGATTGACCAGCTGAAAGGCATCGTCGGCCCCGGGGCCTGGACAACAGATCCGACCGAGCTGCAACCACACCTGACGGAATGGCGCGGCCTCGTTTTCGGCAAGACGCCGATCCTGGTGGCACCGAAAAGCACGGGCGAAGTTTCCGACGTGGTGCGTGCGTGCGCCGCGGCGGGTGTCGCGATCGTACCGCAAGGCGGCAACACCGGGCTGTGTGCCGGTGCGGTCCCTGACGACTCTGGCGAGCAGGTCCTGATGTCGATGACGAGATTGAACCGGATTCGGAACGTTGATCCATTCAATTTCTCCATGGCCGTCGAGGCGGGCTGCGTGCTTGCGGATCTCCAGGCGGCCGCAAGAGCTGTTGACCGTTACTTTCCGCTCAGCCTTGGGGCGGAAGGCAGCTGTCAGATCGGCGGCAACCTCGCGACCAATGCGGGTGGCGTCAACGTCATCCGTTACGGCACGGCTCGCGCCCTCGTTCTCGGCCTCGAGGTGGTCCTCGCCGACGGCACGGTGTTGAATGGCATGCGATCGCTTCGCAAGGACACTGCGGGGTACGACCTGAAGCAGCTGTTTGTCGGCAGCGAAGGGACACTGGGTATTATTACGGCCGCAACGCTGCGGCTTTTTCCGGGTCCGGGAGAAACCGCCACCGCACTGCTTGCGCTGAGCGAAAGCGGTGATGCGGTTCGATTGCTGGCGAATCTTCGCGCCTCGCTGGCCGATCGAATAGAGGCATTCGAGCTCGTTTCCGCGCGCATTTTCGATTTGGTCGAGACGTATATACCCGGCGCAAAACTGCCTTTTGACGAAACCTACCCCTGGTATGTCCTGATTGAGACCGCGACTGGCGGCGATCCCGAGTTACTTGAAAACGCTCTGACGATCGCGGCTGACGAAGAACTGATTCTCGACGCCGTGATCGCGAAAAACACGGCGGAGGCCGACAAATTGTGGCGGCTTCGTCATTCCATTGCCGAGGCAGAGCGTCACGACGGAACGGGCCTGAAGCACGATATTTCGATCCCGATCGGCAACATGCAGGATTTCCTGGCTCGCGGCGAGGCGCTGCTGGCTCGATTGATGCCGGAAGCAAACCTCCTGGTATTCGGGCACATCGGCGACGGCAATCTGCATTACAACGTCACTTTACCCCGGGAAATGACACCTGACGCGGAGCGGGCCGCCGGCGCGCTGATAACGGGGGCAATTTACGACCTCGTGGCGGAAATGGGCGGCAGCTTCAGCGCGGAACACGGCGTGGGTCTCTCGAAACGGTCCTACCTCGAGAAGTATCGGGGCGGCGCTGAAATCGACCTGATGAGGCGCCTGAAAAAGGCGCTCGACCCGCAGAATATACTCAATCCAGGGAAGGTAATATGACGACCAGTTCCGGGATCCGGGCTTGCGGTCCCGGTAGACTGGCTAGCTAATTATGAGCGCAGAATCCGACAAGATCCGAGACACGTTCGGCGACCAGCTTGCCAGCTTCGATGATCAGCTGCAGGCGTCGGTCGATGATGTCGAGATGCTGGCAAGTATCCAGGAGGGCATCGGCAGCCTGTTGGCGTCCAACCCGGGCGACGAAGCGGAGATTCGGCGTGTATTACAGGAGCACTACGAGGGCGGCTCCCTGCGCAAAGAGACCTTCCAGCTGGTCAAGTCGATGCTGGATCACTTCGTCACCGAGAATGACGCGACCGGCGGGACGCTTGACGAACCAGCTCCACAACCCACGCGCACGAGCCCGTCTATCCTCGATGAAATCGAAACAGAGGAAAGCGACGACGAATTCGGGACCACAACAGTTATTCCGAACGATGTCGTTTCCGTGGAATCGGCCGATTCCCGCGTCCAGGTCGGCTCCCTGTTGCGGGATCGTTTCCTGCTGCAGGAGAAAGTCTCGGGTGGCAGCATGGGCGTGGTGTACAAGGCGCTCGATCGCCGACTGGCCGAAGCCGAGTCTCCTCAGCCGTGCGTTGCAATCAAGGTTTTGTCGCCGCAGCTCGCAGAAAACGTCCAGGCACTGCGTGCTTTGCAACAGGAGGCCACGAAAGG
>CAMYIS010000105.1 GCA_947258485.1 uncultured Woeseiaceae bacterium
CACTGTACGCATGCCGGAGTCGCTTGCAACATCGACAGCCTGGCTCCAGATCGCTTCGCCGGCGTTCTGCAGGAATTCCCTGCCGCGCTTTTCCGACTCCGCGTATCGAAAAACGGCAAGGCTTCGCTCGGTGGCGGTGCCCACCGGGTCGGCGAACCTACCGAATGCTATGCCGAGTCGTTCGGCCTCGCGTGCCGCGTCCTTGAGGATATAAAGCAACTTTTGCGTCGGCACCTGCATGCCTCGCATGACCATGGGTAACACTGGCCGCAGTCGCAGCTCCAGTCCATAGGCGTCGGCAATGTCAAAGGCGCGCCGCAGCGCAAGATAGGAATATGGACTGCGAATAGAATGGAAGAACTCCAGCGGTGGCAGTTTCTTCGCGGCCGCCGGCGGTGTCACTGGCAGCGTGACCTGCATGGCCTGACGGATGGACGCGAGCAAGCGATCCGGAGAAGCCTGCATGACCGCGCCCAGTTGACTCAAACGATCCAGCAGGTAGGACAATCGATCGACACCCCAATACCACTCGCCTTCATAATGCAGCATAGCGCTGTTGTAGTGTCGGAGGCGTTTCTGCAACTGCTGCGAATCACGAATTACTGTGTCCGCCGCACCTTTCGTTTCGGCGCCGCCTCTTCTGCGAGACGCCGCCTCTGCGTCACCCCTCCAAAATACCGTCAGTGCCTGTAGTAATTCTGCATCGAAATTCTCTTCTCCATAACAGGCAGCGACTGCATCCAGCATGGCAAGCCGATGCTCGACGGGCGGGCTTGATCCTTTGTCGAGAAATGGAATGCCCAGCTCGCGCGCGAGGCGTTCACAGTCATTGGCCGCATATTCGGCGAGCATTTCCGGCGCCGGCTGATACTCATTACCGAGTGCTTCCGACAGATGCAGGCGAAGCTCGATGTCATAGTGCTCTGCAAAGCCGGGCAAGTAGTGAGCCAACAAGTAAGAGTATGGATCATCGAGTTGCAGGAATACCGAAACCACGTGTGGCCGCCTGAGCAAGCGTCGACGTGTTTCCCTGAGCCGACGAGACATGATGCGAGTCTTCTTGCTGAGCAACAGGCGCACAAAAAACAATCGCATTTTTCGTTTGACGCTCAAGATTCATCCCAGGTAGACGACGGCTTCCACAATAACTCATCGAGCCCGGGGGCCCAGCGATACTTCTTCATGTCGACTTTGCCATTAATGACCGGCACACCTTCTTCAATGAGCCTGTTGCACTGCATGCGTGCCGCAGCGCATAGGCGACCTGTCGCGCACCGCGGGGAATACCCGCAATCTCGGCAACCTGGCCATAGTTCGCAACACAGCCCATGGGGATTTCCTGAATCGTCTCCCAGATACGGCGCATGCGCGTTTCGCGATCCATTGCAAAGCGCTCAGCTGAGCCCGAGCCGGGCCTGAATTTCGCGTTTGGCGTCGCGCAGCACGGTGTCCCGGTCCAGGGACTCGAGAATCTGCTTGACGACCGTCTTGGGTCCGCCATCGCCCCACGATTTTCCCTTGGCCAGGTATTCCGCCGCCGCACGGCCGACCAGGTAGGTACTGTAATACGCAATGGCGCCCTGCGCGCCCGCCGTGAGAATTGTCGAAAGGCCGAGCGTACCGACTTTGAGTGCGCTGGACACGAAGTGCAGGGCCCACACCGTGCCCATCAATGCGGCGGATTCTGCGACGATGACTTTCACGATGGAGCCGGCTTCCTGGTTGCTTAGCGGCAGGTCGTAGACTCGCGACAAGTGCACAACCATGCCCACGTCAATAAAAGCAGCTGCAAACAGATCCGCAACCGGGACAGGATTGAATGCCACCGCAATGCCTTTTCCGACGCAGTAAGTGCGCACGAGTTTTTCCCCGAGTTCGCGCCGCGCGGCAAGAATTCGACGGCCAACCTGGTCGGAAAGGTCGGCTGCGAACAGGCTGGCATTGAGCGCTGCCAGCGTCTTGCCTTCGGCCTCGAGGATTTCCCACAGTCTGAGGCGCAGTTCCGCTACATCCGAATCCTGGTCTCGCGCCGATGTCGTTTCGTTACCGCCCGCATCAACGGCAACCACGGTCTGCGGCCGCGGATGCGCCGCCGTCGCTATGACGTTGGCGGGATCGATAATTTGCTTTGTTTTCGCGCGTATCGAACGCAACAGGGCATCACGCTCCTGGCTTGTGTACAGGTCGGACTTGTTCAGCACAACGAGCACCGGCCGACCCTGCGCCAGTACCGCTTTGAGCGCGTCCAGCTCGGTGTCCGTGATATCACTATCGAGGACAAACATGACGAGATCCGAGCGACCGGCGACTTCCCTCGCGAGCGCTTCTCGATCTTCACCACCGGCTTCGTCCAGGCCGGGCGTGTCTATCAGGAAAACGCCGCCGGCCTCGACCTGATTCCAGGCTTGCATCGAAGAATGCCGGGTCTCGCCGTGCAGCGGACTGACGGAAAACACGTCTTCGCCGATCAGGGCGTTCAGCAGCGAGGACTTGCCGGTGCTGACCCGGCCGAATGCCGAAAGGTGCAGGTGACCGTGTTCCAGTTTGTCGAGCATCGCCTGCACGGCTTCGTAGTCATGCGCCAGCGATTCGCGCACACCGTCGGGCAGGCGCGAGTCCTGAATGAGCTCGCGTAAGCTTTCGCGTGCCAGACTCAGGTGATCTGCGCCGCCGTCAGACGGTGGCTCAGTCGACTTTTTCTTCCAGGGCCATTCTGGCAATGCGGCGAACGCCCGCTTCCAAATGCTCACTGATGCCATCCTCGAATTCTTTGCTGGCCGTTTCAGGTACGAGCTCACCGTGACGGGACAGAGACAACACACTTTGGCTCATGGACAGGAATTCTTCAATATCGAGATCGCGCGGCGTCGCACCGTATAGCTTGCAGAGCTGCTGCGTCATTGTCGTGCCGACATAGCCCTGGATCAGGATATCAGTTCCGGGGCTGATCGCGGCCAGCGCGCCAACGACGGCTTTGCGAGTCGCGCTGCGAATAATCTGCTCGGAGCGCTGCAGTCGATACTGCGCTTCGGCTGCTGCAAGTCGGGTTGCAGCCATTTGGAATACGGCACGTTCGCGCCGCAGGTCCAGCGGTACATCGTCAGTCTCGAGCAGTCGATTGATCGCGACAACGAGCACACCGATGTCGGCTGGCCGGCTGCGGCGCACGGTTTGCTCGCGGCCGTCCTCGTGCCGCTCGATGACATCGGACTCGCCGCCGGCCGTCACGGCAACCACATGGTCGCGCTGCAGTTGGCCACCAACCTCGTCGACCCGTTCAAGCAATTTCTGCATGAGCGTCGCCTGTTCCTCGCTGGTAAAGCGGTCTGCTTTGTTGAGAACGAGTACCAGCGGTTTGTCAAAAGCCAGGAGCGCTTCGATGGAACGAATCTCCGCTCGGGTCAGGTCGCTATCACACACAAATAGTACGACGTGTGCACGCTTGGCCTCATCAGCGGCAATTGCCGAAAGCTGACCGTCAATGCCACCGATGCCCGGCACATCCGTCAGCAATATCTCGTTCCCGGCATCGTTGCGCCAGCGATAATGGCGCACATCGTCGGTAGATCCACCGACCACATCGATCAGAACGTCGGCATCGGGTACAAGGGCTTTGATCAGCGAACTCTTGCCGGTACTGATTTCACCGAAGAAACACAGGTTGATCGCGCCATGTTGCTGGCGCGTCGCCAACTCCTTCAGCTCGGCCTGCGCGCTCGCAACATCGACCCCGGCGGCTTCGGCTTCGCGGATTCGTTCTTCGATCTCCTGTTTGGTCAGCGGCCGGGATACGACGGCTCTCGCCGGCGTGATCTTGCGCCGGACGACAAGGCGCCAGATCAACCACAGCGCGGCGACGGCGAGCAACAGCATCACGGCCATGTAAGCGTAAAGGAGCGCCGGTGGTCCGGCCTTCAGGCGATCCCAAACGTTTAGCGCTGATTCAGAAATAAACAGCAATGCGCCAATCGCGATGACAAAAACCAGCGCAATGGCAATGGCTATTGCAATACGAATGAAGCGATCAAGTTTCATTGGCGTCAGGTTACACGATCTTTTACTGCGGAGACCGAATTAGCGTAGCTTTGCGCGCCGGCATTGTCCCCTTTTTGGGGAGGCGCGCTCCTACAGCTGTGCTTCGATCCAACGATCGATCTTGGCTTCCAGTGTCGACAGCGGCATGGCGCCGTCCTTCAGCACCTGCGTGTGGAAATCCTTGACGTCAAATTTGTCACCGAGCCGTGCCTCTGCATCGTCGCGTATCGCACGAATCTTGAGTTGACCAACCTTGTAAGCCAGCGCCTGCCCGGGAATCGCCATGAATCGCTCAGCTTCCGCGACAGCGCGTGCCTCAACTACGGCTGAATTCGCGTACATGTAATCGAGCACCTGTTGCCGGGTCCAGCCTTTTGAGTGGATACCCGTATCGACAACCAGTCGAATCGATCGCCATAGCTCGGCATTCAGGCCACCAAAATACTGGTAGGGATCCGTGAATACGCCGAGTTCCTTGCCTAGCGATTCTGCATAGAGCCCCCAGCCTTCAGAGAAGGCCGTAAAGCCACCGTAACGGCGAAAGTCGGGCAAAGCATCGTTCTCACGTTGAATCATGATCTGGAAGTGGTGACCCGGAATCGCCTCATGCAAGAACAATGACTCCATCGCCCACTTGCCGCGCGCCTTGATGTCGTAGGCGTTGGCGTAAAAGACCCCGGGCCGAGAGCCGTCCGCCGTTCCCGCCATATAGGAACCGCCGGCCGCGGACCTTTCGCGGAATGGTTCTACGCGGCGAACTTCGAACGCTGTCTTGGGAAAAATCTCAAACAGGTTTTTCGACAGTTCGCTGATGTGTTCCGTCATGTCACGGTAGCCCTGGATCAACTCTTCGGCCTCGTCGAAGAAGAACTGGTCATCCGTATTAACGAATTCGAAGAAGTCATCGAGGTCGCCCTCGAAACCGACTTCCTCCATGACGCCCCGCATTTGGTCGTGAATCCGAGCGACCTCATCGAGGCCGACCTGGTGAATCTGATCGGGCGTCATATCGGTAGTCGTACGGACCCGCACCAGGTAGGAATACCAGTCTTCGCCATTTGGCAACGCATAGAGCCCAACGGTTTCGCGAGCCGCGGCAAGGTATTCATCGCCGATGAAATTATTCAGTCGCTCATAGGCAGGAACGATCGTGCTACTGATCTTGTCCGCATAGGCAGTGATGAGTCGCTCACGGTCCGCATCACTGAAGTCATCGGGCATATTCCGAATCGGCGCATAAAAACTGCTGTCCCCAGGATCGTCGACGAACTGCGATTCAAGCTGCGGCACAAGCTTTTCCATCAGGATTCGCGGCTGCACTATGCCTTCGCGCATGCCTTCTTTCATGTTCGTAATAACCTGGTCGACATTGATTGCGAACTGGTCGGCGCGACTCAGGAAATCGTCGTAGTCCTTGACGCTATTGAAAGGATGCGCGCTGGCGCCGCTGCCCAGTTGCACGAAGAAACTGGTCAGTGAGTAAAACTGGTTGATCGGCTGCAGGTGCGACGGGAACTGATTGCCTTCCAGCGATTGCTCGCGTTTGATCCTGAACAGGTCATAGCTGAGCTGGTCCTGGTAATCGAGCTGCTCTCGATCGATCGCGAGCAGACGCTGCAGGAATTCCTCGTCCATTGCAGTCGCTGCAGCACGGTATTCCGGGCTATTCGTATTTGCCAGGCGGTCGTTGTAACGATAATCGCCAATAAAAGTGGCCGAGATCGGGTTCATTTCGAGATTGCGCTCGAAATACTCGTCGAACAAGGCATGTAAAGTGGCGGATGGGGTGGCCTGGGTTTGCTCGCTTGCAGCCTGATCCTGTGGGCCGCCGCACGCGGCAACCAGCAGGACCGCAGCCAGCACGGCTGAGGTGAGTAACTTCATTGCGGGAAATCCTGATATCGAATCAGGTAATCATAAACCCTAGGTCCCGCTCCGCAAAATTGCCGAGGTTCGGCGCCACGACATCGAGATCGATATCAGGAATTCCAAACCACTTCGCGAGCGTAGCCGCGTACTGATCCGCGGACGTTGACGGAATCATGCGGCCACCACCAACGTCTTCGGGACCTCCTATTTCGAGCACTGGATACGTGCCGTAGATGTCCCGCCCGATTACAGCGTCACCCATAACGACCTGGTTGCCACCCCAGGCATGATCGGTTCCGTCACCGTTCGACGTCAATGTGCGTCCGAAATCGGACTGGGTAAACGCCGTTACGCTGTCCGCCATGCCAATCTCGATTGTTGCATCATAAAACGCGGCCATCGCATCGCTGACTCCGCCCAGCAATCCCGGCTGATCTTCGTTCTGGTTATCGTGCGAGTCGAAACCGCCAATCCCGACGAAAAATACCTGGCGCTGCATAGCGAGCTGCTCCCGAGAGTAAATCAGCTTCGCTACAGTCTCGAGCTGCCTGCCAAGCGGAGTGTTGGGGAACACCGTCGATATCGCACCTGATGCCTCGGCATCCTGGATAGCCATGGAAACCGAATCAGCCGCGTCGATAGCGCGGGCTTGAATATCGGCGAAACCGCGCTCATAAATTGAATCGTACTGCGCTTCGACAACGCGCTGGAATGCGAGCCTTTGATCGAAAAGGATATTATCCGGATCCGTCGAGAAGCCCTCGAACTGCAGCGGCCCGGATTGCCCCATCACATAAGCGATCGTCTCGTCAGCCGACTGAAATAAACTCGTACCGTATAGCGACGCGTTGGTCGCCATCTTCTGGTCTGCAACGTTACTTCGGATTAAATCTGCCATTCGGCCTGCCCAGCCTGTCTTGCTGGTGTTTGCACCTTTCAGCGAATTCCATTGCGCCTGTTGGTCATTATGCGAGAACAATTGTGAAGGCAATATCACTGATTGATTCTGGTACTCAATTCTTGTCGTTGGCTCGACGAGCGGCCCGACATTTGCGACAAATGCCGCATTGCCTGCTTCGAACAAGGCCTGCATACGCCCCATCGTCGGGTGTAAACCGAACGCTTCGGAACCCGGTGTCAACGATGCCGGATTGATTGGCAACAGGTCTTCTTTCGCGATCGAGAGGTTTTGTCGTGATGCCGCGTAGATGTTGTACTCGGCGTCGGTGTTCGGCACGAGCATGTTGAAAGAATCGTTGCCACCATGCAGGAATATACATACGAGCGCACGATAGTCATTAAATGGCCCCGCGGTACCCACCACCTGTGTATAAGCCAGGCCCGGCGTACTTGCGAATGCAGCTGCAACTGCCGCTGCGCTGCTGGTCTTGAGAAAATCTCGTCGATTGATTTTTTTCATGATTGTTCTCCCGGCGGGCCGCCATACTCAACGCTGGTAGGCGTATTCCGGTGATGTCACAATGAAATAAATGGTTTCGGCTGCGCGTAACGCCGTCTCGGTTTCCGGTATCAGCGCAAGCATTCCAGCTATCTCGTTTCGCAGAGTGTCCGAAATCCGACCGGCCAGAAGCTTGTCGGCGACCGAATCGATCAGCATGTCGATGTCGGCCGCAAGTAACATTTCGGACTCAAAATTGATGTAGACGTCATCTTCGTTCAACGCGGTGTTCGTCGAATTCAATGCAAACGTCTGATAAAACATGTAGTTCGTGACATAGGTGTTCAAATATTCAGTCGCGATCTCGAGCTCCGGGGCAACGAGATTGTTATTGCGTATTTCTCCGGGCGGCGCAAAAAACGGACTGAAGAAGTTGAACACGTGCGGCGCCTGCAGCGGCCCCTGTCCAAATACGATGTAGGCGAAGTTAAGCGGATAGCGGCCACTCTGCGAAGTGGCATCGTAGGCGCGCCACAGTTGGGTGAGTCGCAATAGCGGTTCCTTGACCTTGCCGTCGAGCTCCATCGGTATTGCTGGCCGCGCTTCGTCGTCGAGCAGTATGGCTTTGACGACTGCGCCTAGATCTCCGCGTACGCCAGCTCCGTTGTCGTTAAAGACTGCGGCAACGCGCGACACATAGCCCCGCGACGGGTTACTGGTAACCAGCCGCTGTATGAGCCGGATCGAGATAAAAGGTCCCACGTTCGGGTGATTGAAAATATTGTCGAGCGCGTCGCTGAGGTCCTGCTCCCCGCTCTGTCCCGGCGGCAGCGTAATACCATTGAGCAGGGTTTTGGGGCCCGTGTCATGAAAGTCCGGCCAATGCTGCATAGGCAAGACCTGACGGGACGGTGTCGGGAATACGTCCTGGAATCGGGGCGCGCCCGCATACGTCCAGCCCGTATAGACATGCGCGAATCCCTCGATGATTTCCTGGTCGTAGGTCGGGATCGGCCGTCCCTGATCCAGCTTCTCGCTTCCGTCGATATTGAGCTCGACCAGCCCGATCGAGAACAGCTGCATTAACTCACGCGCGTAGTTCTCGTCAGGGCGGATATTTAGCGTCGGGTTCGGCTTCTCGTTGCCCAGCATGCTCAGGTAGACACCCATCGCCGGGTGCAGAGTAACGTCCTCGATCAGGTCGCGATAGTTCCCAAAGGCGTTTTCCGCGAGCATGTCGTAATAGCTCGCCAGCGAATACGGCTGGTTGTTCAATGCGCCGAGTTCAGACACGACCATGATCTCGGACAACGCGAATGCGACGCGCTGGCGCAGCTGATCTTCACCATGCAACGCATTGCGGAAGAAGATGTCCGCCCTGTCGCGCTGCAGCTCAAACATACCCATCTGCGGCGGCGGCAGCGCCTGCAAATGCGGCAACTGCAGCGATACCGGCTTCTGCATCTGGTCGTCGATCCAGGCTTCCTGGCGCATCGAAATGACGCGCTGGGCCTCGGCTTCAGTCGCCCCGAACGAGCCCTGGTTCAGAAACTGGTAGGCCTCGGCCTTGGTTACAGGCGGTGGTGGCGGGGGTGGGGGCGGCGGCGCGGGCGCGTCAGCACCGCCACCACAACCGGCAAGGCCGAGCATCAGCGAGGCAAAAATTGATAACAGTCGATTCATGCTCATAGTCTTACCCCGTTTTCTCGCCGGTTCGAGGAACCAGGTTCCGTTACGCTCTTTTTATTTGCCGTGTACCGATTCGAGATAGCTTATTTGCTCGGCTGTCAGCAGGTTCTTGAGCTTCACCAGCATGGCCATCTGCTTCTTTTTGACCTGGTTTTCGGCCAGCAGTGCCATTTCGGCGTACTCGAGAACGCGCTGTTCATTGATCGGCATCTTGTCGAGCTCCAGCATCAATGCCTGGTAGGCCTCCTGCATATCCCACTCATGCTCGGCAACCCCCGACTGCACTTCTACCACGGCGGCCCTGATCTTCGTGAACTGGGCCTTGCTCAAGTCAAGCTCTGCCTTGTGTTCCAGGATGATATTGGGCGGAAACAACTTGCCCTTGAATACATCGTCCTTCGGTCCTGCTGCGAACGCCGGGCCCACAAGCAGTGTCACCGCGGTCAGCACTAACAAAAGTCCCTTTTTCATAACAACGCACCTCCATAGGTTTCGGTTGACTCGATGAGCACCGGAATCTCTTGATATATGTCAAATTGATGTTCGGGCAGCAGGCTATCGCTGGGCGCGGACCAGCTCGTGGTCCCAAGGAGCTCGTCTTCGTCAACAAATCGCAGTTCGACCTCCCGCGGCACGAGCAACCCAAACGCGATGGCCGCAACGGCCGCCGCAGCCACCGATCCGGCGACCACCCGGCGCTGCCGCCGCAAGGTCCGAGTTCGTGCGTTCGCAACCGCCCAGATGCGATCGAATTCCGGCACGTCACCCTTTTCCACGCTTGCCTGGGCGTCGCGTACCGCCGTTCGCAGTGCTGTGTCTGAATCAGTCATCGAATCCTGCTCCGATATTGGTCAGCTTCATCTTTAAGGTCTTCTTTGCCCGATCGTAGTGAGCCCTCCCGGTACCGACGGTAACGCCCATAACGCCGGCTGCTGCTTCGATCGTCATGTCGCGGCAAAAAACAAGTTCAACTATGTCGCGCTGTCGCTGCGGCAATTCCTGCACTGCTTTCCACACTGCCGCATTTTCATTCGGCTCAAGCGGTTGAACGGCACTGTCGATCGCGGCCGTGCCCGCTGCCTGAACCAGCCGAAGGCGAGATGCTATGCGGCGGTAGCGGCTCCGCGCCAGGTTTTGCACAACCGAAAACACGAACGTCTTGAGCGACGACTTGTTATCGAAACGCGCCTTACCGGTTAACAATTCAACGTACGCCTGTTGCACGAGATCCTCCGCGACAGCCGGGTCATAGTCAGAACGGGAGAGGGCCCAGCCGAATACCTGGCCGTGAATGGCTTCCAGTGCCGATCGAGATACGTGCGGATTTTTGTGCAGAACATCACTTTCTCTCATGCCCCCTCCCGATTGATTGGTGGCATGAGACCGATGCCTGTATGACACGCCGTGGATGCAGGGCGAATAGGATTATGTCAACTAGTGTCCTGTTTGATGTGTCGCATGATGTCAGTATGCGACACATCAAACAGGACACTAGACCGGCGTTGCTTCGGGCGCACCGTCTATCGACGGTGCGAAAACCGTGCTGCCAACACGGCAACCAGCAGCTGTCAGGTGCAGGGTCAGCGATATCGGATAGTCGCTTCCGATCGGATGGAATACCAGGAAGATCGTCACGCCATGCTTCTTGCCGTCGGTCCGATGACTGACGCCGGCATCGCACTGCACCACAAAGCGCTGATCGGCGAATGCGCCGAGATCCGACAGGCCATAAAAATAGGTGAGCACCTGGGCGCGAATGCGTTTCACGAATGTCACATCGTCGGACTCAAAGACGGCCCATCGGGCTGCACTCGCAATCGAATTGATGATCTGCAAGCAGAAGCGGCGCACCGGCAGGCTCGCGAATTCTCGATGCGCCTCCGAGCCTCGACCCATGGTTACAGAACCAATCAGCCGTGCCCGGCCTGCCGGGCCTGTGGCAACGACATTGAGCCCAACGCGATTCAGCATGTGACGATCCGGTGCGTCAATAACGAGTTCGGGAACCAGCTTGCGCTGCAGCCCCATGCCCTGCTGATCGAGATCCTGCCAGGGACCGTAGGTCCGGTCCTGCTTGCAAAGCAAGCCCGCGATCGCCCCGCCGGCCGGCCGCGAGGGCTCGTCCGCTCCGCTGCGTATCATAACGCGCGGGAAATATCCGAGCATATTTGGACTTGCGTACCCGAGCTTGCGAACGCCATTTACCGCCTCTTCTACATTCGTCCACTCGGCGCGCGGATCGACAATCAACATCGCGCCACGATGGCGACAGTAAAGTTCCGCTGCGAGAATTGCGGTGGGTCCCGCGTCAAGGCTTTTCCCAGGCGGCGGCAGATACAACACGTCGAAGCTCTCGATGTTCTCGAGTGCGAACAGTCCCGTGTGCGCTTTGCGCGAGCCTATCAGGTCATAGTCCGTCAATTCGGTACCGTCGGTGCCGGGTTGTGTTGGGTCGATGTACGATGATTCAAATCGCCTGCCCTGCTTCAAGGTCGGCTCTGGTCTGTGCGCGGGATATGGATGCTCGAGGTGTGCCAACGTCGAAGTCAGCAAGGCGTCGCCAACAAAATTCTCCGCGTCTTCCTTGCAAGACACCATCTTGAACAATTCCTGGTCGACGACGAGACCCGTCGCCGGGTTGACACGCTGCAGCGTGAGGTTGAACAAGTTGTCATCGTCGATTGCGTCGTAATCCACGGCGGCACGAATGTACTCGGTCGAGCCGGGTTCGATTGCGCGCAACACGACTGCCGTGCCGCTCGCAGGCAAACAGATCATCGCGCCTCGCGCATTGTTCGCGACACGTACGATGTACAGGCGCTGCCCGCCATGCTCAAAGAATTGTTTTACGGCCGGACCGAGACTCGAGCGCGACCAGGTATCACCAAAGCGACGGCGAAACTCACCGAAGTTCCGGACCAGTAACGGCGTATTGAGCGGACCACGAAGCGCGCGGCCGACAAAAGCCGCCGTCGTCTCTTTTGACACGGCAATGGACTGATCCATCGCCGCGATTTCTGTGACCGTGATTCCATGGTCAACTGCTTCTGACAAACCTGTCTCCGCTCGGGTCAGAAAAGCGTGCCTGCATTCTAAAGCATTCGCGATACCCAGTGCACTTCGATAATCTACAGTGTCGATAAAGCACGACGATGTCAGCAGTGCGCACTATGGCGGCAACAAGATCCGCAAACTGGAATACATACTGCAACGAGCCAAAGAACGAGGCGCGAAAAGGGTCGCTACATTTGGTGCGGTCGGCTCGAATCATGCGCTCGCGACAGCTATCTTCTCGGTACGACTGGGCTTTGAATGCACCTGCATTCTTGCTGACCAGGAAAAGACGCCGTCTATTCCGAGAACGCTGAACATGCATCGCCGGATCGGAACGGAAATTGTTCCATATCCCGGCAATGCTGAGCGTCTTGCGACCTTTCGTCGCTACCTGCAAGGCCGCCGATCCTGGGTCGTGCCGCTCGGTGGGTCCTGCTGGCTGGGTGCGGTCGGTTTTGTCAACGCCGGGCTCGAACTCGCCACCCAGGTCGCCGCCGGCGACGTTGCAGCACCACATCGCGTCTACATCGCCAACGGTACAATGGCCAGCGCAGCAGGGCTGACTCTCGGCCTGGCGTTAGCCGGGCTTCCGACCGAAGTACACGCCGTCCGGGTCGTAGACAGGCACATAACGAATCCCAAGAAGTTCGAGCGCCTGCTGCGAAAAACGGCATTGCTTCTGAACCGACTGGACCCTTCGATCGAGGCGAGCGCCGTTGATCGCGCTCAATTGCGCTGGCGCGATGAATTCTTCGCCGGTGGTTACGCGGTTGCCGACGGCATCACCGCTGATGCGGTCTCCGTCGCAAACAACGAGCTCGGACTTGCTTTGGAAACCACGTACACGGGTAAAGCCATGGCTGCGCTGTTGCATGACCTGGCGGGGGAAGACTATGCCGGGGAGAACTACCTTTTTTGGAATACCTACAACTCGCAGCCACTTCCCGTGACGACAGACCGGCCTTGTTCGGCAGACAATATCCCTGAGGAATTCATGACCTACTTCGATTGACTCGACGCGGGAGCGGCCGGCTTTTCTTCGGTCGGCTGTTCGCGCCGCTTGAGTTCATCCTGCGCTTCGCGAGACTCGCGCTGCTTGCGCGCTATTTCTTCAAGCATGAGGTCCAGCCATTCGCTCACAGCAATTCCTCTTCCTCGTCGTCGACTTCGTCCATCATCTCACGGACTTCGATCAAGGTCGGGGCATTCGGATCCACCTCTACCGTGTTATGGACAACACGCGCCCGGGAAAGAAACTCGTCTGCGTCGAACATGGCGATACTCACGGGCACACCCGACGCCACTTCGGCCAGCGACCTGACGTGATTTTGCAGATGGTCGTTCAATGGCCGCCCCGAGACATCGGCGTGCGTGTCAAGCATGGCCTGCAAACGCGTCTCCGCCGACACCTCATCGTCTTTGAGCGGTGCATGTGATTCGAAGTAAAGGAACCCGTCCTGTTGGCCCATCTGGTAGGGCTCGTTGATGATCATGACGGGTACGCCGATGTCGACGAGCGTATACAGGGCCTCGATGTTCTCCGGGTAAAGGCGGACGCAGCCGTGACTGACTCGCATACCCACACCGTATGGCTGGTTGGTGCCATGAATCAGGTAGCCCGGCATCTCGAGTTTCAAAACGCGACTGCCGAGAGGATTGTCGGGGCCGGGCGGCACGACGGCAGGCAAGGGATTGCCCATCTCTGCGTGCTCGCGCCGAACGGACGAGGGGACCCACCAATGCGGATCCCTGGCCTTGGACACGACCTTCGTCGATCCCAACGGCGTTTCCCAGCCAACCCGCCCGATGCCGATAGGGTACGTCAGCACCTGTTGCGGCCCGCCTTCGGCTGCCTCCGGAAAATAAAACAGCCGCTTGGTCGCAATGTTCAGAACGAGGCCCTCTCTCGGCACGGTCGGCAGGACGTATTGAGTCGGTAGCAACACCGGCGTGTTGTCGCCGGGCATCCAGGGATCGATGCCAGGGTTGGCGGTCACGATTTCGTCGTAGCCCAGGCCATATTCGCGCGCCAGGTCGGACAAGGTATCTTCTGCGCGCGTGAACACGACCTGCGGCTGGCCAACGACCGATTGCTCGGGGTCCACCAGCAGGAAGGTATTGGGGGCGATCGGCTCCTCGATCGGGCGATCCTCGAACGCCACTGCGCGCGGACCTTTTTTGATACCGGCAAGGAAGTCATCCAGCGTCGCGCAGCCGCCCAAAGCCAGAAGCGGCAGCAGCAGCGCAAGACGTATCAGCACACTATTCCCTATTCTTTTGAACAGGTCGGGATTCGACCTTCTTCTTTGGCCTTGTTGTACAAGGGCAGCGTCTTCGGCCATTCGGAGACCAGCGCCTCGATGCGCGTTTCACTGGCCGGGTGCGTGGAGACGAATTCTGCGGGCTTCTTGTCGGTCGTAGCATCCATGCGTTGCCAGAGTTTCACCGCTTCTCGCGGATCGAATCCGGCGTTGGCCATGTACTCGAGACCAATGATATCCGCCTCACTTTCCTGGCCGCGTGTGTGTGGCAAGGAGATTCCGAGAGCTGCACCGGCGCCAAGCGCTTGTTGGGCGGTGTAGGTAGCACCGCTGTGACCGCCACCAAGAATAATTGCAGCCACATTAATGCCCACGCCGGTCAAAGATGCTCTTGACGCACGTTCATTCGAATGCCGTGCCGTCACGTGGGCAATCTCGTGGCCTATCACAGCCCCGAGTTGGTCCTGGTTTTCGGTCACCTCCAGAATTCCCGTAAATACGCCGATCTTGCCGCCGGGCATCGCGAACGCATTAACGGATTCGCTGTCGAACACCGCCAGCTCCCATTCGATATCGCTAAGTGGTGGTTCGAGCACACCGACCACGGCTTGAGCAACGCAGGCGACAAAATCGATCTTCTTGCGGTCCGTGGCCAACGGCAAGCCGGCGCGCATCTGGTTGAATGCACGCGCACTTTCAGCTTCGAGTTCGGCATCGGATTTCCAGATCATCTGGCTGCGACCCGTCGGAGAGGTCGAGCACGACGCCGCGATCAGTGCCGTAAAAACGATAGGAATCAGTAATTTGAGTCTTTGCATTCGAATAGGAGCTCCTCGAGATATGGCAGGATTATAGCGCCTTGGCACGCTTCAAACCCGCTTAGCGTTCGACCGGAATACGTGGAGCCAGTTCCTCTGACCTAGCGCGGCAATCTCGATTCGAATCGGCGACGCCACCCGGCCGCGTCCGCTTTCTCAAGCAGGCTGTCGATGTTCGCCAACACGCGTTTCTGTAACGGCTGCTTGATCTTGTACGACACCAGGTATAAATCCCGCTCCGACGCCTGCAGCTTCAGTAACTCGTCGCTCGTCCTGATCTCATCCGCAAGGCCGTATTCGAGTGCCCGTGTACCGTACCAGTGCTCTCCCGTGGCGACCTTGTCGAGGTCCAGCCCGGGTCGGAACCTGGCGACGGCATCCTTGAACAAGGTGTGCACGTCTTCGAGCTCTTCTTTCAGCTTGGCACGATCTTCGTCGGTGTTCTTGCCAAACATCGTTACCGTTCTCTTGTACTTCCCTGCAGTGACTTGCTCGAAGTCCACGCCGTGACTGTCGAGCATTCGGTTGAAGTTCGGGATTTGCGCCAGCACGCCGATCGAGCCGAGGATGGCAAACGGTGCGGCATACACTTTCGATGCGACGCAAGCCATCAGGTATCCTCCGCTTGCCGCAACTTTGTCGACGCAGACCAGCAGCGGGATCTCGTGGTCCCGAATTCTCGCAAGTTGCGACGCCGCAAGCCCGTGTTCATGGACTACTCCGCCATGATTTTCGAGCCGCACGATAACGTTGTCTCCGTCGGCCGCGACGTCCAGGATCGCACTGACTTCCTCACGCAGTGAAGCGACGGCGCTGGCCTTGAGGTCGCCCTTGAAATCGACGACAAAACTGCGTGGCCTCGCTGACGGGGCCTTGCTTTCGGCCTTGTCTTCTTTCTTGCGGGCTTTTGCCACCTTTTTCCGTTCGCTCTTCGTCGATACTGCGGCAAGCAACGTATCGGCAAGCGATTTGTATTTCTTGTTGAGGTTTTCGACCTCGAGACCCTCGTGACTGGCCTTGCGTCCCGCCGACGCTGCTACCACGATGACGACTATGATCGCTGCCAAAATCGTGATGACTTTGAGAAGAAATAAACCGTATTCAGCAAGAAACTGGGTCATTGGAATCCTGGAGCCTGATTGGGGTCGTCAGATCGCGATGCCGACGTTGTTTTTTTGTAGCACCTGCTCAGCACGATAGCTCGAGCGCACCATGGGTCCCGCGACGACTTCGACGAATCCCTTTTCAAGCCCTTCCGCTCGATAGGCCTCGAACTCCTGTGGCGTGACGTAACGTTCGACGGGAAGGTGATTCGGTGTCGGGCGCAAGTACTGGCCCAGCGTGAGAATATCGACGTTCGCGCGGCGCAGATCGTGCATGACCTGCATGATTTCATTGTCACGTTCTCCCAGGCCGAGCATCAGGCTGGTCTTGGTCAGGACCGACGGGCGATGTGCCTTGGCATGTCGCAGGACCTCGATGGTCTGCTCGTACCCGGCGCGAGGATCGCGCACCCTGCGAGTCAGGCGACGAACCGTTTCGATATTTTGAGCAAACACCTCGAGACCGGAGTCCACGACCCGCTCAACATGCTCTTTAACGCCGTTGAAGTCGGGCGTTAACGCCTCGACCGCAGTGTTCGGGTTGAGTTTTTTGATCTCGCGCACGCAATCCGCATAGTGCGAGGCACCCCCATCAGGGAGGTCGTCACGATCGACCGATGTGATCACGACATATTCGAGACCCATCAGCTTTACGGCACGCGCTGAATTCAAAGGCTCTTCCGGATCAAGCCACCCTTTCGGATTACCTGTATCCACGGCGCAAAAACGGCAGGCTCTTGTGCAGACAGAACCGAGCACCATGATCGTCGCAGTGCCGGCATTCCAGCATTCACCGATATTCGGACACATCGACTCTTCGCAGACTGTGCTGAGCCTGTGTTCGTGAACAATCTTCCGGGTCGATGAATAACCGGATCCCGAGGGCATTTTTGCGCGCAGCCAGCGCGGCTTGTCGCCACGGACCAGCGGCTCACCGTCACGGCGCTCCTTGATGCCATTCTTGATCGCCGCAAAGCCGGCATCCGTTTTGTACTTCTGGCCGCTCTGAATGATCGGGATACCCTGGAATTTTCTGTCCTTGTTACTCATACGAATCGTGCACAGCCTGTGGCGTTTTGGGGAGCGCATTGTCGCACAAAAAGCGCACAAAAAAAGATCCCGGCCGAAGCCGGGAGAGTCAGGGGGAAATCTATAAACGCCAGAAGTGTTAGTGCAGTCTCGACCAGCTGACCAGTTTTACAGCGCTCTGCTGCAGGTCAAAGTTGCGGGCCAGAATGGCTTCGATGTCGCGACAGAACTCATTGCCGTCGCGATACTGCGCGTCGGTCAGGATGAACTGTGTGTAGTACTTTGCAGACATGGCTAAAGACTACCGGGGCCCGCAAACGGGATCTGTGAGCCACAGCACAAATTACCGCCTCAGGCGGCTCGATCGCCGAAAAATTGACCCAAATCACATTTACCGCCGGAAACACCGCACGGTCGATTTCTCCCATCTTGCGTAGAAACCGCCCTGGGTAAAGCATTAAATCGAGGATAAGCGCACGATTTTTCGAGCTTTTTGGCCCGGAACGCGTAAAATCCGGGCAAATTATGGACACGTTGCACAGATTTGCTGTCACACCATATGTAATATCGCGCTGCACCTGCCACTGCTTGGGCAGATCCGGATCGGAAGAATTATGTCGAGGATTGAATACATGATCGCGAAAGTCGATTTCGTAAAACTTGTCACTGTGAGCCTGCTGCTGTTTGCAGCCGCAAATGGCTACGCGCAAAACGAGCTCCGCAGTACGTTCTTCAAAGACGCCGACGCTGCCAAGGCGGCGGCCGATGCAGCCAACGCCGAGTTACTCGCCCCGAGGAGCTATGAACAGGGTCTCAAAGAGTATCGCGACGCAGAGTCCGCTCTTGAACGTGGGCGCAACATCGAATTCGTTCGGTCGAATGCCGCCGACGCCACAACGTATTTCAGGACAGCGGCGGACAAAGCACAGCTCGCAAAAACCGCGTTGGCCCAGGTCATGAAGAGCCGCCAGGATGCCGCGAATGCGAAGGCGCCCCAATTGTCCGCCGAAATCTGGCAGGAAGCACAGAGGAAATTCGCCGATGCCATCCGGTTGCTGGAACGCGGTGACCTGAAGAACTCGAAACGTCGCGACATCGAGGCAACGAGTTTATATCGCGACGCCGAACTCGTTGCGATCAAAGCTCAGTACCTCAGCGAAACCCGTCGCCTGCTGGCGGACGCCGACCGGGCTCGCGTTGGACGTTATGCGCCGATCACACTGGGCAAAGCGAAACAGCTGCTGGCGGATGCCGAACGCGAACTGAGCGAGAACCGTTACGACACCGATCTGCCTCGCAGCCTGGCGCAGCAGGCCAATTATGAGGCCAAACATGCGATTTACCTTTCCGAGGTTGTTCGGCAGGTGCGCGACAAGAAGCTGACCCCGGAGCAGCTTGTGCTGCAGTGGGAACAACCGATGCAGGCGATCGCCGGCGTTGCCGATGTTGTCCCCGATATGGCAGATGGCCCGGACAGGCTGACCCAGGAGCTCGTCGCTTTTTTTGAGGGACAACGCAATCAGCTGCAGAGCCTGGAACAGGAAAAAGCCGAAAACGAAGTTCGCATTGCCGACATACAGCATCATCATGCGACTTGTCGGCCTGAGCTTCGACAGCGGCGCATCGCAGATCAAATCGGCAAACTTCGATCTTCTCGCGAAAGTCGAAAAAGCCATCGACGTTTTCCCACGCAGCGAAATCACGATTGAAGGCCACACGGATTCGCATGGCGGGGATGACCTCAACCAGACGCTCTCGCAGGCACGGGCCGAGTCTGTACAGCAGTACATGATCAACGCGATGCGAATTCCGACGTATCGCCTGATCGCGACCGGTTACGGCGAAACGCGGCCCGTCGCCAGCAACGAAACCGAAGCCGGCCGCGCGCGCAACCGCCGCATCGACATCGTCATCAAGCCCAATCTCGAAGCAACCTAGCCGCCGGACATCGCTGAATCATGACCGCGCCACCAGGACGACACGGTGCGCGCGGTTGTTTCATTGACGAGGTAGCCATACTCCGAGTGCACGTTGAGTGCACCGTCGAGTCGAAAATAGTTGTATAACTCGGCGTCCTCGAAACTCTCGACAAGCCCGAGCTGCAGCAGCTCTCCGAAGTCATTCCTGAGCCGCGGGTCGATTGCTGTCAAATCACCGACCGCCGACAGGTTTTTCCAGTTACGAATGTTGTGCGGATAGCGGTCTTCGCCAGGGGATGCACTGCTTTTCAGTCGTTTCTGAATGTATCGCTGGCCCAGTGGGCTGCCCATCGTCAACAATAGATCAACGACGACATGATCGCGGCCGTTGTGCGACATTTCCCACAAGGTTTCGTAAGCAATAACCGATCCCATGCTGTGCCCAATAAGCAAGATCGGATGATGCCCCTCTGTCGCCGCTCTCAGCGGTACCTTGAGCATGCGTCGTGTGTGTTCGGCGATGCCGTTGTCATCCAATGTGTAGCGCCGTAGATCACGCAGGTGCATCTCCGTTCGCTCGCTTGCGACATGCGGAATCAGGAACGGCAGCCGGTCGCCAAGCTTGTAAATCCACCGCGTAAGTCTTCGCCCAAAAGAACCCGCTTCGGCAATATCGCGCTCGCTTGCGCCTGCCTGGCAGATGACGTCTTCAATGGCGGCGCTGTCGATGCTGAAATCCCGATGCTGGCGATAAAAGTCATACGTCCACGAGACGATATCGAAACCGCCCTTCGTGGATGCCACGGCCTCGGCAACCGATTCGTCGACGCGGTGCAAGCCGGCCAGCAGGCAACGCAGCAGTGCATCTTTGTGCACCGCCGGCTCAGGCTTGGGAAGCAGGCCGGGCACATAAAGGATGATCGGGTGGGCGGTCTTCGACACGACTATTTCCGATCCAGCAAAGCGTGAAGTTCTCCAACATGACGAACTTCGCCATCCGGCGCGGGATACTCATCGGGCCACTCATCGGCGTGACGGTTGACCCAGATGGCTTTCAGACCCGCACCGCGCGCACCGTGAACATCATGCAAAGGATGATCGCCAACGTGCAGTGTTTGTGAAGCGCTGGCGCCGCCTGCGGTCACCGCCATATCAAATATCGCGCTTGCAGGCTTGGCAGCACCGGCCATGGCTGCCGAGACCACGCCGTCGAACAGATCGCGTATGCCAATCCTCTCCAGGTCCGCGTTGCCGTTTGTGACGGCAATCAATACGAAGCGTTCGCGCAACGAAACGAGCGCCGGCCGCGCTTCCGGAAACAGGGTGACATCGTTGCGAACCCTGTTGAATACCTCGAACGCCTCATCGACATAGCTGTCGCCATAACCCGCAGCCTCACCCAGCCGCGTCAGTACCGTGCGGCGCAGAAATGTCAGGTCATGTGACCGGTCCTTGAATTCGGCAATGACCTCCGAGCGTAGCTGCATCATGTCTGCCGGCGGGAACTGCTCGGTAATTCGCGGATAGTGTTCGGCTATCCAGGCATACAGCTGCTCTTCGGCACGCCGTATTACCGGGTGAATTGCCCAGAGCGTATCGTCCAGATCCAGTGTGATGGTGCGAATGTCGTTCACGTGTTGCCTGCGGCGCGATGATCAACGACCATTGTGGAGTCAAGGCCTATTCGGAGCAAGATCATGAAATGTCACTGGATTTTTACTGCAACAAGCTGGGGCTCACCGAGCTCAAACGCTACGACAGCGACAAGGGGCGATTCACATTGATCTTTCTCGCAGCACCCGGTGATGAGGAGGCGCAGGTCGAGCTGACTTACAACTGGGACCCCGAGGAATACGATGAGGGCCGCAACTTCGGTCATCTTGCGTACCGGGTCGATGACATTTATGCCCTGTGCCAGAAGCTCATGGATGGGGGTGTGACCATTAACCGGCCACCGCGCGACGGCCACATGGCGTTCGTTCGCTCGCCCGACAACATCTCTATCGAGCTGCTGCAAAAAGGGGATGCCCTGCCGCCAACTGAACCGTGGGCCTCAATGCCCAGCGTCGGGCACTGGTAGACCTTAGCTTTTGCCCTCATCGGCGCGATCGGAATGTTCGCTGTCTGTGTGAAGCGAATCTTGACCCTGCGGTTTGACCATCGGCGTTCTGGCGACTCGCCGCCGTTCTTTCGGGCGCCGGGTCAGGAAGCGCCGCAAGCGCAATGCCATCGCGATGATGGCGTCTTCAACGTTATCAATAAACTGAAACAGGGTTTCCATTGTTCGTGACTTCAGTCGTGCCCGATTGCGCCGGCGATAGCTCCGGCAATTGCACGTTTATTGTACGCCCATTCACGAGGGGGACATTCTTAATTTAACGTATTAATACGTTAAATTAAGAATGTCCCAATAAGTGTCAGGCGGCCGGTGGCATCAACGGTGGCAGAGGATCCTCGGCATCGAGCCGGGAGTCCTTGCGCGCGACGGCAATTGATCTGATCGATTTTGCCAGCGCCGCGCCATCCCACTCGCCGCCGCCGGGGCCGTAGCTCGCCATTGAGAGCTTCCGCAATTCGTCAGAGAGGGGTGCTGACACGCGTTCGGCCAGTTCACCTACGCTGCGCGGCGCATCATCCGGCCACTGCAGGCGACCCCACTCGATCAGAGCCGAACGCACTGCGGCGCCGTCACCGGCCAGTGCGGCTTTGCGGGCAGCTTTGACGAACTTCGCCTGACGTTTATAGACTGGCGGCGGCTCGGGCTTTCGCGGTGCGCGATTCTGGTCGCGCGACGACCACCACCAGGCGAAAACCGTCAGCAGCCAGACCGCCGCCAGCAGCTGGCTGACCCGCAGCCAGAACCCGTCCGGCATTAATTGCGGCGCCGCCGTTTCTGCGGCGCCTGATTTCGTCGTCGCCTCGACAACGTCTTCCGCAATGACCGGTTCATCGACTGCCTTGACGTTGATCGTGCGCGCAGGCAGCCTGGCGACGCGCCAGGTGCCAGCATCAATATCCCACCACGGAACTTCCAGCTCAGGTAGTTCAATGGCACCGGCATTGACGCCAATGACCGCGTACTGGTCCTTTCGAATACCGCGGATGCCGCCGGCTTCCACACGGCGACTCAGTTCCGGTTTGTCTTCATAAACATTGAGGCCATCGACACTCAGTGGCGCTATCGCCGGGATTTGCGTTTCGATCTGTCCGAGCGCGCTGATTGTCACCCGCCGCGTGACGGGCTCGCCGGCATTGATGCGTTCGGGGTCCCGCGACCATTCCTCGCTGAGCTGTACATCTCGTGCCGGCAACCACACCGCATCCTGAAATTCGTCGGGCGGCGCGGGAATGGGTAAGACTTTGACCGTGTGCTCATCAGACTGGAATACCTTGCGACCCGTGATGCGACCGTCCCGAAGCACGCGTGCCTCGAACAATGCCGGCGAGATAGCAATCTCGCCGCTCTGCTGCGGGTAAAGGGCAATAACGCGCTCCACGACGTTGTAAGCCTTGCCGTTGAGAATCGCTTCGTAGCTCTTTTCATCGCCTGCCAGTTCAACCAGGACTTCGGCACCACTGATCGTTGGCTCGCGCAAAGCCGGTTGCCGCGTCGCCACGGCGCGATACACCTTTATGCGATACAGGATCTGCGCCTGCACATACGCCTCCGCCTGGTCTATTTCACTCGTAATGAACACGTCGGCCTCGCCTGGCGGCTCTTTCGCCGGTTCCTTGACAGTGATTTTCACCGGGGCACTTTTCTCATTGCCGACCGAAATGGGCGGAATCTCCTGCTCGCCCGTCTTCTTCGGCATCAGCGCGATCGTCCAGGTCCGGCTGCGCCGGATTTCGCCATTGTAAATAGAGGTGTTGCTGAGCTGGCTCACCTGGCCCACATAAAACTCGTCTTCAAGGACCGTGAGGTCGGGCTCGCTGTCGGTATTCGTATCGACGATGATCTCAAGCATGAACGATTCGTTCAGATCCACAGACGGACGGTCAACCTGCGCTCGCACGGCTGCCGACGCGGTCGACATCGTCGCGACAAAGGCAATCAGTACAAGCGTTGCGTTTCGCAGAAGTCTGTTGTTCGTTGCTACCACGGCTGTGCCTCATTGTCCGGCCAGACATCGTTACCGTCCTGGTCCTTGCCTGAGCGCTGGTACTGGTGCCTGAATTTACGCCGCAGCAAACCACCCGGGTCATCCGGTATACGACGCAGCCACTGCTCCATCGCCTGCTCCTGCTCCTGCTGCTCGCGAAGCTCGGCTAGCTCGGCGGCCGACAGTTGTTGTGGCTTTTCGCCAGTTTGTGCTTCCTCGGCGGCACGCTGCAATTCCCGTTGCAGCGCTTCGAGATCCTCTTCGCTCATTTCTTCGTCGCCGCGTTGCGATGCGTCGCTTTCTTCGGACTGGTTTTCCGAATCCGATGATCCCTCGGAACCTTCCTCGCCAGGCTGGCTCTCGGAGTCCGATTGCTCTCCCTGACCTTCCTGGTTCTCGCCCGGCTGCTGCTGGTCGCCCTGACCTTCCTGCTGCTGTTGCTGCTGATCCTTGAGATTCTTGATGAGTTCGAGGTTATACGCCGCGTCTTCGTTATCAGGCTCCATTTCGAGCACCTGTTCGTAGGCATCCATGGCTGAATCAAGCTCACCCTGGAAAGCCATCGCGTTACCGAGATTGTAGAGATTTCTCGCATCACCGCGCTCGGCAAATTCGGCCGCACTGCCCGCGAAATCTTTCGCACGATAGCGGGCGACGGCACGCCACTCGGTATCCTCGAACAGTGCCGCCGCATCTTCAGGATTGCCGGCTTCGAGCTGCTTTTGTGCCTGTTGATTCCTGGTCTGCCAGAGGTTGTCCCAAAGTGATGCTTCTGCCGGCTGCGGCACCGGCAAGACAAAGACCAGCAGGACCAAAGCCCAGCCACGCCGAAACGCCAGCGCCGCGATCGGCAGCAACAGCAACAACAACCACGGCCCTTCTTCCCGCCATTGGTCCGTAGCCAGCGACTCGGCGGACGATGAGGCGGTTGTTACTTCGCCGGACAGAAGAACATCGAGATCACGATTGTCGGCGGACAGCACGGCGAAGCGACCTCCCCCAGCAGCGGCCAGGGCGCGCAGCGATGTCTCTTCGAGTCTTGGCACGGCGATCTTGCCGCGATTGTCGGTCACGAAGCCGCCAGTTGCGCGCGGTATCGGTGCGCCCTCGCGTGTACCGACACCCAGGACCGACAGCGTATATCCGGCCGATTTCAAATCACGCGCGACTTTCTCGGCGGCAGCCGATGAACCACCATCGGTAATCAGCAGCACCTCGCCATAGCCGACACCGGCCTGGTCCAGCAACTGCCGGCCTTTCTGCATCGCGACCGCCGGGTTGCTACCGCGACTCGGCATGATGTCGGTGCTCAAACTGTTGACGAGTGCAGCCACGGTGTCCGTGTCCGTCGTGAGAGGCGTTACCGTAAAAGCATTCGACGAATAGACAACGAGCGCTGTCTGACCGCTCTTGCGAAGCGCAAGAATATCGAGAATTTTTAGGCGGGCGCGCGCCAGGCGGCTGGGCGAAATGTCCTCGGCGTCCATGGACCGGGAGAGATCCAGTGCAACGACCAGTGCCTGTTCGGTCCGAAAGACCGGTTGCTCGATGCGTTGCCAGGCCGGACCTGCCAGCGCCAGTGTCGCGAGAACGCCACCAAGTACAAGCAGCCACCAACGATGATCGATACCGCGGCCGGGTGTGCGGGACAACACGTAAGGCATCAGCACCGGATCAATTACGTCGCGCCAGTTGCCCGAACTCAGGCGACCGCGTGCAAAAACAACGGCCACCAGGACCACGAGTGGAATGGCAAACAGCCACTCGGGACGCAGCCAGTGGAAGTCAGCCGGCATTGGTGGCACCCCCGGCGCGCAGCGCCGCGGCCCGACTTCGAGTCAGCCGCTGCAGCAGGCTGATCGCACACATCATTGCGACCAGGACAAATGCCCCGCCCAATGGCCAGAAGTAGAGTGATTTCACGGGCCGAAAACCGGACTCCGGCTCTTCGACCGGCTCGAGTTCGTCAACCAGTCTGTAGATGTCCTGCAAACTGGCGGTGTCGGTCGCCCTGAAATACCGGCCACCTGTAAGTTCTGCGATTCGCGTCAGCGTGTCCTCGTCGAGGTCTGCCGACGGGTTGATTCGGCGCCGGCCACCGATGAGCGACGAGACTTCAAGTTGCTCGGCACCAATACCTATCGTGTAAATACGCAAGCCAACTTGCTGCGCCAGTTCGGCCGCCTTGAGCGGTTCGACTTCACCGGCCGTGTTTGCACCGTCCGTCAGCAACACCAGCACCTGGTCGCCTTTTTCTTTCGGCTGCTCGTGAACACGGCGCACGGCCAGCGTGATCGCATCGCCGATCGCCGTTTTCTCGCCGGCAAGCCCGATGAAGGCCTCCATCAGCAGGACGTTGACGGTTTTGCGGTCCAGGGTTAACGGCACCTGCAGGTACGCGCGTTCGCCGAACAGGATCAGTCCTATGCGGTCTCCCTCGCGCCGCTCAATAAAATCGCTGGCAACTGCCTTGGTCGCGGTCAGGCGATCGACACGGCGACTGCCGAGTTCGAAATCCTTTTGATCCATGCTACCTGAGAGGTCGACGGCCAGCATCAGGTTGCGCCCGGAGACCGGCACATCGAGTTCGTCGCCAATGCGTTCGGGTCGCGCCGCGGCGAGCACGAGCAACAGCCAGGCAAGCACGGCAAGCCAGAAGCGCCAGTTGAACAACTGCTCTGCCGCAGAGCGGTCCTTGAGTGTTTCGAAGCTCGTGAGCGTCGGCACACGAAGACCGGCTTGCGACAGGCCGCGCGCTTCCGGCAGCAACGCGCGCACGATCCACGGCAGCGGCAGCGCAAGTAGCACCCAGGGCCAGGCCAGCGACCACATCAGTCGGCTCCTTCGATCGGCACGCTCAAGCGCATGCGCACGGCCGACAGGAGTGCGCCGACATCCAGGTTGGAAAAATCACCCGCCGGATCGCGGTACGGCAGTTGCAACAGGCTTTTGCCACCTTCCGTGTGGAAATACGGCAACGGCATGCCCCGGTCCAGCCATTGCAACCAGGCCTCACCCGTGAGCCCCGCCACCTCCTCTCTGGGCGCATACGCAAGCATGCCGCGGCGCAACAGCTCTGACAGCTGGCCGCCTAGCGTCACCGGGTTGCGATGTTGGGCATACTCCGCCTCGTAACGTGCAAGTTGGCGCAGTGCGAATCTACGCGGCGCATTGTGCTGCCATCGCTTGTACACGTACCAGACCAGGTAGCCGACCAGGGTGGCTGCCACGAATAAAACAAACCACCAGCCGGGCGCCAGCGGCCACCAGCCGATCGCGTCCGGCAGGTGCAGGTCTCGAAGCGGCAGCTGCGTCTCGTCCATGTTCAGCGCGACCTCCGCCTCAGCGCCGCCTGCAAAGTGCTGACCGGGTCTTCGTCGGTGGACATCGGCATAAGGTGTACGCCGTAGCGCTGGCAAAACGCCTCCAGTTCACGAAGGCGTTGCTCGAATGCATTGTGATAGTCACGTCGCGCTGCCGTTGCATACGTATCGATTTCAAGTTCGTCGTCCGCGGATACGAGGCGATACCGACCGGGCGGCGGCAACTCTCGCTCCATCGGATCATTCATAAACACCGCGAGCACCTCGTTGTGGCGCGCCACGCTGGATAGATAGGATTGTGCGCCCCGCGTAAAGCCCGTGAAGTCGCTAATCACGATGACGAGGCTGCCGGGCCGTGCAACCCGTCGCAGCGAGGACATTGCCTGCATTAGCAGTTCCGAACTCTGAGGGGCGGCGCTGTCACGATGCGCCCAGTCACGATGACCGACAAGTTCGTGAACGAAGCGCAGCGCAGCCGTCCGGCCGAGTCGCGGCTTGAGCTCGCGGTGCGTCGTGTCGCCAAAAATAATGCCGCCGAGGCGATCGCCGCGATGGTGCGCCGCCCACGCAAGCAGTGCAGCAGCCCGACTCGCGTTAACCGACTTGAAACAGCCTTGCGTTGCGAAATGCATCGTGGAACGTAGATCGACAACCAGCAGCACGGGTCGCTCACGCTCCTCGCGAAACAGCTTGGTATAGGCCGTCGCGCTGCGCGCGGTAACGCGCCAGTCAATGCTTCGAGGATCGTCCCCGGGCTGATACGGACGCGATTCGTCGAACTCCATTCCGCGCCCACGAAAATGCGACACATAAGCGCCGGTCTGCAATGAGTTCACGTGCAACACATCGAGCGCAATGGCTCGTGCCGGCCCGCTGAGCCGGATCAGGTCGGCCTGGCTGACACTGACCGGCGATGCGTCCGCGGGAATGTGGTCCAGCCGGGGCACTAGGGCACTCCGACACCGTCCAGAACGCCTTTGATCACAGAATCGGCGTCGACGCCGTCAGCTTCGGCTTCGAAACTCAAGACCAACCTGTGACGCAGGACGTCCGGCGCTATCGCCTGGATGTCTTCCGGACCTACGAAATCCCGGCCGGCCAGCCACGCATGCGCGCGCGCGCCGCGATCGATACCCATGCAGGCTCGCGGGCTCGCGCCGTATTGCACCTGGCCCTCCAGTGCCGGGTCAACCGCACCCGGGTTCCTAGTTGCGACGACGACGTTGACGATGTATTCCTCGAGCTCGGGGGCGAGGTGCAGGTTCAGGATGTCCTGGCGAGCCTGCATGATCGAGTCCATCGACAGCAGTTCAGGCGGCTGGAACATATCGCGCCGGGCCTGCTTCGCTTCGTTGCGATTTAAGACGAGGATGCGTCGTTCGTCCGCAACGCTCGGGTAACCGACCTCGACGTGCAACAGGAAGCGATCGAGCTGTGCCTCGGGCAGCGGATAGGTACCCTCCTGCTCGATCGGGTTCTGGGTGGCCATCACCATGAAAAGGCTTTCGAGCGGGTAACTTTTGTCACCCACCGAAATCTGTCGCTCCTCCATCGCCTCGAGCAATGCCGACTGCACTTTTGCGGGCGCACGATTGATCTCGTCCGCGAGGATCAGGTTGTGAAACAGCGGACCTTTGCGGAATTCAAACGTGCCCTCTTGTGGACGATAAATGTCGGTACCGGTGAGATCAGCCGGCAGCAGGTCGGGCGTGAACTGCAAGCGGTGGAAATCGCCTTCGATGCTGTCGGCAAGCACCTTGATTGCGCGGGTCTTGGCGAGCCCCGGCGCACCTTCCACGAGCAGGTGGCCGTCGCAAAGCAAAGCGATCAACATCCTGTTGATCAGGTGGGCCTGACCTATAATCAGCCCACTCGCGTGTGCTTCGAGTTTCTGAAACTGTTCTGCGACGCTCATCAATAACTCCGAAGGATAATGCGGCGTGCCATTCTAGATAGGATGCGGGGACAGGCCAACCGGTCGCGGACGTTTTTATTCAAAATTGGACCCACTTCAGTAGTATTGACCCCAATTCCGACCACGCCAGGGCCGATACATTGCAAGCAATCAGTGAAAAAGCGTGCCGAACCAGCCGCCTGCCTGTGTCCGGGATGGTATTGCTGGCGCTTCTCTGGGCCTGCGAACGGGCACCTGCCCCCGAAGCTTCGCCACAAGACGCGGAGATCATGGCCATGCCGAGCTGCGGCAGCAATGGGCGGCTCGCGACACAACTTTACGGCAGTATCGCGCGACAAATCAGCTGGTCCTCTGGCGAGCTGGGGTGCGAGAGTATGTTGCGCCCGGAGGGCAAAGGTATTCGCCTGCGCTTTACGGGTGTTGCCGCTGATAGCCGGCTCGCGTTCATCCTGGCGCTGCCGGAGCTGCAGCGCGGTAGTACGGTCGTGGAGTCGCCGACCGTCGTCACATTGACCGTTGAAGGCAGTGGCCGGTTTTTCAGCACCCCAACGCTTGAAACCTGCTGGTCAGACATCGCGGCCCAGGACCTTATCGATGACGGCAGCGACCGCTACAACATCAGCGGCACGCTTTATTGCGTTGCACCGCTTGGAGAGATCAACGGCGACGCTGCCATCTCGATACCGGAGCTCGAGTTCAGCGGCATCATCGACTGGAGCGCAAAATGATCCGGCCACTCCTGTTGCCAATCCTGGCCGCCGCAGTCCTCGCCACTAATGCCGCTTGCAGCCCGCAACCCGCGCCCAAAACATCCAGCGCCTCGACCCTCGAATCGATGTTCGAAATCGACGAGCTTGTCATCCTCGCCAATGACGGTTCCCGTCACGTATTTGATGTGTATCTCGCGACCACTCCGGAGCAGCAGCGCCGCGGCCTGATGTTTGTTCGGAGTTTGCCCGAGCGCACGGGCATGTTGTTCGTGTATGACGATGACGGTGTACGCTCGATGTGGATGAAGAACACCTACATCTCGCTCGACATTGTATTTGCACGTGGCGACGGCACGATTTCGTCGGTCATACATGACACGCAACCGCTTTCGCTAAGCTCCTTGAGCGCCACTGAACCCGTCCGATTTGTGCTCGAACTCAACGCCGGTGTTGCGCGGCGCCTGAACATCGGGGCTGGCAGTCAACTCATCTGGAAGGCGGATCAGAGCACGGCGGCTATAGCATCGGCCAGGTAGTTCACGTTATGCGCTGTGATGCCCGCCGTATTGATGCGGCTGGAATCGACCATGTAGACACCATAGTCTTTTTTCAGGCGCGCAACCTGTTCGGCGGTTACGCCCAGGAAGCAGAACATGCCGACGGCACGCACCAGGTGAGAAAAATCATGCTCCGGCGCCCTGGCAGTTAGCGCATCATTCAGCAACACGCGCATTTCACGCAATCGGGCCCGCATCGTTGCAAGCTCGACTCGCCATGCGGCTTTCAGCTCCGGGTCATTCAGGATGGTTGCGACGACCACGGCGCCATGATCCGGCGGCACCGAGTAGATGGTTCTGACCACGTTGTTGACCTGGCTGTAAACCGTGTCTCTCGACGCTGCGTCGGCGGAGAGTATTGATAACGTGCCCACGCGATCACGGTAGAGGCCAAAGTTTTTCGAACAGGAGTTTGTCACGATCATCTCCGGCACGCGTCCGGCCATGTGCCGAACCGGAAATGCATCGGCGTTGATACTTTCCGCGAACCCCTGGTACGCCATGTCGATAAACGGCACGAGCTCGCGCTCGACAATGACATCGGCAATAGCGCGCCACTCGTCTTCAGAAGGATCGAGGCCGGACGGGTTATGGCAGCAGGCGTGTAGTAGCACGAGGTCGCCCGCCGGTACCTGGCGCAGGGTTTCGAGCATCGCATCGATACGAATCACGTGTTTTTCCGTGTCGTAATACGGATAGGGTTTGAGCGTCAGACCGGCGCCGCCCAGCAACGGGATATGATTTGCCCAGGTCGGATCACTGACCCAAACGGTCGCTTCCGGACGCGCGCGCAGTATCAGGCTCGCGGCAACACGCAACGAGCCCGAGCCACCCGGCGCCTGAATCGTCATCAGGCGATCCACGTCGACGGCATCGGCAAACGTCATCGCTTGCATCGCAGCATTAAATGAGGGATCGCCGGCCGTTCCAATGTAGGCCTTGCTGCTCTGGGTATCCACGAGCCGTTGCTCGGCTATCTTCACGACGTCGAGTACGGGCGTCTCGCCCTCGGCTGTGCGAAACACACCGACGCCCAGGTCGACCTTTTGCGGACGAGGGTCGTTTGCGTGTTCGGTAATCAGGCCGAGAATGGCGTCGGCAGGTGCCGGCTTGAGTGTTTCAAACAAGGTAGTTCTCCCAAAAACGCCGGCTAAAGAGCCGGCGTCTCTGGGAGCATTGTAACGATATTATCAGGCTTTGGGAGCCCAAACCGAACACCAGCCTGCAGCTGCAACAGCCTTGCCCGGGAAAATCTGGCAAGGACGCCACGCGTCGCCATCATTGCCCTGTATCAGGGCGCAGTTGGCGCAGTTCTGCTCGGCGGCCGGGTTGTTGCGGGTTGCGGGATCGACTGACGATGCGTCCTCAGTGTATTTCATGGCAGCTGCCATCGGGTCGTCGACCGACAGGTGCGGCAAATCGCCGGCCTGTGCCTGGCGCGCGGGTGCTACGAAGCAGCCGGCAGCGGCTACGGCTGACAGCTGGATAAACTTGCGGCGTGCGATCTTGCTCAAGGGAGTCTCCTTAAATGCGGTTTTGCGCCGGTACCACCGGCGACAAATAGTCTAAACCAGATTGATGCACCGGGGCGCATTTTATTGCATGTACCTGAACGGCAGCAAAACACGATAGGCGCATGATTTTGATCAATTTTTGAGAACGATTCTCATTACGGCCTGCAGGCCCCGGTGCTGCGATATACTGCCTTCCCAACATCCCGCAGCAGCACTGCATGCCAGGCAACAGTCTCCCCATCACGATAAGCGAAATCCGCGGCGCAGCATGCCGTTCGCGGGACGATCGGGTTGCCGTCGAGGAACCCCTGGAAATCCGGCTCGGTTACGAGACTGCGTCTGGCCGCAGCGAAAGCAGCATCTCGATCACGATGCGCACGCCAGGACATGACGCTGAACTCGCCACCGGCTTTCTGTTCACGGAGTCCATCATCCGCGACCCCGCGGATATCGCGCTGGTAAAGCCCTGTGGACCACCTGCGCCGGACAGCGGCAATCACAATGTAATACGTGTCGAACTGGAGTCGGGTGTAGACGTCGATCTCGATCGCCTGCAGAGGCACTTCTATACCACCTCGAGCTGCGGCGTATGCGGCAAGACATCGCTCGACGCACTGCGCATTTCCGGCGCCACCAGGCGACCTCTCGACGACACACGATTCAGCAGGGCAATGCTGACGACGCTTCCCGACAAGCTTCGCGCCGCGCAGAAGACCTTCGACGAAACCGGTGGACTTCATGCCGCTGCGGCATTCAACCCGGACGGCGAATTACTCGTCACGCACGAGGATGTCGGGCGTCATAATGCTGTAGACAAAGTGGTGGGCACGTTATTATCTCGTAACTTGTTGCCTGCGAATGACCTCGGACTGATGGTCTCCGGCAGAGCCAGCTTCGAGCTCATGCAAAAGGCGCTGATGGCGGGAATGCCGATCCTGGCGGCGGTCAGCGCGCCGTCGAGCCTTGCGGTCGACCTGTGGTGGGTTTTCTGCGTGGCGACAACTTCAACATTTATGCGGCAGAGGAACGGATAGTCTGATGGCGGCACCATGCATCGACAGGGAAACCACGAGTGAGATCGTCAGGCAATTCGGCGCAAAGCCCGAAATGCTAGTGCAAATACTGCAGGCTATCGTCATGCGCTACGGCTGGGTTCCTGAAGAGACGATCCGGCAACTTGCCGACGAGGTGAACCTCTCACGTGCCGATGTTTTCGGCGTTGTGACCTATTACCACGACTTTAGAACCGAACCGCCTGGCGAACACATCGTCAAGATTTGTCAGGCCGAAGCGTGCCAGGCGATGGGAAGTCGCGCACTGACGGATCACGCACGCGAGTCACTCGGAGCCGCTCTGCACGAAACAAGCGAGGACATCACTCTCGAACCTGTGTATTGCCTCGGCAACTGCGCCTGTGCTCCCGCCGTAATGATCGACGGTAAGACTCATGGCCGCGTTAACCAGGCTCGTTTCGACAAACTCGTCGGTGCGATGAAGGAAAGCCGGTGAAGTCACGCATCAAAATTTACGTGCCGCGCGAGACATCTTCAGTTTCGGTGGGCGCCGACGACGTCGCACTCGAAATTGCACGTGAAGCGAAGCGCACCGGCACAAGCATTGAACTGATTCGCAACGGTTCCTGGGGTGCGACGTGGCTCGAGCCCCTTGTCGAAGTCGAGGTCGACGGGGCCCGCATTGCCTACGGCAACGTAAGTACGTCAGACGTGCCCGGGATGTTTGCAGCAGGCCTCGTCGAAGGTGGCGAACACCCGCGTCGCCTTGGTCCGATTATGGAAGTAGACTACCTGATCCGACAGGACCGCTGGACCTTCTGGCGCTGCGGGCTGATCGATCCGCTTTCATTAGACGACTTCCGCGCACACAAGGGCTTCGCGGCCCTGGAAAAGGCTTTTAGCGACGGTGCTGACGCCGTGCTTGATGCCGTAAGCGAATCCGGATTGCGCGGCCGCGGTGGCGCCGGTTTTCCGACCGGCATCAAGTGGCGCACTGTCGCCGAAACCGAAGCCGACCAGAAATATATCGCGTGTAACGCCGACGAAGGTGACAGCGGCACGTTCTCAGACCGCATGCTCATGGAGGGAGATCCGCTCGGCCTTATCGAAAGTATGGCTATTGCCGGCTTCGCGGTCGGTGCAAGCAAGGGCTATATCTACCTGCGTTCGGAGTACCCACTGACTCATCCGATACTCGCTCGTGCGCTCGACGTCGCCAGGGAAAGCGGCTGGCTTGGCACGAATATTCAGGACAGCGGTTTTGACTTCGACATCGAACTGCACCTCGGCGCGGGCTCGTACGTCTGCGGTGAAGAAACTGCGATGCTCGAAAGTCTCGAAGGCAAGAAAGGCATCGTTCGCTACAAGCCGCCGCTGCCTGCGCACGAAGGGCTGTTCGGCAAACCGACCGTCGTGAACAACGTCGTTACGCTCGGTTCGGTTCCGAACATTATTAATCTCGGCGCCGAGCAGTATTCGCGGATGGGCGTTAACCGCTCCAAAGGTACGCTCGCGTTCCAGCTGGCCGGTAATATCAAACGCGGTGGCCTTGTCGAAAAATCGTTCGGCATCACGCTTCGTGAACTGATCGAGGACTGGGGCGGTGGCACCGCGAGCGGCCGGCCCGTCAAAGCCGTGCAGGTCGGTGGTCCGCTGGGCGCGTACCTGACCGCCGCACAGCTCGATATAGCGCTCGACTACGAAGCATTTGTCGATATCGGCGCCATGATCGGCCACGGCGGCATCGTGGTATTCGATGACACGGTAGACATGGCGCAACAGGCACGTTTTGCCATGGAGTTTTGTGCAATCGAGTCCTGTGGCAAGTGCACACCCTGTAGAATAGGCTCCACACGGGGCGTAGAGGTGATCGATCGCATGATTGCGGGCGAAAACCGGGAAGAAAACTATGATTTACTGGTCGAACTCTGTGACACCATGGAAGGCGCCTCCCTCTGCGCGATGGGGGGAATGACGCCCTACCCGGTCAGGAGCGTGCTGAAGCACTTCGCAGAAGACTTCGCGTCTTCCGGAGACAAGCCATGAACAAGACCCGACAAAGACGGCCTGCCGGCGACGGTCAAAGCAGGAACCAGCATCCTGCGCGCAGCTCGTGAGTCGGGCGTCGACATTCCCAAGCTTTGCGCGACTGACAGCGTGAAACCTTTCGGCTCCTGCCGCCTCTGCCTCGTCGAGATTGAGGGCCGCAAAGGCTACCCGGCCTCGTGCACGACGCCTGCCGAGAACGGCATGAAGATTCGCACGCAAACGGACGCACTGGCGAAGATGCGTCGCAACGTCATGGAACTGTATATTTCCGACCACCCGCTGGACTGCCTGACGTGTTCGGCAAACGGCGACTGTGAGCTGCAGGACATGGCCGGCGCCGTCGGCCTGCGCGACGTGCGCTACGGCTTCGACGGTGAAAATCACCTCGATGCGACCGTCGATGCCAGCAACCCCTACTTTCAGTTTGATGCCAGCAAGTGCATCGTGTGCTCCCGCTGTGTGCGCGCCTGTGACGAAGTCCAGGGTACGTTCGCGCTGACGATCGAAGGCCGCGGATTCAAGTCGAAAGTGTCGGCCGGCATGAGCGAAAGTTTTCTCGATTCCGAATGTGTGTCATGTGGCGCCTGTGTGCAGGCTTGTCCGACGGCGACACTCATGGAAAAGAGCATCGTCGATCATGGGATGCCCGATCACAAGGTCGTCACGACCTGCGCCTACTGCGGCGTCGGCTGCTCTTTCCAGGTCGAGATGAAGGGCGACCAGGTCGTTCGCATGACGCCCTACAAGGATGGCCAGGCCAATCACGGCCACAGTTGCGTCAAAGGCCGCTTCGCCTGGGGTTACGCGTCGCATCGCGATCGCGTCATGCACCCGCTGATCCGCGACAACACGAGTGATGCGTGGCGCGAAGTCAGTTGGGAAGAGGCAATCCCATACGCCGCGCGGCGCTTCAAGGACATTCAGAAAGAGCACGGGCAAAAGTCCATCGGCGGAATCACATCGTCACGCTGCACGAACGAAGAAGTATTTGTCGTACAAAAACTCGTTCGCGCGGCGTTCGGCAATAACAACGTCGATACCTGTGCACGTGTCTGCCACTCACCGACTGGCTACGGGCTCAGAACGACGCTCGGCACCTCGGCAGGTACGCAGCCGTTCGACAGCGTCATGGACGCCGATGTCATTATTGTCATTGGCGCCAACCCTACCGTGGCTCATCCCGTTTTCGCCTCACAAATGAAACGGCGACTGCGGCAGGGCGCGAAACTTATCGTCGTCGATCCACGTGAGATTGGGCTCGTTCGCTCGCCGCATATCGAAGCGAGCTATCACCTGCCGTTGCTACCTGGTACCAACGTGCCCGTCATCAATGCTCTCGCACACGTCATCGTTGAAGAGGGGCTGGCCGACGAGGAGTACGTCCGTGAGCGGTGCGACATCGACTCGTACGAGTCTTGGAAGGCGATGATCCTCAAGCCCGAGAATTCGCCCGAAGAGGTAGCGAAAAGCTCGGGCGTGAGCGCAGAGACTATTCGTGCCGCGGCTCGCCTGTATGGCAGCGCCGAAAACGGGGCTATTTACTACGGCCTGGGCGTTACCGAGCACAGCCAGGGTTCGACCATGGTCATGGGTATGGCGAATCTCGCGATGGCCACGGGCAATCTCGGTCGCTCCGGCGTCGGCGTAAACCCGCTGCGCGGCCAGAACAACGTGCAAGGTTCGTGCGATATGGGCTCATTCCCTCACGAACTCGCGGGCTACAGGCCCGTCGCGGACGACGAGGTCCGCGGCCAGTTCGAAAAGCACTGGGGCGTCACGATTGACCCGGAACCGGGTTTCCGCATTCCGAACATGTTCGACGCCGCGTGCGCCGGTCAATTCAAAGGAATGTATATCCAGGGTGAGGATCTCGCCCAGTCGGATCCGAACACGCATCACGTCGAAGCTGCGCTGACCAGCATGGAGTGCATCGTCGTTCAGGACCTGTTCCTGAACGAAACCGCGAAGTTCGCGCACGTGTTCCTGCCCGGCACATCGTTTCTCGAGAAAGACGGTACGTTTATCAACGCCGAGCGCCGCATTAATCGCGTTCGTCCGGTTATGGAGCCGCAACAAGGTAAAGACGAGTGGCTGATCACGCAGGAACTCGCACAGGCAATGGGCTATCCGATGCACTACGACAATGCGGCACAGATCATGGATGAGATTGCTGAACTCACGCCGACATTCACAAATGTCAGTTTCCGATTCCTCGATGAAGTCGGCAGCGTGCAATGGCCCTGCAATGACGAGGCGCCGATGGGCACTCCAATCATGCACATCGACCATTTCGTGCGTGGCAAAGGCCTGTTTGTAGAGACCGACTACGTGCCCACCGAGGAGCGCACCAATCGCAAGTTCCCGTTACTGCTTACGACCGGGCGAATCCTGTCGCAATACAATGTCGGCGCCCAGACCCGGCGCACGGCAAACAACGTTTGGTACGGCGAGGACCTGCTTGAGATACATCCGAGTGACGCCGAGGTGCGTGGTATCGAAGACGGTAAACTGGTCGCACTCGCGAGCCGCAAAGGCGACATCACCTTGCGCGCCAGAATAACGACGCGCGTTAAACCTGGTGTTGTGTACACCACGTTCCACAATCCGGAAACCGGCGCCAATGTGGTCACTACGGAGTACAGTGACTGGGCAACCAATTGTCCAGAGTACAAGGTCACGGCGGTCCAGATTGCGCCGGCATCACATCGCTCGGGCTGGCAGGAAGAATTCGCTGCCCGCGCGCGGCAGCAGGGAAAGATTGTCGAGACGAACTGATATCATCAGCAGCGGGCGCCATTCGCTCGCACAGAAAAAGAACAAGGGGAAGACTCTGAACCGCCTAACGACCGCAAGCTTCGCGGGCATCCTAGCGTGCCTGCCACTCCTCTTTCTGGTTTCCCCGGTATTTGCCGCGGACGTCACCATTGACGCCCCCAAAGTACTGCTGACCAACGTCGGTTTCGACGTCAGGATCGATGGGCTCGCGTCGGGTAGCCGCATCGACCTGTTGCTCAACGGCAAGACGATCGCAATGGGCACAGGAACAGGCCTTGCCGCCACCGGCATCAAGGTCGCGGAGACCGGCACCACCCGACTCGAAGTGCTGCGAAACGGCAAAACGGTCCTGGAAAAAGAGATTCCCGTAATCCCGGCGGCTGTATCAATATTGCCGCCGCTCGTCGCGATCTTGCTGGCCTTCATGCTGCGTTCGGTGATCCCCGCCCTGTTTGTCGGCCTTGTGGTCGGAGCATGGGCCATCAATGGCATGACCTGGTCCGGCGCCTTCCGTGGCTTTTTTGAAACCGGCACGATCTACATCCTCGAAACGGCGGTCAAGCCGGATCACATGGCCATCATGATCTTCACTTTCCTGATCGGAGGGATGGTGGGCGTGATCTCGCGCAACGGCGGCATGGTCGGCATTGTTGATCGCATCATGCCGTTCGCCAGCACCCCGCGCCGCGGGCAAGGCGTGGTCGCAACGCTCGGTTTGGCGATTTTCTTCGACGACTACGCCAATACAATGATCGTCGGCAACGCAACGCGTCCGATGAGCGACAAGCTGCATATCTCACGCGAAAAACTAGCCTACCTCGTCGATTCGACAGCCGCGCCAGTCTCGACGATCGCCGTCATTACGACCTGGATCGGCTTCCAGGTCGGCCTGATCGGTTCTGCCATCGAGGGGCTCGACGGCATCGATCAAACGCCCTATTTGTTGTTCCTGAATTCCATCCCCTACAGTTTTTACCCGTTCCTTGCGATTTTCTTTGTCTTCCTCATTGTCTACTCGGGCAAGGATTTTGGCCCGATGTACAAGGCCGAGACCCGTGCGCGCCACAGCGGCGAAGTGCTGCGCAAGTCGTCGACGAAGAGCACCGACAAATCGGGCGACGAGTTCTATCACAAGGACATCATTCCGTGTCGGGCGATCAACGCCGTGCTGCCGATCGTGACCATGGTCTCGACCGTGATTATCGGCCTGTTCGTCAGCGGTGAAGGCGAAACGCTCACCGACATTATCGGCACTGCGAACGCGTACTCGGTATTGATTTGGGCATCGCTGCTGGGCAGCTTCATGGCTGCCCTGTTATCGCTGGGTCAACGCTTGCTGACGCTGGATGAAACCATCGACGCATGGCTGGCCGGCGCCCGCTTCATGATGACCGGCCTCGTATTGCTGATCCTGGCGTGGGCAATCGCGGACGTTGCGGCCGTCCTGCAGACTGCGCCCTATCTCATCACCGTATTGGGGGATTCGGTGTCCCCATACACCCTGCCAGCCGTTATATTCCTGCTCGCAGGCGCCACAGCATTTGCTTCCGGTTCCAGCTGGGGCGTTATGGCTATTCTCATGCCCCTGGTTATCCCCCTCTGCTGGGCGGTCTTGCAAGCTAACGGAATCGCAGATGCAGATCACATGCACATTCTGTACTCGTGCATCGCCTGCGTTCTAACGGGTGCCGTCTGGGCCGATCATTGCTCGCCGATTTCCGACACCACGGTGCTGTCATCGATAGCTACGGGTTGCGATCATATGGATCACGTACGTACACAGTTGCCCTACGCGTTCCTGGGCGGCGTCGCTGCCCTTCTTATTGGTGTTCTTCCGGCCGGGTTCGGACTGCCATGGTTCCTGCTGCTGCCGACTGCCGCGATAGTCCTGGTTGTTGTGCATCGGCTCCTTGCAAAACCTGTCGACTGACCGCTGCTCTTCTTTACACAATTCATGCTTAATCCCTGCTATTGTTGGGCATGCAACATTGTTTTTAAAGGGGAGGCATGACCGTGAGCAAAGAACTGAGCGAACTTGAAAAAAATCTGCAGCAGACCAAGAAACAATTCCTGGTTACGGCGAAGAGCGCCACGAAAGAACTGGATAGGCGGCGTAAGGCTTTACGCAAGGAAATTACTCGCGCCAACGCGCGCGCCAAGCGAGCACGGGCTCAACTCCAGAAGAAGAGCGAACGGCTGGCAAACACCACTGCAAACAAAGCAAAACGGGAATTGAGAAAACAAATCCGCAAGCTGGAAAAAGCAGTCGACGGGGCGCGGAGTGACGCAGCTCAGCTGCGCAAAGATCTGGCGCCCGTGATGGATGACCTCGCGAAAGCCCGTGATCACCTGTCGCACGCGCTGCATATCGACCGGGCGATGGAAAAGATCCGCCGGCAGCTGGGTGGTAAACCCAAAGCGAAAAGGAAGGCCAAGAAGAAAAAGGTGACAAAAAAGAAAGCCACCAAGAAAAAAGCCAAAAAGAAAAAGGTAACGAAGAAGAAAGCGGCCAGAAAAAAGGCGCCAGCTCGTCGCAAGACCGCGAGGAAAAAAGCCCCGGCCCGTAAGAAAGCAGCTCGGAAAAAAGCCCCGGCTCGCAAGAAAACGGCTCGAAGAGCTTAAGGAGTAGCTTGGCGCAAGAGACGCCAAGAGGCTTCCACCGAAACCAAGGGCACGTGGCCAGGTAAGCCACGTGCCCTTGAGACTAAGAAACCTCTAGAGTTTCATCGCTCCTCTCGCCGAAAGGCGACAGCGAAGCAATCCTTCCGGGCGCGCTAAAAAACGGTCGTTAATAGTCCCGGGCGAACAACATTTATTGTTCCTTCATAGCCGTGACGAGAAAAACCTTGATTACGAGGTCGCCAAACAGCGCCTTACCGATTCGCCATGTAAGTCGTTTTTTGGGCCTCACCGGACCTATCTGGATGTCTGTGTAACCCGATCGAACAAACATGTCATGGACATCCTTGCGAGCGAAAAAACGTAGGTGAGTTCGATCCAAGACACCGGAATCCCTGTATTCGAACCTTTTTTTGAAGGTCAGGCCGAGCAAGAATGAAAGGTTGCGTATGTTTGGGATACTGCATACGAAGGTACCGCCGGGCACCAGGCAAGCGTTCAGTTTCTCGCACACCGTCCACGGATCCACCAGGTGTTCCAGAATGTCGCCCGCGATGACGTAGTTGAAATGCTCGCTCGGAAGTTCAGCAATGACTTCTTCGAGGTCGCCTTCAAATACTTTGTCAAA
>CAMYIS010000106.1 GCA_947258485.1 uncultured Woeseiaceae bacterium
TGATGGACCTGGCCTGGATTCGCGCAATGCTCGACAAACATGATTCTGCCCGGGAACTGATGGACAGGGCGCGCGGGATGGCGCCCGACGATCCGTACATGTATTACTACGATGGGATGATATTCCTGCGTGCAGGAGACAAAGAGGCAGCACTCGATGCACTCGAAATTGCCGCCGATAAAGGCTATTCCCGGCTGATGCTGGGTACGGAACCGCACCTCGAGAAGCTTAGAAATGACCCGCGCTTCTCGGCCATCGTTAATGCAGGATGATGCGAGCCTGCTGTGCTACGCAAACCGTCTCACAGTAGACTATGCTTGGTAGAGGTACTTACAAAAAGGGGAAAACAATGAACAAGAACATTCTCTTTGTTTTGGCGTCGAGCTGGATTCTCGCGAGTTGCGTGAGTCAGGCCCCGCTGTTCGTTGGCTCGCAGGTCGGCAACCGCACACTGAGCATTTCAGGCTGCGTGCCATACGTGGACCCAATGCTGGCATGCACCGGCGATGAGAACGCTCCGAAAGTTAAAATCTATTTAGATACAATGGTCGTTGACCCTGTGTGCATAAAGGCGAAAAAGGGAAAGAAGATTGAGTTCATGCTCGAATCGACGGACCCGATCGAGAAGGGCTCTGTCGTAGTTTTTCCAAAGAAAGTCGAGAATTTCTCGTGGATTGCCAGTACGAATTGGCCCAATAAAAACAAGATAACCGTGACGGTTCCAGAAACAAAAAACAAATCAAAAACCGCTCTCCCGCCGGGCGACTATTATTACGGGGTTTTGGCGCCTAACGGTTGCATCGATCCGCGAATAAACGTTATTAATTAGGTGCCCTGCGACCAAAAAAAGGCCGGGCAAAAGCCCGGCCTTAAGAAATGCCTGATCCCGAGGGGGATATAAAGGGGTCAGGCAGCTTTGAGCGCATCCTCGGCGCTGAGATATTGATAGCCGAGGTCATGGGCAACCGCCTCATGATTGACATGCCCTGCGTGTACATTCAGACCGTTGGCCAGGTGCGGATCGCGCGTTAGCGCGGCTTTCCAGCCGTGCCTGGCCAGGGCTTTCACGAACGGCATAGTCGCGTTGGTCAGCGCAAACGTGCTCGTGCGCGGAACGGCGCCAGGCATGTTCGTGACACAGTAGTGCACCACGTCATCGACGACATACGTCGGCTCGGCGTGCGTCGTCGGGCGACTGGTTTCGAAACAGCCACCCTGGTCAATCGAGATATCGACCATGACCGCACCGGCATTCATGTCCTTGACGTTTTGTGCCGTAACCAGTTTCGGCGCAGCCGCACCTGCAACCAGCACCGCACCAATAATCAAATCGGATTCGATACTCAGTTCGTCAATGATGTGCTTCGTCGAGTAGACCGTGCGTACGCGACCGCCCCAGATATCGTCGAGCTGTCGCAGGCGCGGCAGCGAACGATCGAGAATCGTGACCGCAGCGCCCAGGCCGACGGCCATGTCCGCCGCATTCGCGCCGGCAACGCCGCCGCCAACGACCAGCACTTTGGCGGGCCTTACGCCAGGTACGCCACCGAGCAAAATACCGCGGCCGCCGTTTGCCTTTTGCAGCGCAAACGCACCGGCCTGGATCGACAGGCGACCGGCAACTTCCGACATGGGCGTGAGCAACGGCAGCGAACCGTCATTCGCGGTGACTGTCTCGTAAGCGATCGCGGTGGTGCCGGATTTAACCAGCGCCTCGGTCTGTGCCGGGTCGGCCGCCAGGTGCAGGTAAGTAAACAGGAACTGGTCTTCACGCAGCATCGCGCACTCGTTGAGCTGCGGTTCCTTCACCTTGACGATCATCTCGGCGGTAGCGAACACCTCTTCGGCCGTGTCGACGACGGTCGCGCCCGCGGCAGCGTAGTCGGCGTCGCTCATGCCGATGCCCTCACCGGCCTTGGTCTCGACAACGACCTCATGGCCGTCATGCACGAGCTCGACCACGCCAGCCGGCGTCATGCCGACGCGGAATTCAAGTGTCTTGATCTCTTTAGGTACTCCGACTTTCACTGGCTCTCTCCCTTCCCCGTTTTTTCTTTCTTGTTTCCACACGATAGCGCGGATAACACGGCATTTGCTTGCAATATTACTGACAAAAGCGCGCAAATATGGCAGTTTCTGTTTTTATTACTATTTCTGACGCAAGAATCCGCCATGAAGTTAGACAAATACGACAAGTTGATTCTCGACGCCCTGCAAAAGGACGGTCGCATCAGCAATGTGCAGCTCGCCGGCCTGGTCAGCCTGTCCGAGTCTGCCTGCCTCAGGCGCGTTCGCGCGCTCGAAGAATCCGGCATGATCGATCGCTACGCCGCGCTCGTGAGCCAGCCCAAGGTGGGGCTTTCCGGCAACGTATTCGTTCATATCGGCCTGCATCGCGAGGAAGAAAGCGAGCTTGCGGCCTTCGAGCAGGCCGTGCGCAATATTCCCGAAGTCATGGAGTGTTATCTTATGACCGGGGAATTCGACTATCTCCTGCGAGTGGTCGTATCCGACATGGCCGACTTCGAACGCCTGCACAGGGATGCCCTGACACGTTTGCCGGGTGTCGCTCGCGTCAATTCGAGTGTCGCCATACGCACCGTACAAAAGAAAACCGAGCTGCCATTACACTAGATCATGCTTACTGCCCAAACAGCCTCTGCCGACGCTCTGTCCGATCGATTTCGCAACGTGCGATCGACGACGCTGGAGCTGATCAATGATCTGCAGCCCGAAGACACGGTCGTGCAGACGATGCCCGACGTCAGCCCGACGAAGTGGCACCTGGCTCACGTCACGTGGTTTTTCGAACGTTTCGTGCTCGAGCCTATGCTGGAAAACTACCAGCGCTTCGACGACAGCTTCCACTATATATTTAATTCTTATTACTACACGGTCGGCAGTATGCACGCGCGCCCCAAGCGAGGCCTGCTGTCCCGGCCCACGCTAAAAAAAGTGCTCGAGTACCGCGCCTATGTCGATACGGCAATGCATCAGCTCTTGCAGACGCGCGGTGCTGACGACGAGATCGCGCAGCTCACGACGCTCGGGCTCAATCACGAGCAGCAGCACCAGGAGCTATTGCTGACCGACATCAAGCACGTGTTTTCCTGCAACCCGCTCAAACCAGCAGTCCGGCCGTCGCTCGCCGTGCCGACC
>CAMYIS010000107.1 GCA_947258485.1 uncultured Woeseiaceae bacterium
TGGAATGGCGCGCCTATGAGGCTGATGGGCGTTTTCGGTGGCACCTTCGATCCGATTCACTACGGCCATTTGCGAACGGCGTTCGAGATGCTGCAGGCATTACGTTTCGACGATGTGCGCTTCATTCCCTGCGGCGATCCGCCGCACCGCGGGACGACATTTGCGTCCGCTGCACAGCGTCTGCGCATGGTTGAGCTGGCGGTCTCCGGCCACAAGGGGTTCACAGTTGATGACCGGGAGCTTCGGCGCGATGGACCGTCGTATACGATCGACACCCTTCTGGCATTGCGCGAGGAATTTCCGGATCGGGCATTGGGTCTGATAGTGGGCATGGACGCGTTTCTCGGTTTGCCAGGATGGCATCGATGGGATGAATTCCTTGCCGTCACACATATCGTCGTTGCTCATCGCCCGGGCTGGAAGGCGCCTGACATCGGTCCGTTGGGTGAGTTGATTACGCAGTTTGGCACGCATCGTGTAGATGACTTGCACGACGCGATGAACGGGCGGATTCACATTCACGCCGTGACGCAGCTTGAGATCTCGTCAACCGAAATTCGTGACCTCGTTGCTGCGGGTCGTGATCCGAGTTTCCTGATGCCAGACGCAGTCCGGGATGAAATCGGGAGCAGTGGCTGTTACGCGCCCGCTGTAAATGGAAATAGATAGGAGTCCAATTTGAAGATTATCGAGAACTACGCATGAATAGCGATGAGCTATCAGACCTGATCGTCGACGCGCTGGATGACGTCAAAGCTCAGAGTATCGTCAAACTCGACGTTCGCGATATGACGACAGTGACGGACTATATGATCATCGCCAGCGGAACCTCCAGTCGCCATGTCAAGGCGCTCGTTGACAATGTCGCGGAAAAAGCCAAAAAGGCCGGCCGTCGACCCATAGGAGTCGAGGGCGAGGAAGGTGGTGAATGGGTTTTGCTTGATCTGCAGGATGCACTGGTACACGTCATGCTGCCCAAAGTGCGCGAGTTCTATAACCTGGAGAAACTCTGGTCGATTGTCCCGACAGGGGACGCGACGGCAACCGACGGTTAGGCCGTGCACTTCAGACTATTGGCCGTTGGTGACCGCCAACCCTCCTGGGTGGACGACGCCTTCGGCATTTATGCTGCGCGGTTTCCACGTGAGTGGAAATTTCGTCTCGACGTGATCGCGACCGCGCGGCGCAACAAAAACGAAAAATCGCTACAAGCGATGGCGGCAGAAGGAGAGCAGATACTCGCGAAACTGAATAGGAAAGAGCAGGTTGTTTTGCTTGACGAGCGAGGCAAAGAGCTGACGAGCCGGGCACTGGCAGCCAGGCTCACGGACTGGCAAACAGACAGTCGCGACCTGTGCTTTATCATCGGCGGCCCCGATGGTGTTTCTGATGCTATCCGGCAACGCGCAGATTTCACGTGGTCACTCTCCCAGCTGACACTGCCTCACGGCATGGCCCGAGTGCTGCTGGCCGAACAGCTGTATCGCGCATGGTCGCTGCAGGCCGGCCATCCGTACCACCGAACCTGAACGATTGGCCATGACTCCGCAACGATCACTGTGCCTGGCATCGTCGTCGCCGCGTCGGCAGGAAATTCTCAAGGCACTGGGGCTCGAGTTTTCGAGTTTTCGGTCAAAGCAATCGAGGTGGATGAAAATCGTCTGGCAGATGAGACGCCGGAGCAAATGGTAGTCCGACTGGCGACGGCGAAGGCCAGCGCGGCCGAGGTGGAAGCATCCTGCCTCGTCATCGGGTCAGACACCGTCGTCGTGCTCGGTGACGAGGTGCTTGGCAAGCCGCGAGACCGCGACGAAGCCATTACGATGCTCCTGCGCCTGTCCGGACGCCGGCATTTCGTATTGACCGGCGTGGCGCTGCGTAGACCCGATGGCGTGCAGACTGCACTCAGTTCGACCGAAGTCTATTTTCGCGAAATCAGTCGGGACGAGGCGCGCGCTTACTGGCACAGTGGAGAACCGCGCGACAAAGCGGGCGCGTATGGCATACAGGGGCTCGGTGGAGCGTTTGTCGAGGCTATCAAGGGCAGTTACTCGGGCGTTGTTGGATTGCCCGTCTTCGAGACGGCGCGATTGCTGCAGGATGCGGGCATCGATGTATTGGCGAAGCAGAATGACCATGACGGATGAATCACTAAAAGAAGAAATCCTGATCAACGTGACAACGAGCGAAGTGCGTGCGGTGCTGCTCGAGAATGGCGTGCTGCAGGAGGTCTATATCGAACGCGCGGCCCGCCGCGGACTGATCAGCAATATATACAAGGGCCGGGTGCTGCGAGTGTTGCCCGGCATGCAGGCCGCATTTGTCGACATCGGACTGGAGCGCACGGCTTTTCTGCATGCCTCTGACATTGCTCCGGGCCAGGAACAAGGCAGTTTGGACGAGGTGCCGGACATTCGTGACCTGGTTCGTGAGGGTGACGAGATCATGGTGCAGGTTGCAAAGGACCCACTGGGCAACAAGGGCGCACGACTTACGACCTTCATTACTTTGCCTTCCAGGCATATTGTGCTCTTGCCGCACAGCGATACTGTCGGTATCTCGGCGCGAATCGAAGATGAAGACGAACGCGAGCGACTTCGCGTAATTGTCGAAGAGATTCTTGCCGAGAGAAACCTGAGCTGTGGTGCCATCGTGCGTACCGTTGCCGAAGGCATGGGCAAGGATGCCCTGCTCGCTGATCTGAAGTACACGCTCAAGTTGTGGGAGGTTATTCAGGAACGGTGCAGCAAGACCCGTGTAAAAATGCTGGTACACGAGGATCTTTCGCTGCCACTGAGAGTGCTTCGGGACATGGTAACCAGTGATATCGAGCGTATCCTCGTTGATTCTGAAGACGATTTTAACGCCATGCAGGATTTCGCCGACACGTATTTGCCGGATATCGAGCCGAAGCTGGAGCTCTACCAACGGCGGCGGCCAATTTTCGACCTGCACGGCATAGAAGATGAGATCCGCAAGTCATTGGACCGAAATATTCCTTTAAAATCAGGTGGATACCTGATATTCGACCAGACCGAGGCGATGACGACCGTCGACATCAACACGGGTGGCTACGTCGGTCATCGTAACCTCGAAGAGACGATCTTCCGCACGAATCTCGAGGCCGCTGTTGCGATTGCGCGGCAGCTGCGCCTGCGGAACCTGGGCGGCATTATCATCATTGATTTCATCGATATGGACGAAGCCGATCACCGTGAAAACGTCCTGCACGTGCTCCAGCAGTCGTTGGCACGGGATCATGCACGAACGCAGATCACGCCTGTTTCGCCATTGGGCCTGGTTGAGATGACACGAAAACGCACGCGCGAAAGCCTGCAACATATCCTGTGTGAGGATTGTCCAAGCTGTGCCGGCCGCGGCTTCCTGATGACGGCGGAGACCGTCTGTTTCGAAATTTTTCGGGAGACCATACGGCAATCGAGACAATTCGAATTTGATGAGGTGCTGGTTCTCGCACACCAAAACGTGATTGAGCTGTTGCTGGACGAGCAAGCCAGGAGCCTTGCCGAACTGGAAGAGCAGACCGGGAAGTCGATCCGACTGCAAACGGAGTCGCTTTATGTTCAGGATCAGTTCGACGTTGTTCTGATGTAGGTACCGGAGAGACCGCAAAGAAATGAAAGCCTTTCTGCAACGCCTGTTCAAATTCGCTGCGTATACCGCGGCTGGCGTTGTAATTTTGCTGGCGATCGCGGTCGGCCTGTTTCGGCTTTTTCTACCGAGGCTTCCCGAGTACCAGGAAGATATCAAAGGCTGGGCCAGCGCGGCGATTGGCATGGAGGTCGAGTTCTCCGGAATGGATGCGCGCTGGGGTCTGAGCGGGCCGGAACTTTTGTTCCGCGATACGGCGTTGGTTCGGCTGGGCGGCCAGACTCGCGTAGTTGCGGCAGAGGAAGTGCGAGTCGGCATCGCGCTGACGCGGCTGCTTGTTGAAGGTGTCAGGGTTGTCGACCGTGTCGTTGTCCGTGGTGCGAGCGTCGAAGTCCGCCAGCTGGAGGATGGTCGCTGGTGGATCCAGGGCGTTCCCGCTGAAGAACTGCTGGAGATGAACAGTGGCCGCAATCCCGGTCAGTCCGATGTCGAAGTGATTGGCGAGGATATCGAAATCTTTTTCTTGCAGCCCGGTTATGAGCGGCCGAAATTTTTTGAGATACCGCGCGTAGCGGTGAGCGTCGACAGGAATCGTGTCGCACTCGATGCCGGCGTTCGCCTGCCGGAGGAGCTCGGCCGCCAACTCGGCATTTCGGCGACACAATTACTTACGCTGCCACAGGAACAACGTCACTGGGATATTGTAGTAGAGGCCGATGATGTCAACCTTGCCGGGTGGTCGCAACTGCAGCGAAAAAGTGACCGACATGTGTTGTCCGGTGCCGGCGACGCGAATTTTTCGGTTGCTTATGCCGACGGCCGTATTCGCAACGCCAGCGCTGATGTCGCCTTCGACGGGGTCTCACTCACGCAGGGGGAGCTGTTTGACCTGCGTGGTCGGTTTGAACTCGACATCGCGTCTGACGGCTGGCTCGTTGCTGCCGAAGAATTTCAGATCTCGACGATGGACCACGACTGGCCCGAGGCTTCGCTGCGAGCCGAAGTAAGTACAGATGACACGGGACAGGTGGTGTTGATGGACGTTCGCGCTTCCTACCTGAACCTGCAGGATGCCAGCCTGTTCGTACCGTTGTTGAGTCCGGATCGACAGCAGCAACTATCGAATTACGAGCCGAGTGGCAGGGTCCGCGATTTGGTCGCCACTGTGTCGGATATTGGTTCTGAGTCACCGCTTTTTGACATAGCCGCGCAGCTGGACTCGGTGGGTGTAGCCGCTCACGGTAATCGCCCTGGCATCACGGGATTTTCCGGTGTTTTGCGCGCAAATCGATTGGGCGGTCGCATCGAGATTCGGTCGGCCGACGTGATTGTCGACATGCCTGAATACCTTGCGAGCCCGATCGACATCGACTCTGCGGAAGGAACAGTCATCTGGCGTAGCAGTGACGCGAGAACGACCGTGTTGTCGGACAGTATTCGCATCCGTAACGAGGTTTTCGACAGCCAGAGTAGTGTGCAGCTGATTATCCCCGCCGGTGAGTCGTCGCCGGAGATTGATCTTGATGGCACGTGGAGCATTACCGACGTGTCCGTAGCAAAGCAGTATATTCCGCAGAAAATTATCAAGCCCAAATTGTACAACTGGTTCCAGGCAGCGCTCGTCAAAGGCTCGATAGAACGCGGCACAACGACGCTGAACGGTCCTCTGGACAAGTTTCCGTTTGACAACGACGAAGGCCGGTTCCTTGTGCAGGCATCGGTCCGTAACCTGACGTTCAAGTATCAACCGCGGTGGCCGGCTACCGATCGGTCCGACATGGAGGTTGTTCTCGACAACATGCGCTTGTACTCGGTGCGCAACCGATCGATCAGCGCGGGCAATCAGACGGTCGACGCCAAGATAGAGATTGCTGACCTGCGCAATCCGGTTCTCACGATTGACGCTTTCTCGACCGGCACGCTCGAGACGATTCGAGCTTTCTCGATGCAAAGTCCCATCGCTGATGTTTTTGGTGGTCAGCTGGATCGTGTCGCCGTGTCGGGAGATGCATCATTCACGCTCGATCTTACAGTGCCGCTACGAAACCCGAAGGCTTTTGAATTCACCAGTCGTGTGAGGAGCAACAACGGTACGCTCGCGATCGCCGGATTTCCGGCAGAGATCACTGACCTGATTGGCGAAGTGACGATCGCACGGGACGATATTTCGACCGAATCTCTCGGTGCTCGCTTTCTTGGTGAGCCGGTCGTCATGGATTTGACAAATTCGGATGATCCGCGATTCAGTGTTGTTGCGAGCACGGAAGGATTTGTAACCGCGGGAGCAATTGTCGAAGAACTCGGGATGCCGCTCGAGGGCCTGATTACTGGTGGCACGGACTATGAAGCGCGCATACTTTTTCCGCGCGGCAAACAGGAAACGCCTTCGCCGCTGACGATTGAGATCGACACTGACCTCGAAGGCCTGGGCCTCGGTCTACCCGAGCCGGTTGGTAAACCTGACGGGACTGCCATGAAAGTCAGGGGCGACATTCGTTTCATCCCGGGGGGCGAAGTTATTGAAAGCGCCGGGTTTGCCGAGAATGGCATCGCCTGGCAAATTGCCTTCAATCGTCCCGAAGACAGCTGGGACCTCGATCGCGGTGTGGTCACAATCGGCGGCGATACCATTCAGCCCGCACAAACCCGTGGCCTGCATATCCGCGGCGATGCAAGCACTATCCGCCTCGATGACTGGCTCAGTTTGTCGCGCAGCGGTGCAAGGGAAGTTGGTACGGCCGATCGGATTCGTTCCATCGACCTGGTTGTTGCTGATCTATACGCCGTGGGTCAGCACTTGCAGGGGCATCAAGTACGCGTTGATCGCAGTGCCCGCGACTGGCTGGTCCAGCTCGAGGGTGAGGACATCGTCGGCTCAGTGTTCGTGCCCTACGATTTCGCTTCTGAACGCGCAATGGTATTGGAGATGGAGCGTCTGCACCTTCCCGGCGATCAGGAGTCGACTGACGAGCCGGCGATTCTGGACCCGAGGAAGTTGCCGCCAATCAGGCTGACTGCCGCTGACTTCGCGCTGGGAGATCGGCATCTCGGTGCCGTTGAGATCCTCATGGAACGTGTCGAAGGCGGGCTCGAGGCGAAGACAATCAAGACAAAAGACGAGAGCTTTGAAATCGCCGGCACGGGCAGATGGGTTGCAGACTCGGCAGATCCACTCGGCAGCCGCACGTCCGCGACAGCGACACTGACAAGCACTGATGTGATGCAGACAATGACGCGTCTCGGATTTACACCTGGAATTGTCAGCAACCAGATGAGCGCACTCATAGATCTGAATTGGTCCGGTGGTCCACGTGCCGATTTTCTCGATGCCCTGAACGGAGAGGTGCAGGTGCGATTCGAAAATGGTCAGCTCGAGGAAGTCGAACCGGGCGCGGGACGCATGTTCGGGCTCATGAGTATCGTCGCATTACCCCGTCGCCTGTCGCTCGATTTTCGCGACGTGTTCAACAAGGGTTTTGGTTTCGACACGATTGCAGGCACGTTTCGAATTGTCGATGGTGAATCGTACACTTGCGACCTGTCACTCGAAGGCCCAGCCGCCGATATCGGTATCGTGGGGCAGACGAGCCTTGCCAACCGCGATTACGACCAGGTGGCCGTGATCAGCGCAAATGTCGGTAACACGCTCCCGATCGTTGGCGCGATGGTAGGAGGGCCGCCGGCCGCTGCTGCCTTGTTGATTTTCTCGCAGATCTTCAAGAAACCCTTACAGGAGGTTGGCCAGGTTTACTATGGTATCAGCGGTTCCTGGGATCAGCCCGTTGTCGAAAGTACCGACTCGGCCAACTTTGTGCGCCACGGTGAGCTTGCGGGCTGCGTTGCCGGTGTAGAGTAGAGTACGGCGAGGATTCGCGAAGCGGAATTAACGATGCGTGTAGCAGCCATTCAGATGAACAGCGGACCCGATGTCCCTGCCAACCTCGATCTTGCCGACGGCTTGTTAGCCGAAGCGGCTGAGGATGGGTGCATGCTCGCCGTCCTGCCCGAGAATTTCGCGCTGATGCCGGAAAAGGCGACCGATAAGGCAAAACACGCCGAGGCGCCGGGTAAAGGACCCATACAGGACTTCCTGGCCGAAGCCGCGAGCCGCCACAAGCTCTGGGTCGTAGCCGGAAGCATGCCACTGGTATCGCCCGAAATAGCAGCGGAGCGCGTCTACGGTGCCTGCCCGGTCTATAACCCTGAGGGCGAAGCCCGGGCCTTGTACCGCAAAATTCACCTGTTCGATGTGGACCTGGTCGACAAGCAGGAGTCCTATCGGGAATCCCGATCGATGTACCCGGGCGATGAACTCATCACCGTGAATACGCCGTGCGGTCGATTGGGCCTTTCGATTTGCTACGACTTGAGGTTTCCGGAGATGTTCCGGCGTCTCGTCGATGACGGTGCGACTGTCTTTACGGTGCCTGCGGCTTTCACGGTGACCACCGGTAAAGCGCACTGGCACATCTTATTGCGTGCGAGGGCCATAGAAAATCTGGCATATGTGATTGCGGCCGGGCAATATGGCCAACATCCGGACCGCCGTTCGACGTTCGGACACTCGCTGATCTGTGATCCCTGGGGCCGCATCCTGGCCGAGCAGGCCGAAGGCGACTGCGTTGTCAGTGCGGAAATCGATCCCGAGCTACCGGCGAAGCTGCGCAGCGAGTTTCCGGCGCTGGCAAACCGTAAATTGAAATAGAGAGTAAAACTTGAGCATCAGTACGCCCCAATCGATCGACGCGGTCATGTCCCGTCTTCTTGAGCCTGTCGGGCTCGGCGAGCAGCAGTTGAGCGCCACGCTCGGCACAGTCATGCGTGGCGGGGTCGATTACGCGGACCTGTATTTTCAGGTCAGCCGCCAGGAAAGCTGGACGCTCGAGGACGGAATTATTCGTGAGGGCAGCTTTAGTCTCGACCAGGGCGTTGGCGTGCGCGCGACCAGTGGCGAGAAGACCGGCTTCGCGTATTCCGACGAGCTTGTCTTGCCAGCATTGGAACAGGCGGCCGGCGCAGCACGCGCTATTGCACGCCAGGGGCAGGAAAAGCGCATTCAGGCGTGGCGGCGCAGCGCGGCCGCACCGTTGTACCCACTGGCCGACCCAACAACGAGCATTGATGATGCTCAAAAAACGGCCTTGCTGCTTGAAATTGACGCGGCCACACGTGAACTTGATCCACGCGTTGAACAAGTCATCGTTAGCCTGTCGAGCAGCCAGGACCTGATACTGGTCGCAGCGTCTGATGGCACAATGGCCGCTGACGTTCGGCCGTTGATCCGCCTCAACGTCACGGTGATTCTCGAACAGGACGGAAAACGGGAGCAAGGCTACTCAGGCGGTGGTGCGCGCGCGGATCTGCACTATTTCATCGATGGCGACTTGCCAATCGAATACGCACGTGAGGCCGTTCGTCAGGCGGCCGTGCAGCTGGAGGCGGTAGCAGCACCGGCCGGCACAATGCCGGTGGTTCTGGGCCCGGGTTGGCCGGGTATCTTGCTGCACGAGGCCGTGGGCCATGGACTCGAGGGCGATTTCAATCGCAAGGGCGTCTCAGCGTTTAGTGGCAAGGTGGGGCAGAGGGTGGCCTCCAGGCTCTGCACGGTGGTAGACGACGGAACCATGGCAAACAGGCGTGGTTCGCTGTCGGTAGATGACGAAGGTACGCCGGGGCAGAACACGGTTCTGATCGAGAACGGTATTCTGCGTGGCTATATGCAGGATAAACTCAATGCACGTCTCATGGGCGTCGATCCAACGGGTAACGGTCGCCGAGAGTCGTTTGCACACATACCAATGCCACGTATGACCAACACCTGCATGCTTGCAGGTCCGCATGAGCCAGACGAAATTATCGCGTCTGTTAAAAAAGGGATTTATGCGCCGAACTTCGGTGGCGGCCAGGTAGACATTACGTCCGGCAAGTTCGTGTTTTCGGCGAGCGAGGCATACCTCATCGAGAACGGTAAAGTTACGACGCCCGTAAAAGGGGCAATGCTGATCGGAGACGGTCCTGTCGCTTTGAACGAAATTTCCATGGTCGGCAATGATCTCGAACTCGATACGGGCGTCGGTACCTGCGGCAAGGAAGGGCAGAGTGTGCCCGTCGGTGTCGGACAGCCAACGCTCAAGATCGATGAACTCACTGTTGGCGGAACCGCGTAGCCGCGAACACGGCATTTCACATAAGTTGAAATATCGCCGGTTCACGACACACAGTGTGAGATACCTCACTCCATTCAACATATGCCTGATGTAGAGTCGCGTTATCTCTGAGGAGGGATACGACGATGGCATTCGAGACTACAATTACAGAACAAGACATGGACGCCAACGCACAGCATTTCGTGCAGGGATTCCGCGGCGATAGCAGTGATATTGAGCCGGACCTGGCCGTGGATGGCCTGTCTGATTCCATACTCTCGAGGCTCCTTGGCCTGTTCGGTGTCGGACGCTCCTGAGCTCGCATAAGGGGCTGAAGCCCGCGCCCAGCCAGCAAAACGCATCCTGGACCCGGCTCTGACGCCGGGTCTTTTGCGTTGCGGCACTGGACAATGCGGCGCGGCTATGGAGAATGAAACGACGACAAGCGGAAGCAAACAATACTATGTGGGTCTCAAAACCAATCTACGAAAGTCTGCCGTACTTCTATTTGCTCGTGGGAGCGCTCACGCTGGGCGCTTCAATGTACGTGAATTATTGGCACTGGCCGACAATTTGCTTTGTCGTCGGTCTGTTCTGCCTGGTTGCGGGGCTGGTTGTACTGTTGAAGCGTCGTGACTACCGGGTCACCGATCGGCGCGTTGGGCAGCGACAGGATAATTAGCCCGAGATCGTCTACTGCTCGTTGACGGCCGAATCCTGGTCGTCCGCTTCATCGCTTCCCAAAACCTGGTCTGCATCCGGACCGCCTGTCTCTTGCCGGGTCAGCCGCAGGTCGTGATAGACAAGTTCGTGTACTCCCAGCGAAACGACGTCGCCGTCGCGCAGGCGATACTTCTTGATCTGCTTCGCGCCCAGGAAAAGACCATTCGTGCTGTTGAGGTCTTCGATGACACAACCGTTTTCGTCGCTGACCAGCTGCGCATGGTGACGGCTAACGAACTTGCTCTTCACGTAAATCTCGTTGTCCGGCGACCGTCCGACGATCACGCGCCCCAAAGGGAACGTGTGTTCAGAAAGGACCTCTCCATTCGATCGTACCGCGACCTGCGTCACCGACGCCGAGGCGGGCAAGCGTTGCTGAACCTGCTGCAGCTTTTCATAAATCCCGGTATCGCTTACGTGCTCCTTCCAGTTCAGCTCGTCGACGGCTGACAGAACGTCAGTTTCATCCACACTGGCTTTCTCATCGGCAAACGAGCACAGCAATGCCGTGTCGCAAAGCGTGTTTATAAGGCGCGGCACGCCACCCGAGAAACGGTAGATGATGTCGAAACAACCGTCGGTGAACAGGCCGTCCCCTTCGCGTCCGCCAACGGCCAGGCGATGCTTGATGTACTCCTCGGTTTCCCGGCGGTCCAGGGCCAGGAGATGGAAACGCAAACGAACGCGTTGCACCAGCTGTTTCAGGCTCGGCGCGTCCAGTTTATCCCGCAGCTCCGGTTGGCCTGCCAGGATGATGCGAAGGACCTTTTCCTTGTGCGTCTCGATCCCGGAGATCATGCGGATCTCTTCGAGTACTTTTCGACTCAGGTTCTGAGCCTCGTCGACAATCAGCACGACTTTTTTGCCGTTAGAGTACTGCTCGATCAGGAACATGTTGAGCATGTCCAGCAGCTCGACCTTGCGCATGTTGAACGGCTTGAAGCCAAACTCGGTCAGGACTGCTTGCAGGAACTGCGTCGGCGTCAGCTGGGTCTGGGATACGACAGCGTATACAACGTTGTCCTCGACCTCCGAAAGAAATGACTGCAGCAGCGTCGTTTTTCCGGACCCAATTTCGCCCGTGATGACGACGAAGCCGTCGGCGAGCCATATGGTCGACTCCATGTACGCTTTGGCGCGCGCATGCTGCTTGCTCCAGTAGATGAAGTCCGGATCGGGCGTCAGCCTGAAGGGTTGCTCGGAGAGCTTGAAATGTTGCAGATACGACATCCCAATTAGTTTACCTTTTTTTTCGGGCTCGACACCATGCCGAGTTCGCACGGAGATGCGTCGATCAGGTCACATTCGCGCCAATTATGTCGAGAATCGCATCGCGATCTTCGGCCGTTTCACCTACCACCGTGATATGACCGAGCTTGCGGCCGGGTCGGGGCGCTTTGCCATAATCGTGAAGATGCCCGGCTCCGATAGCCCGCGCTGCAGTCGGGATCTCTCCGATCAGGTTGATCATGCCGGCGTGACCGCGGCTTGCCGTGGAGCCGAGCGGCAGATTCATGATTGCCCGCAGGTGATTTTCGAACTGACTGGTTGCGGCGCCTTCGATGGTCCAGTGCCCCGAGTTGTGCACGCGCGGGGCGAACTCGTTCGCCAGCAATTGATCTCCCTTGACGAATAGTTCCAGCGCAAGGATGCCAACATAGTCAAGGTCGTCTAGGAGCAGCCGCACATACCCGGCGGCTTTCCCGGCGAGCTCCGGAGCGTCGACGGGTGACCGTGAGCTCTGCAGAATGCCGTCTTTGTGGACGTTGTGGCTCAGCGCATAAATTCGAACATCACCGTCGACATTCCGGACGCCGATCGAGGAGACCTCATAATCGAAGGGCACCCATTGCTCGGCAATCAGGGCCTGGTTTCCGAGTGTCCCCCAGGCTTTGTCGATATCAGCTGCCGTTTGGACAAGGACCTGGCCTTTGCCGTCATATCCCAGGCGTCGAGTCTTGACGACCATCGGCAGGCCGAGCGCGTCAGCGGCAGCGACCATGTCTTCGCGTGTATCGATAGCACGGTAGGCGGGCAATGGAATGCCGAGCCGCTCGAACAGCCGTTTTTCATCGAGGCGATCCTGGGCTTGCCGCAGCGCATCCAAGGGTGGGTATATCGGAACCGTGCCATCTATACGCTGCAGCGCGCTGACGGGGACGTTCTCGAATTCGTAAGTAATGACGTCGCTGCTGGCGGCCAACTCCGCCAATGCCTTTGCGTCGTCAAACGGCCGCTGGATGACATCACCACATACGCGGGCGGGCGGCGAGATCGATGGATCCAGGAAACGGCATTCGACGTTAAGGTCGCGGGCCGCAAAACCCAGCATCTGGCCGAGCTGGCCGGCGCCGATT
>CAMYIS010000108.1 GCA_947258485.1 uncultured Woeseiaceae bacterium
TCCTTGTAGAGCTCGAGTAACGCATCGTCAAAGGTCTTCATGCCCGCCTCGCCGCTGTCCTTGTGCGCTTCCTTGACGGCCGAGATATCGCCTTTCAGGACCAGGTCCTTGACGTGCGGCGTATTGAGCAAGAGTTCGACGGCCGCTACGCGTTTGCCGCTGCGGGAGCGCACCAGGCGCTGCGACAGGATTGCTCGCAGGTAATGCGCGAGATCCATAAAGACCTGCGAATGCTGTTCCTGGGGAAACATGTTGATGATTCGGTCCAGCGTTTCCGCCGAATTATTCGCATGCACGGTAGCCAGCACGAGGTGGCCCGTACCGGCCATATCGAGCGCCGCGCGCATGGATTCAGTGTCGCGAATTTCGCCGATCTGAATTACATCCGGTGCAGCGCGCACGGCGCTTTTCAGTGCGCGCGCATACGACTTCGTATCCAGCCCGATTTCCCGCTGGTTGACGATCGACTGTTTGTTGGGATGCAGGAATTCGATGGGGTCTTCAATTGTAAGGATGTGTGACGACGTCTTTTCATTGCGGTGGTTGACCATCGCAGCGAGAGTGGTCGACTTACCGGCGCCCGTAGCGCCGACCATGAGAATCAAGCCACGCCGTAACATGACCAGGTCTTTGAGCTGCTTGGGCATCCCGAGATCTTCGAGCGTGGGTAATTCAGACGTGATGTAGCGCAGAACCATCGAGACGCTGCCGCGCTGATGAAAGACATTGACACGAAACCGGCCGAGGCCTGGCTCGGAGAGAGCGAAGTCGATTTCCAGCTCCTTGTTGAACTGCTCCATTTGCTCTTCGCTCATCAGTTCGAGAGCAGCCTGCTTCACCATCTTCGGCGTCATCTCGAGCTTGTTGACAGGCATGATCTTGCCTTCGATCTTGATCTTGGCCGGCGTAAACGGTGCAAAGAAAAGGTCTGATGCCTTTTTTTCGACCATCAACTTGAATAGCGGTTTGACGTTCATCTATGCAGCGTTCCTGTTCGGCTCAGAATGTCTGCGCCGTATCCTCGTCCATGATGTGCAGACTCTCGGCCTGCTGGTCAGCCAGTGACGAGTCGCGTTTACTTTCCAGTTTGATGCGCAGCCTGAGCTCGTTCTTCGAGTCAGCATTTCGCATGGCCTCTTCGTAAGTAATCGTGCCTTCTTCGAAAAGGTAAAAGAGCGCCTGGTCGAAGGTCTGCATGCCGAGCCGCGTCGACTTGGCCATGATTTCCTTGATCTGTCCGACTTCGCCCTTGAATATCAGGTCCTGCACCAGTGGCGTATTGAGCATGATTTCCATCGCCGCGATACGGCCGATTCCGCCTTCACGCGGTATCAGCCGCTGCGCAATGAATGCTTTGGTGTTGAGGGACAGGTCCATCAACAATTGCTGGCGACGCTCCTCCGGGAAGAAGTTGATGATGCGATCCATCGCCTGGTTCGCGCTATTGGCGTGCAGCGTTGCAAGGCAGAGGTGGCCGGTCTCAGCGAACTGAATGCCGTATTCCATTGTCTCTTTGTCACGAATCTCACCGATAAGGATGACGTCGGGTGCCTGGCGCAAGGTATTCTTCAGCGCGGCATGCCATGTCTCGGTATCGACGCCGACCTCACGCTGCGTGATGACACAGCCTTTGTGCGGATGAACGTACTCGACCGGGTCCTCGATGGAAATAATGTGACCGCGTGAGTTCTCATTGCGGTGGCCGATCATGGCTGCAAGGGTCGTGGACTTACCTGAACCTGTGCCGCCTACGACGATACAGAGACCCCGTTTGTTCATGACGATGTCTTTCAGAATCGGCGGCAACTCGAGGTCTTCGAGTGTCGGTATTTCGGTGGTGATGGTTCGCAGAACGGCGCCAACCATGCCTTGTTGTATGAAAGCGCTGACGCGGAAGCGACCAATACCCTGCGGCGCGATGGCAAAATTACATTCCTTGGTCGAGTCGAACTCCTTGATCTGCTTGTCGTTCATGATCGAACGAACCATCATCGCCGCCTGATCGGGCGATAGCGGCGTATCGGTTGCCTTGTGGACGGTCCCATCGACTTTGATCGCCGGTGGAAACGCCGCCGTGAGGAAGAGGTCGGAGCCATCTCGCTCAACCATCTTGCGCAACAGGTTCTGAGTTAGTCTTACGGCTTGTTCGCGTTCCATTTTTTCGTCTCCTTTCAGGCTGGCGATTTGGCGCCAACCTTAGAAATTCTCCTTGTTGGCCGCGCGGAAACGCGCCTCTTCCTTGTTGATCAGACCCTTCTGCAACAATTCAGCGAGGTTCTGATCCAGTGTGTGCATGCCGGCAGCCTGGCCTGTCTGAATGGCCGAGTACATCTGCGCGATCTTGCCTTCACGAATCAGGTTACGAATTGCCGGCGTACCGATCATGATTTCGTGGGCCGCGATACGGCCGCCACCAACTTTCTTGAGCAAAGTCTGCGAGATAACTGCGCGTAACGATTCCGACAACATCGCTCGCACCATTTCTTTCTCGGCGGCCGGAAAAACGTCCACAACCCGGTCAATAGTCTTTGCGGCAGAGCTCGTATGAAGCGTCCCGAAAACGAGGTGGCCCGTTTCGGCGGCCGTCAAAGCCAGGCGAATAGTTTCGAGATCACGAAGCTCACCAACCAGTACGACATCGGGGTCCTCGCGTAATGCGGAGCGCAGCGCCTCGTTGAAGCCGAGCGTATCGCGGTGAACCTCGCGCTGGTTAATCAGCGACTTCTTCGATTCATGCACAAATTCGATCGGATCCTCAATCGTCAGAATGTGGTCGGGTTTGTTGTCATTGATGTAGTCAACCATTGCCGCGAGCGTCGTGGACTTGCCCGATCCCGTCGGACCGGTCACCAGCACGATGCCACGCGGGTGCATCGATACATCCTTGAAGATCGGCGGTGCGCCCAGATCTTCGAGCGTCAGGATCTCAGAGGGAATGGTACGAAACACGGCGGCCGAGCCGCGGTTCTGGTTAAAGGCGTTAACCCGGAAACGTGCGAGTTTCGGGATTTCGAAAGAAAAGTCGGTCTCCAGGAACTCCTCGTAGTCCTTGCGCTGCTTGTCATTCATGATGTCGTACACCATGCTATTGACATCCTTGTGAGTGAGC
>CAMYIS010000109.1 GCA_947258485.1 uncultured Woeseiaceae bacterium
ATATAGACTTCGGCGTTCATGAGGTCGACGCCTGCGTCATGGACGCCGGTCATGCCTTCGGCGACGAGTGCACCGACGGCGCTTTTCAGGGCCTGCCGATAGTCGTCCTTATCGGGCTTCGGCACATATTGATCGATGAGGTCCATCGCGAGGTCGACGAAAATCCCGGTAGCGTGCCCGTTGTCATCGCGCAGTATCTTGCCGCCAACCGGGTCCGGCGTGTCGCTATCGATGCCGGCGAGTTTCATCGCCGCACTGTTGGCCCAGCCGGCGTGTCCGTCGATGCGCCGCAACCAGACCGGCCGGTCGCTGACGACGGCATCGATATGCGCCGCGGTCGGGAATTCCTTGACGGGCCAGAGTACCTGGTTCCAGCCGCGACCCAGTATCCAGCGCGCATGCGGATGCGCCTCGGCATAGACGCGAATACGGTCCACTCCTGCGTCGACACTGGGTACACCGGTGATGTCGAGGCTGGTTTTCAGCACGCCCAGTCCATAGACGTGGGCGTGCGCATCAATAATGCCGGGCAATACCGTGAAACCGCCGCCGTCAACCTGGCCTTCGCCCGATCTGCCGGCAAGCAATTCATCGCCGCCGGCCGCGACGACCTTGCCGGCGTCGTCGAAAACCAGCACGGAGAACTGGCGGATACCGTCACGGCTGGTGGTGTAGCCATTCACGTTATGCAGGACTGTCTCCGCCGCCGCAGCACCGTAGAATACGAATAGAAAGACAGCGTAAAATACTGTTTTATATAAATAATTAGACATTCTTCGTCTCGAACCCTGTGGGCCTGGTCGACACGCACCTGCGGCTTGCCACGATGCGGGATATACGGCGACACGATAACATGGACCTCTTTTGTACGCGGCATGTCAAACCCTGCCGTATGAAAACATCCCGGAGTCTTGCAATGAAAAAGCTGATCAGCAGCTTGCCTGTTCTTTTTGCAGTTACTTTCCTGGTTTCGGCCTGCGGCCAGAAACAGGAGGCGCCCATAGCGTCCGCCGAAAATTCGAAAATCTTCGACATGCCGTACCTGATGCGCGATCTCGACAATGGTCTGCGCGTCATTGTTGTCCCGACCGACTATCCGGATATCGTTTCGATTCAGATCCCGGTCCAGACCGGATCACGCAATGAAGTCGAGCCCGGCAAATCCGGGTTTGCACATTTTTTCGAGCACATGATGTTTCGCGGCACCGAGGCGTACCCGCCCGAAGTCTACGGCGACATACTGAAGAAAGCCGGTGCAGATCAAAACGCCTACACGACCGATGACTACACCAACTATCACATCACGTTCACCAAGGATGACCTCGAGAAGGTCATTGAACTTGAGGCCGATCGTTTTCAGAACCTCAATTACTCCGAGGAACAGTTCCGCACCGAAGCGCTGGCCGTCAAGGGCGAGTACCTGAAGAACTTTTCCAATCCCGTACAGAAACTATTCGAGCGCGTTAGCGACCTGATGTATACGGTGCACACTTACAAGCATACGACGATGGGGTTCATCGAGGACATTGAAGTCATGCCCGATCAGATGGAGTACGCCGACCTGTTCTTCGATCGCTGGTACCGCCCCGAAAAGACCGTCGTGATTCTCGTCGGCGATGTCGATGCGGAAGAGACGTTTGCCCTGGTCAAGAAATACTGGGGTGACTGGGAGCGCGGTGACTACGAGGTCGAGATCCCGGTCGAACCGCCGCTCGACGGCCCCAGTTACGAGCACCTCGTGTGGGAAGGTCCGACGCAGCCGTGGATATTCATGACCTATCGCGGGCCGGCCTACGTTCCGACGGAAAAAGACATGCCGGCACTGGACCTGATCTCATCGATCTATTTTTCCGAGTCGTCGGAGCTGTATCAGAAGCTCGTTATCCAGGATCAGGCGGTCGACCAGCTGTGGGGCTATTTCCCGGACCAGAAGGACCCGGGCATGCTGCTGATCGCGGCTCGGCTCACCGACATCAAGAACGCCGTCAACGTGCGCGATGCCATCAACGCCACGTTGGTCAGAGCACGGACAGAGCTCGTTCCCGCGAAGAAAGTCGCGGAAACAAAATCTCGACTGCGCTACGGGTTCACGTCGCAGCTGGACAACTCATCGGGCATCGCCGAGATGCTGGCACGCGTGGTCCACTTTTCACGGACACCCGAGACCATCAACGAGGTCTACGCGACCTACGACTCGTTGACGTCGAGCGATTTGCGCGATGTCGCCAACCGCTACTTCGTTGACAGCCAACGCGTGACGGTCACGCTGTCTAATGATGAAAGCGTCGCAGGAATTGACGGCACTGCATCGGTGGACGAGCTCGTTGCAGCGACCGGAATGTCGACAGCGCCGGCCCAACCTGACGCCGCCAAACCGGTCCCCGAGCTCCGGGTCGGCGCGGCCGAGGAGCCCGTACCGGTGTCGTTTGTTACCAGGCAGTCCGCGACCTCGCCGCTCGTGGACATCGCATTTATCGTGCATACGGGAGCCGGTTTTGATCCGGATGGCGGGAAAGGCCTTGCGGCAATGACTGCGGCGATGATTTCGGACGGCGGTTCGGAGGCCATGACGATTGAAGAGATCAACGAAGCCATGTACCCGATTGCCGCGGGATTCAACGCGCAGGTGGATAAGGAGATGACGCGCCTGGCCGGCCAGGTACACAGGGACAATCTCGATACCTGGTACTCGCTGGTGCGTGGGCAGCTGCTGTTTCCGGCCTGGTCTGAAACTGATTTCGATCGCATCAAGACCCGGTTGATCAACGTTATTCGCACCGACCTCGTCGGCAACAATGACGAGGAGCTTGGCAAGGAGTTCCTGTATTCGGCTATTTACGGTGCCGAACATCCCTACGGTTCGTTCAACTATGGCAACGTCAGCAATCTCGAGGCGATAACACTGGACGACGTCAAGGCGTTCTATCGCGACAACTACACGGTTTCGAACGTTACCGTAGGACTCGCGGGCGGCTATCCCGACGAATTTGTCACGGCTGTCAGTGCAGACCTGCAGAAGCTCCCTGCCGGTGAACGACTGAAACTGACGGTTCCGGCAGCCCGCATGCCGGACGGTCGTGAAGCCGTTCTGGTGCAGAAGGAGACGCCGGCCGTAGCCGTGTCTTTCGGGTTCCCAATCGACCTGCGACGCGGCGACCCCGATTGGGTTGCACTATGGCTCGTGCGCTCCTACTTTGGCGAGCATCGAAACTCGAACAGCCATCTGTACAAGCGCATACGCGAAACCCGCGGCATGAACTACGGTGACTACGCCTACATCGAGTATTTTCCGCGCGGCATGTTCCAGTTTCATCCGGACACCAACCTCGCGCGCCAGCAGCAGATTTTCCAGGTATGGCTGCGTCCGCTGCGGGACAATAACGACGCACATTTTGCGACTCGTACGGCTATGTTCGAGCTGGAAAAACTGGTCAAAAATGGCATGAGCGAGTCGGACTTCGAGACGACGCGCGCCTACCTGTCCAAATTCGTCAGCCTGTTGATGGATGGCCAATCGCGGCAGCTCGGCTACGCGGTAGACAGCCAGTACTACCGGATAGACAGCTTCGCTGAATACGTGCGGGAAGGGCTGAACAAGCTGACCTTGGATGACGTCAATCGTGTGATCAAGGAAAACATGGGCACTGATAACGTTCAGTACGTCTTCGTCAGCAAAGACACGAGGGACCTGCGTGACCGCCTGGTGTCGAACCGTGCTTCGCCGATCAGCTATGATGCTGACAAGCCTCAGACGCTGCTCGACGAGGACAAGCTGATCTCGACTATCCCGCTCGGCTTGTCAAAGGACAAAGTCAGAATTGTCAGTTCCGATGATGTATTTAACTGAGGAACCTCTGATTAATTATTTCAGGACTGCGTTGCGTGCCCAGTTGCGCCGAGATAAGGCGCGGCTCGAAGGTAATGGCCATCGTCCTTACCAAGAGTCGCAACGCAGTATCGGCGCAACTGGTGCGCAACCCGTTGATATCTATACTTACTCGTTCGGGCCGGGGCGAATCGGCCGAATAACTTTGTTGCAATGGCTCGACAGACCTATGGGTATGTTGTCGCCATCGCGCCTCGTTCTTCAACCGATTCGCCACCGGCGCAGCCGCAAAATAACTAATCAGAGGTTCCGTGGGTGCAGTTAGTCAGCTTCGAACACGATGGCCAACCGAGCTATGGGCTAGCGGACGGCGATCGCGTCCGCGGGGCCAGTGCGGCATTTCGCAAGCGATATGGCGATCTTCGGGCCGTGATTACAGCCGGAGCGAATCAGCAATTGGCGGATGATGACGGAGGCGCGGTCTACAGCGCCTCCGATCTTCGCTTCGTTCCCGTCATCCCGAACCCGGACAAGATCCTGTGTGTCGGCGTGAACTATCGGCCGCATATCGAGGAGATGGGGCGGCAGGTCCCCGACCACCCGGTCGTGTTCGTGCGGTTCCCGGCCAGCCTGGTCGGACACAACGAGCCGATACTCCGGCCGCGTGCGTCAGAGCAATTCGATTTCGAGGGCGAGTTGGCCGTCATCATTGGCAAACGTGCGCGCCATGTCGAACGAGAGAATGCGCTCGACTATATCGCGGGTTACTGCTGTTTCATGGACGGATCGATTCGGGACTGGCAAAGGCACACGCCGCAGTTCACGCCGGGCAAAAATTTTCACCACAGTGGTGCGATGGGTCCCTGCATCGCTACGGCCGACGAAATTCCCGACCCGTCATTGCTGCAGCTCACCACGCTCGTTAACGGTGAGGTGATGCAGCGTGGGCGCGTAGCCGACCTGGTTTTCGATATCCCCGCGTTGATCGAATACTGCTCGACATTCTCGGAATTGCTGCCGGGCGACATTATTGCGACCGGTACGCCGGGCGGGGTCGGAGCAGCGCGGACGCCGCCGGTGTGGCTGCAAGCCGGCGACACGGTCGAAGTTGAAATCCCCGGGGTGGGCCGCCTGCGAAGCCCGGTTCGGGACGAATCCGTCGAAGGGACTGCTTAAGCGTTGATTTTGCAGGCAATCGTGGCTTGATGGCGTCGTTGCATTTATGCCACAAAAAGAAAAGAGCTGCCGACGTAGTCGCCGGAAACTGCCTAAAGGATTGACAAAAAGCAAGTTTTCTGCGACTTTGAGACCCAGCAAACGTAGCCTTTCCACAACACCTTGGCTACGCGGCGATTGCAAGACACCTTCAGGTACGACTTGGCGGGGGACTCAGGGGGCCAGGAACCACGTGCTAACGTAGGTTTGAAAGAAGCGGTTTCGTGAGAAGCCGCTTTTTTTTGTGCGGATTTCGCGTCGCCGCGTCAGGGCAGGGCGTCGAGCCATTCGCGAATCGCAGCCGCGATTTCCAACGGGGAGTCCTCCTGGATGAAGTGACTGCCCGCCACCGTCACCTCGGTCTGGTTTGGAAAACCCCGGCAGAACTCACGCTGCGGCCCCGTGAGAATCGCTCCCGGTTCGGCATTGATGAATAGTTTCGGTACCCCGGCATTGCATAGCCAGTCCGCGTACCGCGCGACGATCTCATGGACGTCGGCAGGCTCGCCATCCAGCGGAATCTGACGCGGCCATGTCAATGTGGGCCGTCGGGTCTCGCCCTCGTTTTCGAACGGCCGCCGGTAGACGGCCATTTCATCCTCGGTCAGGCCACGAAGCACGGAGCCGGGCAGCACGCGCTCCACGAACACGTTTTTTTCGAGCACCATTGTCTCACCGGCATCGGAACGAAATCCCTGGAACAACGGGCGTATCGCCTCGGGCCACTCCTGCCAGCTTACGGGCCGCACGATGCTCTCCATGTACGCGATACCGCGCACTTTGTCGGGGTGCTGGCAGGCCCAGTCGAATCCCAGTGCCGAGCCCCAGTCGTGGATTACAAAAGTGACGGTGTCAGTGACACCCAGTTGTTGCCAGGCCGCAAACAGGTAGTCCCGATGCTCCACGTATCGGTAGCTGTCAGGACCCGGGTCATCGAGTTTGTCGGAGTCGCCCATGCCGATCAGATCGACGGCGATGCAGCGTCCATGGTTCGCCAGTTCCGGCATTATGTTGCGCCACAGGTAGGACGAGGTCGGGTTGCCGTGCTGAAATAAAATCGGGTCACCTGCGCCCATTTCGACGTAAGCCATGCGCTTGCCATTTACTTCAATGTACTTTTTTGGGTGTTCGGTGGCTGAAATCACGAGTCTCTCCGTTATCTGCTACATTCGACAACCATAACAAGAGGGATGGGATTTATGCACAGCGATAATCGGCTGGCGTACTGGCGGGCCAATCTGCGCCTGCTGGCCATCTGCCTGGTGGTCTGGTTTACCTGCTCGTATGTCTTCGGCATCCTCCTCGTCGAAGCGCTCAATACGATCCGGATCGGCGGGTTTCAACTGGGATTCTGGTTTGCCCAGCAAGGGTCGATTTATCTCTTCGTGGTTCTTATTTTCTTCTACGCCTGGCGCATGAACCGCATTGATAAGAAATACGACGTGCATGAAGACTGAGGGTCGCGCATGAGTCTGCAGGCGCTCACCTATATCGTCGTCGGCTTCACGTTCGTTCTCTATATCGGTATTGCGATCTGGTCGCGGGCACACAATACCGGCGATTTCTATATCGCGGGCAAGGGCGTATCGCCGATCGCGAACGGCATGGCAACGGCCGCCGACTGGATGAGCGCAGCTTCGTTCATATCGATGGCCGGGCTGATCGCATTTCTCGGTTACGACGGCTCCGTGTACCTGATGGGCTGGACCGGCGGCTATGTACTGCTGGCGCTGTTGCTCGCGCCTTATCTCCGCAAGTTCGGCAAGTTCACGGTCCCCGAGTTCATCGCCGAACGCTACTACTCCAGGACGGCCCGCATCGTCGCCGTCATCTGCCTGATCTTCATTTCCTTTACTTACGTCGCCGGCCAGATGCGTGGCGTTGGCATCGTGTTTTCGCGCTTCCTCGAAGTCGATGTCGCGGTCGGACTGGTCGTTGGTATGGGCATTGTCTTCGTGTATGCCGTGCTTGGCGGAATGAAGGGCATTACGTACACGCAGGTCGCACAGTATTGCGTGCTGATATTCGCGTACACGGTTCCCGCAGTCTTTATCGCAATTCAAATTACGGGAAACCCGATTCCGCAGTTGGCGTTTGGCAGTGAAATCACCGGCACGGAAACCGCGTTGCTCGACAAGCTCGACGACATCGTGACCTCGCTCGGCTTCAACCAGTACACATCGGGAACCAAGAGCCGTATCGACGTGTTCTGTATCACGATGGCCCTGATGGTTGGCACCGCGGGACTGCCTCACGTCATCGTGCGCTTCTTTACGGTCCCCAAGGTGCGCGATGCGCGTGTGTCAGCCGGGTATGCTCTGTTTTTCATCGCGATCCTTTACACGACGGCGCCGGCCGTTGGATCAATGGCCCGATACAACCTCATCAATACTATTCAGCCGGGCGAAATCGGTGCGATCGATGGCAATCTGCAATATGACGAGCGGCCGGAGTGGTTCCGGACCTGGGAACGGACAGGGCTTGTCGCCTTTAATGACCGCAACCGCGATGGCCGGGTGCAGTATTACGATGACCGCAATCCGGCATTCGCTGATCAGGCAGCCGAATACGGCTGGCAGGGCAATGAGCTGACCGTCGATCGCGACATCATGGTGCTGGCGAACCCGGAGATCGCAGGGCTGCCCAACTGGGTCATTGCCCTCGTTGCCGCCGGCGGCATTGCCGCGGCATTATCGACAGCGGCGGGATTATTGCTGGTCATTTCTGCCGCGGTTTCGCATGACCTGATCAAAGGCATCTTCCTGCCGAAAATTTCCGAGAAGAACGAGCTGCGGGCGGGTCGGGTCGCGGCTGCCTTTGCGATACTCGTGGCGGGCTATCTCGGCTTTGATCCGCCGGGTTGGGTGGCACAGGTCGTCGCTTTTGCGTTTGGCCTGGCGGCCGCCTCCCTGTTCCCTGTAATCCTGCTCGGGATATTTTCCAAGCGCGTGAATCGAGAAGGAGCGATTGCCGGTATGTTGACGGGCTTGCTGTTTACCTATGGTTATATCGAATATTTCAAAGGCCTGTTCCTGAAGTGGGCGGGTGCTCCCTGGGGTGATAATGTTGCGGAACAATGGCTGTTCGGAATCTCTCCCGAAGGTATCGGCGTCATCGGCATGTGCCTGAATTTTGTCGTGGCGATCGTCGTCAGTTCAATGACTCGACCGCCACCGGAACACATCCAGCACATGGTCGAACACATTCGTGTGCCGCGACATATGGAATCACTATCATGATCAGGAAAATTCTCGGTCTGATGCTCTTGCTTGCGACACTGCCGGCTGTCGGACAGTCGTTCGACGAAAACGAGCGACAAATGGTCGAGTGGATCGACAAACACGCGGAAGATGCGATCGCATTGCTCGAAGAAACTGTCAATATCTCGAGCGGCACAATGAACCACGCCGGCGTTCGCGAAGTCGGGCGTGCCATGCGCCGCGAGCTCGAGCAACTTGGCCTGGATTCCGAGTGGATCGAAATGCCTGAGGAAATGGGCCGGGCCGGCCATCTTTTCGGGCGAAAGATCGATGGCACGGCGAAGAAATTCCTTCTCATCGGTCACCTGGATACGGTTTTCGAAGCTGACGATGCGTTTCAGGGCTTTGCGCGAAACGGCGACACGGCCACGGGCCCTGGCGTTGATGACATGAAATCGGGCAACGTGGTCATTGTCTACGCGCTGAAAGCGCTGCAGGAAATTGGCGCGCTGGACGATATTCCGGTCATCGTTGCGTACACGGGTGACGAGGAGAAGACCGGCAGGCCGCTTTCCATCGGTCGAAAGGAGCTTATTGAAGCGGGTCAATGGGCTGATATTGCGCTTGGCTTCGAATCGGCGGTTCATCGTGACGGATTCGACTGGGCGACGATCGCCCGGCGGAGTTCGAGTCGCTGGACGCTTACAGTCGAAGGCAAGCAGGCACATTCTTCAGGCATATTCAGCGACGATGTCGGTGCCGGCGCCATTTTTGAAACCGCGCGAATACTAAACGCTTTTTATGACGAAGTGCGTGGCGAGGAGCACCTGACATTTAATGTTGGCACAATCCTGGGCGGCACTGATGTCACCTACGATGCGCAGCAGAATCGTGGCACAGCCTTTGGCAAGAGGAATGTCGTGCCACGCAAGACGGTAGTTCATGGCGGCATGCGGACGATTTCTTTAGAGCAGCTCGAGCGCACGCGCGATGCGATGCGAGCCATTATTGCCGAGAGCCTGCCGCATACCAGCGCGAGCATCGAGTTTGCGGAAGGCTATCCGCCAATGTTCCCAACGGAAGGCAATCGCAGCCTGAAAGTCGTGTTGTCGGAGATCAACGAGGCGCTCGGTCGAGGCCCGATGAAGGAACTGGATCCCTCGATGCGGGGCGCGGCGGATGTATCCTTCGTAGCACCGTACACAGATGCGATCGCAGGACTGGGCGCGCTTGGCGATGGCGGTCACACTCCGAACGAGAGCCTTGACCTGAGCTCGCTGCCGCTCGCAATCAAACGTGCCGCAATCCTGATGTACAGGATCAGCGACTACAACGAGTAACAGGAAGAATGGGGCAGACGCACAGGCACGCAGCCAACGAGAGCAATCAGCGGCGCGTGATGATCGCACTTGTTCTGACCGGCACCTTCATGCTGGTCGAGGTCGCAGGCGGCATTATTTCGGGATCGCTGGCGTTGCTGGCGGACGCAGGCCACATGTTGACAGACACCATGGCACTGTCGCTCGCCGCCATGGCGTTTCATGTCAGCAAGCGCCCGCCGGGCGGTAATCTCACCTACGGCTACCAGCGCTTCCAGATACTCGCCGCGTTCGTCAACGGATTGAGTCTGCTGGCGGTTGTTGGCTGGATTCTCTTTGAAGCGGTCAGCCGGTTCTTTGACCCGAGAGATATTCTGGGTGAAACGATGCTGGTCGTTGCTGCTGCGGGCCTCGTCATCAATCTCGTTTCTTTTGCCGTTTTGCATACCGGTGACAAGGAGAACCTGAATATTCGCGGTGCCGCACTACACGTCGCGGGCGACCTGTTGGGTTCTGTCGCCGCGATCGTGGCGGCAATCATTATTATTTACACGGGATGGACGCCGATCGACCCGATACTGTCTGTTGCGGTGGCGGCGCTGATCCTCAAAAGCGCCTGGTCACTGGTCAAGCGCAGCGCGCACATTTTGCTGGAAGGTGCGCCGGAGTGGCTCGACGTCGAAACGATGCAGAAACGTATTGTCGCAAGAGTGTCGGGCGTTGGCGAAATTCATCACGTCCATATCTGGGGGCTGACGCCGCAGCAGCTGATGCTGACCATGCACGTGTCGCTGGACGGGCCGGTCGAGAGCCAGTCCGGCGTCATTCGCGATGTAAAGACGTTCCTGCAAGAGGAATACGGTATCGGGCACTCGACGATCGAGGTCGACGTCGATGGCTGTGCCGACCACTAGTCCACAGGCGCGATGATGCCGATATAGGGCAGGGTGCGATGCTTTTCCGCATAGTCGAGCCCGTAGCCAACGACCCATTCGTCGGGGATATCGAACCCCAGGTAGTCGAGATCCACGTGAACTTCTGCGCAGTCTGCCTTTCGCACCAGCGCACAGGTCTTTACCGACGCCGGGCCGTGGGAATTGATCATGCCGATCAGGTATTCGAGCGTGTGGCCGGTATCGACAATGTCTTCGACAATCAGCACGTGCTTGCCCTCAATATTGCCGCGCACGTCCATGACAAGGCGAACGGCGCCGCTCGAACGGCTGCCCCTGCCATAGCTGGATACGGCGATGAATTCGATGACGCGCGGAATTGACAGCTGGCGCGATAAATCGGCCAGGAAAATGAAAGCCCCTTTCAATACGCCGACCAGGACGAGATCGCCACAGTTTTCATAGTCTTTCGAGATTTGCTGCGCGAGTTCCGCGACGCGGGCCTGGATGTCCGCTTCACTGATGAGAACTTTGAGCACTTCCTGAGTCACATCGGCCTCGTACAAAGGATTTGCAGCGAGCATAGGCGATCTTCCGGATGGATGCCAGACGCGGATGCGGTATGGTTGACGGGCAATGAAACGATCAATCGCGATAGCCGGCAATATGGGGACAGGCAAGTCGACGCTTGTCGAATTCCTGCACAGGACTTACGACGTCGCGCCGTTTTATGAGCCCAACGACGAGAATCCCTATCTCGCCGATTTCTACAAGGACATGAAACGCTGGGCGTTTCAGTCGCAGCTGTATACTCGACCGCCAGCCCGGGGTTGTCGCCCTGGATCGGACGATTTTCGAGGATGCCGAAATCTTCGCGACGGCGCTGCACCAGATGCGCAAGATCTCGAAGCGCGACTGGGAAACGTATCGAGGCTTTTACAGCGCGATCCTCGACGCGATTCGTCCTCCGGACCTCATGATTTACCTGCGATGTTCAATGCCAACCCTGCGCCAGCGAATCCGGCTGCGGGGTCGCAAAATGGAAAGGGATGTGCCGCTGTCGTATTTGAAGCGGCTCGATCGTCTCTATGAAGGCTGGATTGCGTCGTACGAGCTGAGCGACGTGCTTATACTGGAGACGGACAGGTTGGACTACATCCACGATTTGATTCACAGGCTTGACGTCATGGAACGCATAGAGTCTGTATTGCCCGAGGATATCGGCCGGCCAGGCTGCTAGTCGATCCTGAATCCGGCGCGCGCGAGTTGGCGGGCACTGCGATCATATTCTTCGCGATTGGCGTAAGTCATTACTACTTCAAATTCGCCCGTGCCGCGGCGAAACCAGTCGAGATTCAGTTCTGACGAGCGTTTTTCGAGGCGTTCGATAAAAGCTTCGGCGCGGTAGGGTTCGCCGAACGTCAGCAGCGTCGACTGGCCAATAGCCGAGTACAGGGTATCCGG
>CAMYIS010000110.1 GCA_947258485.1 uncultured Woeseiaceae bacterium
TCAGCACCCACCAGATTCGGAGCGGTAGTTCAGTTGGTTAGAATACCGGCCTGTCACGCCGGGGGTCGCGGGTTCGAGTCCCGTCCGCTCCGCCACTGAATAAAAAGGCCCCGGGTCCATCAGGACCCGGGGTTTTTTTTTGCTTGTAGGAGCGGCCATTGGCCGCGACCATGAGCAGGTTGTAGGAGCGGCCATTGGCCGCGACAATAAGCTACATTCACTCTGATTTGCTATTGGAGTACTGTCGCGCGTCAGCTAGAATCGCTCGCCCACGGGAAAGACACAAAAATCATGCTGCAAAACATCCGCGAAAAATTCACGGGCTGGATCGCGATCTCGATCCTGGCCCTTATCGGTTTCTCCTTCGTCTTTGTTGGCCTCAACTACAGCTTCATCGGCCAGAGCTACGCGGCCAAGGTCGACGGCGTCGACATCAGCGTCGGGCAGTTCGAGAATGCCTATCGCGAACAGCTGCAGGCCAACCCGCAGCTTGCCCAGTTGCCGGAGGAATACCGCCAGCAGCTGCGCAGCAATATCCTCGAGCAGCTGATTCAGCAGCGTGTAATCGACAACTACCTGGACCAAGCCGGCTATCAGGTCAGCGACGAGGACGTGACGGCCATGATTCAGCGGGCGCCGGAATTCCAGGTGAACGGCAAGTTCGACATAGAGACATATCGTACGCTGCTCGCGCAGGCAGGTTATGAGCCCGCACGTTTCGAAGCAGCACAGCGACAATCCCTGCGTCGCCAGCAGCTGCAGCGCGCCATCCGTGGTTCGGCTCTGGTGTCACCGGCTCAGTACCGTCGTTTCCTGAACCTCGCGGCGGAACAACGCGTCGTGACGTTGGCAACAATCGACGCCGATGCCGTTCAGAACGAAGTGGCTGTGACCGATGAAATGATCACGGCGTTTTACGATGACAACCCGACGTTGTACCAACTGCCGGAAACAGCCGACGTCGAGTACGTTGAGATATCGCGCAGCGATATCGCCGCAACCGTGAGTGTCAGCGAGCAGGAGATACAGGAATACTACGAATCCAGCAAAGAGCGTTACCTGCAGGATGAACAGCGACAGGCGCGTCATATCCTCATTCCGTTTGGTGATGACGAAGACGCCGCCGAAACGACGGCGCGCGAATTGCTCGCCCGTGCCGAGGCCGGTGAGTCATTCGAAGACCTTGCCCGCGACCACTCTGCGGATGGCGGAACGGCGACCCAGGGCGGTGATCTCGGCGTGCTGACGCGCAGCCAGTTGCCCGGCGAGCTGGGCGGTTCGATCTTCTCGATGGATGAAGGCATGATCGAAGGTCCGGTCAAGACCGACTTCGGCTACCACATCGTGCGTCTTGATCGCATCCTGGAGCGCGGCCCGCTACCGCTGGACCAGGTCCGCGGCGAACTGACCAGCGAGCTGCAGGATCGGCAGGCCGAAAGCCGCTTCCGCGATCTGGAACGCAAGTTGTCGGACGCCTTGTTCGATGCAACCGACATTCGCGCTCTGGCCGCGGCGATTGGCACCGAGGTCAAGACGGCCGCGGGTGTCACGCGACTGGGTGGTGGAGATTTCGGAGGCAGCCAGGCGGCGATTGATGCCATATTCGATGAAGCGGTTCTGGCCGGCGATTTGTTGTCCGAGATCGTCGAACTCGATGCAAACCGTACCGTCGTATTCGCCGTGACCAATCACGTTCCGGCGCAGCGCCAGCCGCTCGATGAAGTGCGTGCGGCGATTGCCGAAGCGCTTAAAGCGCAGCAGGCTGAAAAGCTCATGACCGAGAAAGCCGAGCAAATGCTCGCAGCGCTTGCCGCGGGTGAAGAATTTGCGGCGGCGGCAGAGAGCATTGGCGCTACGGCGGCACCTTCCACCGTTATTACGCGCAACGCCGAAGATTTCGACCAGTCCGTTGCCGTGGCCGTGTTCACGGCATTGAAACCGACGGAGGACAAGCCGACCTGGGGCAGCACGCGTAACGACGACGGTGGTTTCACGATATACAGCCTGGACGCCGTGATGCCGGGGCGACCCGAATCCATTCCGCTTGCCGAAAGAGACGCTGGCAAGATGCAGCTGGCCGATCAGTCCGGAATCGGCGATTTCGTCGCTTTTGTGCAGGCGCTGCGGGCCAATGCCGACATCGCCATCAACAGGGACGTGCTGGCCGCGCAGGACCTGTTCTAATAAGCGCTACCAATACGAAGTCCGCACCGTGGCGGGGCACTGTGAATCCCGCGTGAATCAGCTTGCAGGATCTACGAGGTAGACGCAGAATCCGCCGACCTGTGCGGCAGATGTATTTCCTCGACGATTCCGGCGTCGGGATCGTAGAAAATCGCCTCGTCCAGGCTGCCCTCACTCCTGGCGACGATGGTCGTTATCGCCCCATCACCGGTAACGTTGACAGCGGTACGCATCATGTCCAACAGTCGGTCGACGCCCATAATCAGCGCGATGCCCTCCACGGGTAAGCCAACCTGGTTGAACACCATCGCCAGCATGATCAAGCCAACCCCGGGAACACCTGCCGTACCGATCGAGGCCAGCACGGCCATGCCGATCACAGTCAGGTACCCGCTCATGCCCAAATCAATGCCGTAGACATTGGCGATGAAAATGGTTGCGACGCCCTGCATGATCGCGGTGCCGTCCATATTGATTGTCGCGCCAAAAGGCACAATGAAAGACGCGGTGGGATTGTCCACCCCAAGGCGTCTTTCCGCGGTGCGCAAAGTCACCGGGATCGTGGCGTTCGAACTCGATGTGCTGAAAGCAAATATCTGCGCGGTGCGCATCTTGCGCAAAAACATCACTGGACTGACGCCCGCAAGCAGCTTCAGCAACAGCATCAACGTGCCGGAAGCGTGCAGCAGCAGGACCACGACCACAACCCCAAAATAGGCAATCATCGGCATGATCAGACCCAGGCCCTGCAATGCAAAGGTTTTGGCCATCAAGGCGAACACACCGTAAGGTGCGATGTGCATAACGACGGTCACGACTTGCATCATGATCGCGTTGAGCCGCTCCGCGCCTTCGGCGACTTTACGGCCGGGCTCGCCAACCATCAGCATGCACACCGCAAATCGTAAAAAAGATTATCTGCAGCATGTTGCCTTGGGCATAAGCCGCAACCGGATTGCCCGGAATCAAGTCGATAATCACTTGAGTCAACGGTGGCGCGACGGGCGCAGTGAACTCACCCTGATCGCCAATAAGCTCGAACCCCTGTCCCGGGCCGACGATGGCGGCAACCGTGATCGCCAGCGTTATCGCAAGCGCCGTAGTCAAAATAAACAACCCGAACGCCTTAAGGCCCACCCGGCCCAGCTTGCTGATGTCGCCTATGCCATAAACACCGCAGATCAGCGAGAACGTCACAAGGGGTACGACGAGCATCTTGAGTCCCGTGATGAACATCGCGCCGATCACGTGAAACAGGCCGTTGACGAAGTAGTCCTGGATAAAGGCCACGTCTGACGCAAACCAGTTGATCAAGCTGCCGAGCACTAACCCCGTGGCCATCCAGATTAGTATTTTGGTGGTCATCTCCATAACGGGCTCCAATTAGTCTTCATCGAACACCATGCCCATGATGTTCGAGCCCGCGTCGACGAACGTGGTCTCGCCCGTGATGCCGCTCGCGAGATCGGAACACAGGAAGGCGGCGGTATTGCCGATTTCGTCGATCGTCACCGTGCGGCGCAGCGGCGCCGACTTTTCCGCGTAACTCAGCATTTTCCGGAAGCCACTGATGCCGGCGGCGGCCAGCGTTTTCACGGCGCCCGCTGAAATCGCATTGACGCGGATGCCCTGCGGACCCAGGTCGGCGGCGAGGAAACGAACGCAGGACTCGAGGCTCGCTTTGGCGAGGCCCATGACGTTGTAATTGGGCACGACCTGGGTGGCCGCGTTGTACGTCAGTGTAAGGATGGCGCCGCTGCGGCCCTGCATCATCGGCAGCGCGGCTTTGGCCAGCGCCGCCAGGCTGTAGGCCGAAATGTCATGTGATATCGCGAAGCCTTCTCGCGTGATGGACTCGACGAATCCGCCTGCCAGCTGTTCGCGCGGTGCGAAGCCCACTGAATGCACGAGGATGTCGAGGCCGTCCCATTCCTTGCTTAAGTTGGCGAACACGGCGTCGATCTCTTCGTCGGAGCTCACGTCGCAGGGGTAGAGCAGGTCGGTGTTTTGCCCGAGGCGCTCGGCGAGCTTGGCAACGCGGCTTTTCAGCTTGTCGTTCTGGTACGTGAACGCGATTTCGCAACCCTCGCGTGCGAACGCCTCGGCGATGCCGGATGCGATGGAACGATCACTTGCGACACCGACGATCAGTGCCTTCTTGCCGGCCATAAAGCCCATA
>CAMYIS010000111.1 GCA_947258485.1 uncultured Woeseiaceae bacterium
CCAGGAAGACGCGGACGGCATCGCGATCAGTTCCTACCAGGGCGGTCATATGGAGTTCTTCCAGTACATGGTCGATCGCTTGCGCGAACTCGGTGCCGGTCACATCAAGGTGTTCGGAGGAGGGGGCGGTACGATCACGCCCGATGAGATCAAGTCCCTCATGGAATACGGCGTCGAGCGTATTTACCACCCGCACGACGGTATGGAGCTGGGTCTCGAGGCGATGATCGGGGACCTGATCGAACGCACGGTCGCGACACGGCGGCCGACCACAGCCCCGCCGAAACCGGAGTCATCTGTCGATATCGCCGCCACTATTTCAGCGATCGAAGAACGCATTTTCGATGAGACCGAGCTTACACGGCTGCGAAAGGAATGGCAGATGCAAGCCGCTCAGGTACCCGTTATCGGCATTACAGGCACGGGTGGCGCGGGAAAGAGCAGCGTTACGGACGAAATACTGAATCGTTTTCTTTCGTGCTTCCCCGACATGCGCATCGCCGTACTCGCCGTCGACCCAACGCGTCGCCGCACAGGCGGCGCTTTGCTCGGAGATCGCATTCGCATGAATTCCTTGCGCTCAGAGCGCGTCTACATGCGATCGATAGCAACGCGACGACAACATCTGGCGACGAGCGAGATGCTCGGCGACCACATACTTTTCCTGAAGTCGCTGGGCTTCGACCTCGTCATCGTAGAGACCGCCGGTATCGGCCAGAGCGACAGCGAGATCGTCGACATGGTCGATTTTTCCATTTACGTCATGACCAGCGAGTACGGTGCCGCGAGCCAGCTCGAGAAGATCGACATGATCGACTTCGCAGACCTGATCGTCCTCAACAAGTACGACAAGCGGGGTGCTGAGGACGCGCTGCGTGATGTGCGCAAGCAATGGAAACGCAACCACGTTGCGTTCAGCGTTGCCGACGATGACGTGCCGGTCTACCCGACAATCGCGAGCCAGTTCAACGATCCGGGTATTTCCTGGATGTTTACGGAGCTGTGCCGCCGTGCCGCGGAAAAAGCGGGACTGGATCCGGCAAAGTGGACGCCGGAGATTGACACAACGGTTCGCGAGCCGCGATCGACGGCGATGATTCCGGGCGCGAGGATTCGCTATCTCGCCGAGATCGCCGAGCAGGGTCGCGCAATTAACAGTCGCGCCGACAGCCAGGCGGAAACGGCGAGCCGTGCACAGCACGTCTTTGAGTCGCTCAGATTGCTGCAAGACCCGAAGTTACCCGCCGAACTCGAACCGTACAAGGCGGAAGCGCTCACAGGTGGCGATGACAGGAGCCTCATGGTGCTGCGGCAGCGATACCAGGAAGCGATCGGTGACCTGACTGCGGAATCCATCAAGCTCCTCCGGGAGTGGCCGCAGCGAAAAGCGGGAGTACAGTCCGAGAAATACAGTTATACGGTACGGGGCCGCAAGATTACGGGTAAGAATTATCGCGAGAGCTTGAGCCACCAGAAGATCCCGAAGATCGCAGCGCCGGAATTCAGGGACTGGGGCGAGTTGCTTAAGTACCTCTGCAAAGAGAATCTTCCGGGCGGCTATCCATACACGGGCGGCGTGTACCCTTACCGGCGTCTTGGCGAAGATCCCACGCGCATGTTTGCAGGAGAGGGGACGCCCGAGCGCACCAATCGGCGTTTTCATTACCTGTCGCTGGGGCAAGATGCGGCACGCCTGTCGACGGCGTTCGATTCGGTGACGCTGTACGGCGAGGATCCGCACGAGCGGCCGGATATCTATGGCAAAGTCGGCAATTCCGGCGTGTCGATTGCCACGGTTGATGACATGAAGAAGTTGTATTCCGGCTTTGATCTATGTGCACCGACCACATCAGTCTCGATGACGATCAATGGTCCCGCGCCGATGATCCTGGCATTTTTCATGAACACGGCTATCGACCAGCAGATCGAGAAACACCTGCGCGAGACCGGTGGCTGGGATGCGGCTGAGAAAAAAATCGACAAACACTTCAAGAACAAGGAACGGCCGCGTTATCAAGGCGAATTGCCCGAAGGCAACGACGGTCTTGGTCTCGGGCTGCTCGGGGTTTCCGGCGAGCTGGTCGTCGATGCACAGACCTATGCGCGAATTAGTAAAGAGACGATGGCTTCTGTGCGAGGCACCGTACAGGCGGACATACTCAAGGAAGACCAGGCACAGAACACCTGCATTTTTTCGACCGAATTCGCGATGAAAATGATGGGCGACGTGCAGCAGTTCTTTATCGAGAATGATGTACGTAACTACTACAGTATTTCAATCAGCGGCTATCACATCGCTGAAGCCGGCGCGAACCCGATCAGCCAGCTGGCGTTTACCTTGTCCAATGGCTTCACGATCGTTGAGTATTACCTGGCACGCGGCATGGACATCGACAAGTTCGCGCCTAACTTGAGTTTCTTCTTCTCCAACGGCATGGATCCCGAGTACTCGGTAATTGGCCGTGTTGCACGCAGGATCTGGGCGCGCGCGATGAAAGAGCGCTACGGCGCCAGTGCTCGTTCGCAGATGTTGAAGTACCACGTGCAGACATCGGGCCGCAGCCTGCATGCACAGGAAATCAGCTTCAATGATATTCGTACGACGCTGCAGGCGTTGTACGCGCTTTTCGACAATTGCAACAGCCTTCACACCAATGCGTTTGATGAAGCGATAACCACGCCGACCGAACACTCGGTACGTCGTGCCGTCGCAATCCAGCTGATCATTTCACGAGAGCTGGGACTCAATTTCTGCGAAAACCCCTGGCAAGGGTCATTCATCATCAATGAGCTGACCGATCTCGTCGAAGAAGCCGTGTACCAGGAGTTCGAGCGAATCTCGGACCGCGGCGGTGTACTCGGTGCTATGGATACGATGTATCAGCGCGGCAAGATCCAGGAAGAAAGCCTGTACTACGAAGCCAAGAAGCACGATGGTTCGCTGCCGCTGATCGGCGTGAACACGTTTCTGCCGAAAGAAGGGCAGGAGGACGAAGTACACGAGCAGGAGTTGATTCGCTCATCCGAGGGCGAGAAAAACGACCAGATCACGCATGTTCGCGCTTTCCAGGAGAATCACGCCGGTGAAAGTGCCGCCGCGCTCAAGCGCCTCCAGTCCGTTGCCCGCGAACGGGGCAATGTATTCGCCGAACTCATGGAAACGGTGAAGTCGAATTCGCTGAGCCAGATATCGGCTGCATTGTACGACGTTGGCGGTGAATACCGACGCAATATGTAGCCACCGTCGATTTGTGACGTTACAGGCAGTTTAGTTCTGCCAGGTCCGCTCTGCACTGGCCAGGGTCGATAAACTGAATGGTGCGAATGCCAAAGGTGGATGCCGCTGCCAGGTTTTCGCTTATGTCATCGATGAAGACTGTTTCCGTTGGCTCGAGCCGGTACTCGGTGAGCAGGTGCTCATAGATACCGAGCTCGGGCTTGACCTGTTGAATGCGAGAAGAGAACACGACTCCGTCGAACAGCGACCAGATATCGTACCTCTTCTCCAGGAAGTCGGCCGAAACCAGGTGCATGTTCGATAGCACAAACAGTGGGTGACCTGATGAGTTCACCTCGCGAACAAGGTCGATTGTCTCTTCGATAGGTGTGAGAAAGTGTGGCACGGCTTTGAACAGGCGCGCGACGAGCTCTTTCGTTAGCCCGGTGCGCGATGTCCCGCGAACGATGGCTGCGTCCAGGGAGAGCGTTCCCCGATCCAGCTCGATCCAGTCGGGATGGTCGATAATTTCCTTGCGAACCAGGGACTGCGTTTTCGGGTCGTCAAAGACGCGGCGAACAAGCACATCGGGTTGCCAGTTGAAAACGACGCCACCGAGGTCAAAAACAACGTTCATAGTATGCGCCCGAACTCTTTTGAGTCTGCGGGCTCTCGCTCTGCTAATGTACGATATAGGCCATGACCAGCTCTCAGCCACATACCGATTCCTACTACGCGGCAACGGCAAATGATAACACCGAGTATCCGCCGCTTGTTGGCGAACAGCATGCCGATGTCTGTGTCGTTGGGGCCGGTTTCACGGGCATTTCGACGGCGCTGCATCTTGCCGAGCGCGGCTACAATGTTCACGTTGTCGAAGCCAGTAAAGTCGGTTGGGGCGCATCGGGCCGCAACGGCGGGCAGATGATCGGCGGTATTTCCGGCGAGGAAAGAATCGCCGCAGCTCATCGCGCCGACGTCGAAGACATGCTCTGGGAAATGCGGTGGGCAGGCCACGAAATTATCCGCGAGCGTGTTGCTCGCTACGGGATTAGCTGCGATTTGAAAGCAGGCTATCTCGACGTCGCCATCAAGAAACGTCATCTTGCAGCTTTCCGCGCAGAGTTCGACCGCCTGCAACGTCATGATTTCCCGCTGAGCTGATCGGAACCGATGCCTATATAGGCTCTTTGCTCAACATGGGCAATGGTCACCTGCACCCACTCAATTTGTGTGTCGGCGAGGCGAGGGCGGCTGCCGATAATGGCGCAACCATTTATGAAGGAAGCCCTGTGCTTAGCGTAGATAAAGGCTCTAGAGCCAGGGTTATGACGGAACGCGGCAGCGTTACTGCCGACTGGGTTGTGATCGCGGGAAACGCCTACCATTCACTGCTTCCCGAACTGCGCGGCATTCTTTTTCCGGTCAACAGCTTCATAACCGCGACCGAGCCCTTGCCCGACGCGATAGTCCAGCAGATAAATCCACGCGACCTTGCAATCTGTGATCCGAATTTTGTGCTGGAGTACTTCCGACTGAGCGCCGACAAACGGCTCTTGTTCGGCGGGCGCATAAACTACTTTGGCGCTGATCCCGCGTTCATAACAAAAAATCACCGGCCGCGGATGTTGAAGATCTATCCACAGCTAAAGGAGGCCAAAATCGACTATGCCTGGGGCGGTACCATCGGTGTACCGTTAAATCGTGTGCCGCAATTCGGCAGGGTGGCGCCCAATATCCTGTTTGCGCAGGGCTACTGCGGACACGGCGTCAACGTCACGCACCTGGCGGGTCAGATTCTCGCCGATGTGATTGCCGGCACCACAGAGCGTTTTGACCTGTTCGCAAAGATCAAACCCATACGCGTGCCGGGCGCGCACCGATTTCAACACCAGCTTGTCGCACTGGGCGTGTTCTATCACCAGCTGCGGGATTGGCTTTAGGAAGGGACATCCAGCGTGACTGGCACTGCCTTAATGACGTTGGCGATCTCGACTGAGTTATAGTGCCTCCTATGGCAGGCAATAATGCAAAAGAGGCCCAGGAAAATCCGTTGTCCGGACTGCATCTCCTGCTGACCTACGAGTGCAACTATCAATGCGAGCATTGTTTTGTGTGGGGCGGGCCATCGCAAACGGGTACGATGACACTCGACACCATCGAACAAATTCTGGGCCAGGCCAAAGCTCTCGGCACGATCGAGTGGATTTACTTTGAGGGCGGTGAAGCATTTCTTTACTACGACGTATTGGTTGCCGGTATTCGCTTGGCCAAAGAGTCCGGTTTTAAGGTCGGGATTGTTACCAACGCCTACTGGGCAACCACCGATGCAGACGCATCGAACTGGTTAACGCCGATTGCCGGTTTAGTCGACGATCTTTCCATAAGCAGCGACGCCTATCACGGTGGCGACGAAGACCCCGAGCCTCCCGAGACCGCCCGTCGGACCGCTCAGCAGCTGGGCATCCCGGTTGACTTTATCAGCGTAGCCGAGCCTGGGGCCGCCGATGTGCCGGGTGCGGCCGGTCGATTACCGGCGGGCGAATCGGCAGTCCTGTACAGGGGGCGCGCTGCGGAATTGCTCGCATCGCGCGTCGACGTAAAGCCCTGGGAACAATTCACAGAATGTCCCTGGGAGAATTTGCGGGAACCAGAACGTGTTCACGTGGACCCTTTTGGCAACCTGCATATTTGCCAGGGCATTTCTATCGGCAATTTGCTTAAGCGCCCGCTGACAGAAATTATGCGCGACTATGACGCGGACGAGCACCCGATCGTCGGGCCGTTGCTTGCCGGTGGCCCGGCGGAAATAGTGCGTAAATATGATCTTCCGCATGAGGACGGATACGCCGATCACTGCCACCTTTGCTACAGGTCGCGGTGTGCGCTGAGAGAGCGCTTTCCGGACGTCCTCACGCCGGATCAAATGTACGGCGACAGCTGACGAATCCGACCGATTCTCGGCTTGTGAACCTGACGAATTAACTCGCAATCAGAAACGTGCGTAACCTGTTGATTCTTTGTTACCGGACTCGGTTACTGGCGCAAGCTGGCTTACAAATAGGTGAATCGCAATGGCTATCCGCGGCCAGAAGTTGCCGCCGGGAGCGTCCGCTTTGCACCCAAAACCGGTCTTTCGATTGACTACTTTGAGCTAGACTGAAGGTCTGCTACTGACCCAAATCGGACGTTGCGAATTGTCAAAGGACGCTGCGTCGAATTTCGAGTTTCCAACGGATGCCTCAGCTGCCAGCTGTGAAAGCCGATTCAAGCCCATAACAAACGGGGACATGTGTATGAACGTCGAAATTTCTGTATTGAGTCTCGATAATCCTGTTTTTCAAACGTATCTGATTGCGGCAAGCATCATGATATTGAAGTTGATGCTGCAACCTTGGATGACTGTCGTGCGCATGATGAAGGTCGGAGGGGGATTCCGAAGTCCGGAGGATCTCAAGAAGACGCCTCTGAACCCTAATCCAAAGCCAGCGCAGCTGGAGATAAATGAGCATGTAGATCGCTCGCGCCGGCTCAATTTGAACGATCTAGAGAGTATTCCCGGGTTCTTGGTAGCGGGCTTTCTATTCGTGCTCGTTGAACCGCCGCTGCTGCTTGCACAAATATTGATATGGACATATGTGGCGGCTAGAGCAGCACATTTTGTCGCCTATACGACGGCGCAAATCCATGATCTCCGTGCATTCTGCTGGACTTGGAGTTCATTATCAGTGATCGGCATGGCGATATATACGCTGACTCAGGCGCTCTGATCCCGTAAGACTTTGTGGATTGGCAACGGCCGCTTTTGGCCGTAACCAGCCACCCAGCTGGTAAATTACTGAGCGACTTCTTGTGACCCATAGCGGTCATTCGCGAATTGGTGAAGAAAGGTAGCTTAGTGGCAAGTGGAGCATGCAACTGTGGGGCGGTCAGCTTTACGATCAGCGCTGATCTCTCAGACATTATTATTTGTCACTGCTCGATCTGTCGACGAGCAACTGGCAGCAATGGAATCGCGGTCCTCGTTGTCGATAACGAAAAGTTTGATTGGACAGGTGGGGAACAACTCATCACCTCCTGGAAGAAACCTGGTGCAGACTGGGAAATGTCGTTCTGCAGTAGATGTGGCTCTCCAGTTCCCGGCGTCAACGACGAAACACGAACATTTGTTCCAGCAGGGTTAATCACCGAAGGTGGTGATAATTTAAAGGTCGCTCACCACATCTGGGTTGATTCTAGAGCGACTTGGGACGAGCTTGGAGACTGCGGCCGTCGTCATGCGGAGGCGTTCGAGGGATAGTCTGCTTTTGACCGTAAGCAGCCGCCCAGATGATAAACTGCTGAGCGGCGGCTACTGACCCATAGCGGACACAGCGGAACCGCTTGGTTGGCACTTTGTTGCTTGACGATTTCTTCAGGCAAAATGATCGACGCGGCGTCGCCTCAGGAAACGATTGTGGCAATCGAAATCATAAGGAAAGCTGGAGCAGTAGCGATTTTCGCCTTGTTATTCGGCGGCGTGCTCTGGGCCAGTCCGATAATGGCCCAGTGTTTCGAATCGTCAGCCTGGACCGAAGCGGATCAACTTTTCCACCGCGATCCGCATTGGATCGGAGCTGATGGAGCGTTCTCGGTCGATCTCGGTGGCAATCGTACGCTGTGGCTTTTCGCGGATACCTGGATAGATCCCACCGGCCGGCGGGCCCGCAAAAATGGGCGAATGATTCGAAACAGCGTGGCAATTCAGACTGGAACGGATCCTTCAAACGCGACTATCGAGTACTTCTGGGCTACCGCCGATGATGATCAGCCGGACGCCTTCTTTACGCGGCCGGATGACCGGTGGTACTGGCCGGGACATGGCCTACGCGTTGGTGAACGCCTGGTGCTTTTTTTCAATCGACTGCGCAGTAGCACCGGCGGTCTCGGTTTTGAATCGGACGGTTGGAATGCCGTCATGATTATGAACCCCGACGACGAGCCGTCGAATTGGCGAATGAACTGGCTGCGGTCGCCTTCAAATCGACTAGGCATCATCGTGGGATTCGCCGGAGTACTGCGATGGGGCGAGCATATATACGCGCTGGGATCACAGGATCCGGTCAAGTCGCACCCGATATTCGCGGCCCGCTGGAAGGTCGAGGAGGTTCGGCGCGGGAATTTGATGGCGCCGGAATGGTGGTCTGGGCCAGATGTCGGCTGGGTCGCGGACGCTTCAATGACGGCACGCTGGCCGCTATTCGAGAATGGCCAGACCGAGCTGACCATTCACCGGGATGAAGTAACCCAACAATTTCTTGTGGTGCATACAAAGGGCTTTGGAAAGGCCGATGTGATGATGCGGGCCGCGCCCGAATTGACGGGACCATGGTCAGCGCCACGCTTGCTTTTTCGCCCACCGGAATATCATGAACCAGACATCATGATTTACGCCGCAAAATCGCATCCACAGCTATCGGGGAGCGATCTTGTACTGACCTACGCAACGAATACTTTTGACTTTGGTGAGCATCTCTCAAATCCTCTGAGTTACTACCCGCATTTTGTGCGGCTTGCGCGGTGCAAGTGAGGTCTGCGCGCGCAGCGCGCTCAATCGCTTCTGGCCGGAAGGCAAGGTAGCGTCAGAATGATGAGATAGTTTGGTCCGGTTCCATAAAATAAATCGCCGTTCGTAAAACAGACGCGGATTGTAATGCTGAAATTTATCCTGGTCGTCGCTGCCTGTTACGGTCTGCTCGTCGCCGTCGTATATTTCATGCAGGGTCGTATGCTCTATCTTGCAGAAGTACCAGGTCGTGAGTTGGTCATGACGCCGACTGATGTTGGCATCGACTATCAGGATGTCTCGATCGAGACTACGGATGGAGTGATTTTGCATGGCTGGTTCATCGCCGGGCGATCCCCTAGAGTGTTGTTGTTCTTTCACGGCAACGCAGGAAATATCTCGCATCGTCTCGACTCGATAATGCAGTTCCGGGACTTGGGCTTGTCCGTCTTTATTATCGACTATCGGGGTTACGGTCAGAGCGAAGGCCGGACCACCGAAAAAGGGATCTATCGCGATGCTGATGCGGCATGGCGCTACCTCATCGAGAGTCGCGGCGTAGTCGCCAGTGAAATCGTAATTTTCGGGCGTTCACTGGGTGCCTCTGTCGCGTCACGGTTGGCCACCCAACATCAACCGTTGGCACTCATCTTGGAATCGTCCTTTACTTCAGTTCCGGACATCGCCCAGGAACTTTATCCATGGCTCCCGGCGCGCTGGTTGAGCCGGCTCAGTCATGCGACACGCGATCATGTTCGAGACGTTCACTGCCCAGTACTGGTCGTTCATAGTCGCGACGACGAGATTATCCCGTTCCACCACGGCGAAGCAATTTTTGCATCTGCGAATCAGCCCCGGACTCTTTTGGCGATTCGTGGCACTCACAATGACGCTTTCCTCCAGGATCAGCGCAACTATATTGAGGGGCTTCGGGCCTTTCTGTCAGGATTATCCGACGCTGATTTGCCACGTTGACGACAGCGGCGTCTCAGGCAGCGCCTTTCGCCCGCTTTTGGCAGAAAGCAGTCCCCGCGCCGGTAGACTGCCGACTGGCTGCGATTGAAGTTCCGAAGGACAACAGGCATCTTCGCTACATGACTCAGCACGAATACGTTTTCATTGCAATCTCGGTAATTCTGGGCCTGGCGCTCACGCGCCTGCTTAATTCCGTGGCGGGACTGATCCGCGTCCACAAGCGCGTGACCTTTCACTGGGCGACCGCGTTGTGGGGCGCCGTTATCATGCTCTTCATATTGCAGCTATGGTGGGTAGGCTGGGAGCTGCGCTCGGTCACCGAATGGTCGATCATCGATTTCTTCGTTCTGGTGATCGGTTCCATATTCGTTTATGGCGCCGCCGAACTCGCGCTGCCGACCGAGGATTACGATATTTCCAATGATGCGGAGCTGGTTTTCCTGACACACAGTCGCTCATTCGGACGATTATCGGCGCTTTCAATGCTTGGCTATTTCTGTATTGGACCACACGTCAACATCACGATGTTCGGTAATCCACCGCTGGTTTCGTTTTTGTTTCCAGTAGTTGGCGGCAGTCTGATGCTGCTAGTCGCACTGAGGCCAGTATGGTTTGAGTTTCTATCAGTCGTGTTCGCCGGCTACGCGATTCTAGTCTTATATCTGACCGCTTGAACGGCCGCATTCGAGCGGTTTGCGAGACCGAAGGATTCCGCAGGTTAATTTATTGGCTTCACTTGAAACCGGGTAACAGTGGCGTATAATCACTTGCTTGTTGACAGCAAGTAATTAATGACAATTGCAGCAGAGCAACCAATCACTGACCCAGGCCGAGCGCACGGCCCTCTCTGACAAGGCCATGCTGGAAGCGGCCATGGCGCTGGTTCTGGAGCACGGTACGGACAAGACCACGCTGGCCATGATTGGCGAAAAAGCGGGCTACAGCCGGGGTTTGGCGACCTACCGCTTCGGCTCCAAAGGTGGTCTTTACGACGCATTGTGCAAAGCGATATCGCGCCACTGGCTCGAATACCTGAAGCAAGGTGTTGGCGACAAGGTCGGCATTGACGCGATGTGCGCTGCGCTCGACACGATTTACAAGTTCGAGCAGGAATCGCCGGATGAAGCTCGCGCACTGCAGATCCTGCACAGCGGTGCCGCGAGTCCGAGCGCAGAGTTCCAGCAAACGGCGGTGGGCATTCGTCGTCGTCAGAAATCCGACGTCGCCGACTGGGTGCGCCGTGGACAAGACGCGGGTCAGGTTCGCGCCGACATCGACGCAGACGAAGTTGCGGCCCAGTACGTGGCCTACATATCCGGCATGACCTACCTCTGGATGATGAGCCCCGACTCTTTCGATTTCTCAGTGGCGAACGAAGTAATGAAAAGACACCTGAGAGATTCACTTACCGCCGTTTAGCGAGCGGCAGCATTCAAGCACAGGAAACCAAAATGACAGACGCCTATATTTTCGATCACGTTCGTAGTCCGCGCGGCAAAGGCCGCTCGAATGGGTCCTTGCACCAGGTAACGCCTATCGATCTGGCCGCCCAGGTGCTGACCGCTGTGCGCGAACGCAACGAGCTCGACACGAGCAAACTCGACGACGTTATCTTCGGCTGCACGGCTCCGGTCGGCGAACAGGGGTCAGTGATTCCTCGCCTGGCCGTGCTCAACGCGGACTATGATCAAAGCGTGCCGGGAAAACAGCTGAACCGATTCTGTGCGTCCGGTCTCGAGGCCGTGAACACGGCGGCGGCACAAGTCATGTCAGGCCAGTCCGATCTTGTGATCGGCGGCGGCATCGAATGCATGTCGCGCGTGCCGATGGGATCCGACTCCGGTGCGATGCATGCCGACCCGGGATTCGCTTACAAATCCTACTTTGTGCCGCAAGGTATCGGCGCGGACCTGATTGCGAGCCTCGAAGGCTTCACGCGAGAAGATGTCGATGCGTACGCCGTGGAAAGCCAGGCGCGTGCAGCGACCGCGTGGGAGAACGGCTATTTTTCGAATTCCGTCGTGCCGATCGCCGATCAACTGGGCAATGTCCTGCTCGATCGGGACGAGCACATGCGGCCAGGAACGACGGCGAACGACCTGGCGGGCCTCAAAGCTGCCTTCGAAATTCCCGGTCACCAGGCGGGATTCGACGCCGTCGCTCTGCAGAAGTATCCGCAGGTAGAGGCGATCAACCACGTTCACACGGGCGGCAATTCAAGCGGCATCGTCGACGGAGCGGCCGCGGTGCTGGTCGGGACGAAGGAAATGGGCAAATCGCTGGGACTTAAGCCGCGCGCGCGTATCAAGGGCTTTTCCTCGATTGGCACCGATCCGACGATCATGCTGACTGGCCCTGCGCCGTCTGCCGAGAAAGTGTTGAAGCGCTGCGGAATGGCCGTCAAGGACATTGACCTGTTCGAGCTGAACGAGGCGTTCGCATCGGTGGTCATGCTGTTCATGCGGAAGATGGGAATCGAGCACGACAGGATCAACGTCAACGGCGGCGCCATCGCCATGGGCCACCCGCTCGGCGCAACCGGCGCAATGATACTGGGAACGGTACTCGACGAGCTTGAACGGCGCGAACAGGGAACGGCGCTGATCAACCTGTGCGTCGGCGGCGGCATGGGCACGGCAACCATAATCGAACGGGTTTGAGCCAGACAAAACTGACGGAAACAGACAATGAATACACTTGATATCAAAACAGACAGCAATGGCATTGCATTGATTACGATCGATCTCAAAGATCGTTCCATGAATGTCGTATCACCGGAGTTCATCGCGGAGTTCGACCAGGCCATCGACCAGGTTGCGGGCGACGAGAACATCAAAGGTGCCGTGGTCGCCTCGGGCAAGAGTTCTTTTATTGCCGGCGCCGATTTGCTTCAGATTGTTGACGAAATCGATCCGGGAGCAGACCCGAAAGTAGCGTTCGCCAAATGGAGCGGCCTGCAGCAGCTTTATCGCAAGCTCGAAACCTGCGGGAAGCCTGTCGTTGCTGCGATCAATGGCACCGCGCTCGGCGGTGGCCTTGAGCTATGCCTCGCGTGTCATTATCGCGTTGCCGCCGATAACCCGAGGGCGAAACTGGGCCAGCCCGAGGTGCAGGTCGGGTTGCTGCCCGGCGCCGGCGGCACGCAACGACTGCCGCGCTTGATCGGACTCGAAGCGGCGCTGCCTTTGTTGCTGCAAGGTACGCACCTGTCGCCCGCGAAAGCGGCCGAGCTGGGCATTGTCGACCTGCTGGTGGAATCGGGTCAGGAAATCGATGCCGCGAAGCAGTGGATCCTCGACGGTGGGGAAGCCGTTCAACCTTGGGATAAGAAAGGATTCAAGGTACCTGGCGGTGCCGGCCTAATGAATCCCAAAGCCATTCAGACGCAGATGTTCGGCGTTGCCTTGCTGCAAAAAACGACAAACCATAATTATCCGGCGCCGATCGCAATCATGTCTGCGGTTTACGAAGGCTCGGTTTTGCCGATCGATACGGCCCTGCAGATCGAGTCGAAGTATTTCGCGGAGATGCTGACCAATGTCGTTGCTCGCAATATGGTTCGCACCCTGTTCGTCAACAAAGGGGCGGCCGATAAACTCGTGCGTCGCCCGCAAGGTATCGACAAGAGCAAGGTCACGAAACTTGGCGTGCTCGGTGCCGGCATGATGGGTGCCGGAATTGCATTTGTCTCGGCTCGTGCCGGCATGCAGGTTGTATTGCTCGACCGCAGCAAAGACGATGCCGAGAAAGGCAAGGATTACTCGCGCAAGCTGCTGCAAAAACGGATTGACCGCGGTCGCATGGACGCCGACGCTGCTGCAGAAATCCTCGAGCAGATACATACGACCGATGATTACGCGGAACTCGATGGCTGCGAATACGTGATCGAGGCGGTCTTCGAAGATCGTGGTATTAAAGCGGATGTGACGGCGAAAACCGAAGCCGTGATTGGCAGCGACGCAATTTTTGGTTCCAATACATCGACATTGCCTATTACGGGCCTTGCCGAGGCGTCCAGGCGACCTGAGAGCTTTATCGGTATCCATTTCTTCTCGCCCGTTGACAAGATGCCGCTCGTGGAGGTCATCGTGGGCGAGAAGACCAGTGATAAAGCGATCGCGCGCACGCTGGACTACATTCAGCAAATACGCAAGACGCCGATTGTTGTCAACGACAGCCGCGGCTTTTACACGAGCCGCGTATTCAGCACGTTTACGCGGGAAGGCATTGCAATGCTTGCCGAAGGCGTGAATCCGGCGCTGATCGAGAATGTCGCGAAGCATGCCGGCATGCCGGTCGGCCCGCTGGCGGTGACGGACGAGGTAACGCTGGAGCTCGCCTACAAGATCGGAAAACAAACCAAAGCCGACCTGGGTGACGACTATGTCGCGACACCTGCCGATGATGTGATGGAAAAAATGGTGGTCGAACTCGATCGGCGCGGCAAGCGCTTCGGCGCCGGTTTCTATGAGTACTCCGACGATGGCAGCAAGCGCCTGTGGCCAGGGCTGGCGCAGCACTTCTCGCCATCGAGTGAACAACCTTCACCGGAAGAGGTCAAAACCAGGCTGTTGTATGTGCAGGCGATAGACGCGGCGCGTTGTCTCGAGGAAGGCGTGCTGACGCATCCGGCTGATGCAGACGTGGGTTCCATTTTCGGCTGGGGCTTCCCGCCCTACACCGGCGGCACTTTATCGTTCATTGAGACGGTTGGCTTAAAGGCTTTTGTCGCCGAAGCAGATCGACTTGCGAAAAGCTATGGCGCGCGATTCCAGGTTCCCGACGGACTGCGCGCGATGGCTGAAAGCGGTGATACCTACTACGGGCTTGCTGGAAAAGGCGAAGCCCGCTCAGCCGCCTGAGGAGACAGTTATGACTGACATCGTCAGCTACAAACAACAGGGCGCCGTTGCCGTGATCACATTGAATCGCCCAGATGCAATGAATGCGTTCACGGCGGAATTGTCGCTGCAAACACAGCTGGCGCTTGAACGTGCGGCTGCCGATGACGATGTCCGCGTGGTTGTACTGACCGGTGAAGGGCGATGTTTCAGCGCCGGGGCAGATCTCAAGGCCGGATTCGAAGGGCGCAGCGTGTTTGGAAAGTTGCACTACGAGTACCGGCCCGTTTTCTCGGCGGTCGCGACGATGCCTAAGCCTGTCATCGCCGCCGTTCCGGGATCGGCGGCCGGCATCGGTATGTCACTGGCGCTGCACTGCGATCTGTTGGTCATGGCTGACAACGCGTTCCTGCTGTCACCGTTCACGACTATCTCGCTGGTGCCGGACGGCGGACTCAGCTGGCTGCTCGTGCGGCAGCTCGGCTATCGCCGTGCCTTCCAGCTCAGCGTCGAATCGGAGCGCATTCCTGCGAATCGATGCGTGGAGCTCGGCCTTGCGAACAAGGCCGTGCCGGCAGAGGACTTGCAGAGTGTGGCGCTGGAATGGGCGCAGATGCTTGCGAAACGGGCACCGCGGTCCCTAGAGGCGACCAAGAAGACCATGCGTCACGCAATCGACAATGACTGGGCGAGCACGTTCAGCCTGGAAGCTGACTGGCAACAGGCATTGGCCGGCAGTGAAGACAATATCGAGGGCGTCGCGGCGTTCTTCGAAAAGCGGGAGCCGAATTTCAAGGGCAAGTAGACGCTTGAAAAATTGACAGGGTAACGACAATGGACAGACATATTTTCGAAGAAGAGCACGAGATGTTTCGCGACTCCGTGCGCAGCTTCATGAAAAAAGAAATCGAGCCGCACAGCGAGCGCTGGCATGAAG
>CAMYIS010000112.1 GCA_947258485.1 uncultured Woeseiaceae bacterium
GGGCAAGGCTTATGGTCGCTCGAGACGCCTCGATGTGGTGGACGACCATGACGCCTGGTTCGAGCTGGGTGAAGCCCAGGAAATCGAACTGGGCCAACTTGACGCCATACTCATGCGCAAGGACCCACCGTTCGACATGGAGTACGTCTATACAACGTACATACTGGATCGGGCCAAACTGGCCGGCGCACTGATTGTCAATGACCCGCAGGCGCTGAGAAACATGAATGAAAAGGCCTATGCTGCCTGGTTTCCCGACTGCACACCGGTGACGCTGATAACGCGATCAATGGGCGAAATGAAGTCTTTTCTTGCGGATCACGGGCGGGTCGTCGTCAAACCACTTGACGGTATGGGTGGTCGCTCAATATTCGTCGTGCAAAAAGGTGATAACAACGCCAACGTAATATTCGAGACACTGACCGACTATGGCCGGCGCTTCGCCATGGCGCAGGTTTACATTCCGGAGATCAGTCTTGGGGACAAGCGTATTCTCCTGATCGATGGGGAACCTGTTCCACACGCTCTCGCGCGCATCCCGTCAGGCGATGACAACCGCGGCAACATAGTTGCGGGCGCATCCACAAAGGGCCAGGGCCTGTCCGATCGCGACCGCTCGATCTGTGAGCAGGTGGGCCCGGTGCTGCGCGACGCCGGCGTGCTGTTTGCCGGCATCGACGTGATTGGTGATTTCCTGACGGAGGTCAACGTGACGAGCCCGACCGGCATTCGTGAGCTCGACAAGCTGTTCAAGCTGAATATTGCCGGAACTCTGTTCGATGCAATCGAAAGCAAGCTCGGATAAGCGCAATACCGGTCGCCGATTTACCGAGCGGTGACACGGGTCTCATTCCCCGTCCAGTCTGGCAATTACACTGGTCACCGTCGACTGCCTGCTTGTCACCTTAAGCAAAAAAGCGGAACATTCTCGTGTATATGGCCAATATCGCCCTGAACCAAGACCCTCTCGACGAGCTTCTGCTCGTTGCGCCGGCCGTGCCTGACCGACTGCCCGCCATGCTGTTCCTTGCCGCCCTGGTACACGGCATCCTGATTATCGGCGTCACATTCAATGCCACACTTAATAACCCGTTTGCCGATGCGATTTCCCTCGAAGTCACGATCGTCGCCGATCCGGACCAGCAGATCGATCAGCCTGACGACGCTTCCTATCTTGCACAAGCCAGCCAGAAGGGCGGCGGCAACACGACTGAACAGGTGCGGCCTGCGGCACCGCTGCATAGCGCGATGCCTGTCGACAACCCCGGAACGGAAGACGGCACAGGACTCATTGATGCGACTGCACATGAACGTTCAGCAGACGAAGTGCTCGCGGCGCAGCGCAAGAGCAATCGCACGGTTACGATCGACCCGCGCACAGAACCACAACCAGAGGACAGCAAGGCAATCGCCATGGAAGCAGGCAGCGAAGACACTTTGCCACTGCCCCGGGAAGAACGAGCATCGATGCTCATTCGCGATGACGAGCCGCGGCAGCTCATCGTGAGTGCCGATACGCGAGAATCAATCGTAGCTGCCTACCTCGATGCCTGGAAACGCCGCATCGAAGCAGTCGGCGCCGCCTATCTGCCTGAGCTGGGCGACATCGGGGGCATTTCAGGCAGCCCGACTTTAACCGTCAGTATCGAGGCATCCGGTGATCTCGGTGAGGCGGTCATTCGCAAAACCAGTGGCTCGACCGTCCTCGATCTCGCGGCGCTGGATATCCTGCAACGTGCTTCACCGTTCAATCCCTTTCCCCCCGAAATCGCGGCCGAGTACGACACCGTTCGCTTCGAGTACAAATGGTTGTTCGCCGAACAACTTATCCCGACCGCGGCGATCGCCGACTAGTACAGCATGCCAGTCCCTTGTACCCGGCGACGCTTGCACTGATACTGTCTGTATGGGATCCGACAGTACGCTCATAAATCAACTACTTATCGCCATGCCCGGCATGGCGGACCCGAATTTCAGTACGACCGTTACACTGATCTGTGAACATAATGCTGACGGAGCGCTGGGCATCATCATCAATCGCCCGCTTACGCTCAAGCTCTCTGGCCTGTTCGAGCAACTCAACGTCGACGATCCCGACCCGGTCGCCGCAGGAGACCCGGTATTTTCGGGCGGACCCGTCGGAACCGAGCGCGGTTTCGTGTTGCACGGACCGGGCTGGAGCTACGAAAACACGCTGCCTGTGTCCAATGACATCCACCTGACCTTGTCTCGCGACGTGATTGATGCGATCGCAAGCGGTGAAGGACCGGACAAATCACTCGTGGCTCTCGGCTATGCCGGGTGGGAGCCAGGACAGCTTGAAGACGAGATGCTTTCCAATTCCTGGCTGAGCGTTCCCGCCACGGCTGAGCTCGTATTCGATACGCCGTTTGCTGAGCGCTGGGATTCCGCAGCCCGCACACTGGGTATCGATATCGCCCGAATGTCGCCGGATGCCGGCCACGCCTGACTTGTCGCCTCCCCGGACGATTCTCTCTTTTGATTTTGGCCTGCGGCGCATCGGCGTGGCGGTAGGGCAGGATATTACGGGCTCCGCGAGCCCGCTGGGCGTCATCGCAAATCGAAACGGCCGCATCGACCACGACCGACTGAGTGCATATATCAAGGAGTGGCAGCCAACGCAGCTGGTCGTCGGCATGCCCTCGCACGCAGACGGCTCGCCCAGCGAAATCCAGGCTGCTGTGGATGCTTTTATCGAAGAGCTTGGGTGTTATGACTTGCCGATCGACACCGTCGATGAACGCTACACATCAATCGAGGCGGAGCGCGTCCTCAAGGAAGCGCGGGCGGCGGGCACGCGAGGCCGGATTTCCAAAGACATGATCGATAGTGCTGCCGCGGTATTCATCGCCGAACGCTATCTGGCGGGTTCTTAAGCCAACCACCCCCCTACACGAACTGACGGCGGCGTCGATCCACCACCCACTCAATGGTGACGATCACGGCCATGTCTTGCTTGCTCGCGCTTACGCGATGTCGCTTCGCAAGACATCCCCGCACTCGCCACCGTCGTCCGCGTGCCCCCGGCGATCGACGCCGCAGTGAGGTGGTGGGTGGTGGTTGGTTGGGGTGGGTGTCAGGCGTCCCAGACGACGGTAGTGGCATCGAAGACGGGGCCGTCAACACAAACTCGTTTCATCGCCGGACCGTCCGGGGTTTCGATTCTCACGGCACACCCCGCACAGCCGCCAACTGCGCAGGCCATGTACTCCTCCAGCGACACCTGGCAAGGCAATTCGTAATGCGCTGCCAGCGCCGCTACAGCCCTGAGCATCGGCGTCGGGCCGCAGGCATAGACCTCTGTCTTCGCCAGCTCCTCAGCCGACAGCGTCACGAGCCACCTGTCCGCCAGGTCAGTAACGTAGCCATCGAAGCAACCATCGAACCCCGCAAGCGTTGCGAGCCGACCCGGCACCCCCCAGTTTTCGAGCAAGGGCATCGAGCGATTGATATGGGAATCGAGCCATGGCGTTTCCAGTCTCGAAGGCATCGAATCGAACGGAAACGGGATTTCAGAGCCGAGAATCGCCAGCGGCTTCCAGTTACCTTTCTGCACACGCAGATAGTCCGCAACAAAAACCATCGGCGGGATGCCGACTCCGCCGCCGATTAACAGCGCGTTCGGGCGCTCCGGCGATAGCGCGAATGGTATACCGATCGGTCCCAGCACGCTGATCGAGTCTCCGGGGACTTTGCGCGACAGCAGTCGCAAGCCATCGCCGACAATCTTGTAAAGTATTTCTATCCAGTCATCCTGCGCGCGCATGATGGACATCGGGCGACGCATCGGACGCGATTCGTCGCAGCTAATGTGCACAAAATTCCCGGGCCTGGCCGCTTCCGCGCACAACGGCGCACGAATCCGCATGACAAACTGCTCTCCCGGAAATGAATCCACCGACAACACTTCGCCGTCCTCTACGAAAAGTGTGCCGCGGTTTTTCTGTGCTGCGCGCTGCGCCGCCGTGATCATCGGGCCGCCATTGTCCGGCTGACGCGCTCGAGCATGGCCATCCGAACCGCGACGCCGTTCGTGACTTGCTGAGTGATTACGGAACGAGGTCCGTCCGCCACTGCACTTTCGATTTCGATCCCACGATTCATGGGGCCGGGATGCATGATGATGACGTCGGGCGAGGCGATTTCCAGGCGTTTCTGGCTAATGCCGTAGTTTGCAAAATATTCGTCGATACCGGGAACACCGTCGAGATTACCTATACGTTCGCGTTGAATACGCAACGCCATCACGACATCGGCACCGGCAAGTCCTTCATCAAGATTGTCAACGATAACGGCACCGGGCACGGACTCCGGATCCGGCGCCAATGCGGGTGGCGAGACCAGCCGGAGCTCGCCGACGCCAAGTGTAGCCAGGCCCTGCGCTGCGGACATCGCCACGCGCGAATGCCGGATATCGCCGACAATGGTGACCGTCAGGTTTTCGAACCCGCCTTTATGCTGGCGGATCGTCAGCAGGTCGAGCAGTCCCTGCGTCGGATGTGACACATCGGCTTCACCGGCATTCAGAATGCTGACGTGATCGAGAACGTGGCGAGCGATAAATGCCGGAACACCGGCGCTGGCGTCGCGCACAACCATGACATCAACCTGCATGGCTTCAAGCGTGTAGATGGTGTCGAGAATGCTCTCGCCTTTTTTGCGCGACGAGGTATTCACGTCGAGATTAAGCACATCAGCGCCCAGGCGCTTGCCGGCGAGGTCAAATGATGCGCGGGTGCGGGTACTCGGTTCGAAAAACAGGTTGGCTATTGTGCGACCGGCCAGTGCCTGGCTCCTGGCAGGTGGGCTGCCCGGTGCAGTCAGGTATTGCTCGGCCTCATCCAGGATGTCGATGAGCAGGGCTTTGTCGAGGCCTTTGAGTGTCAGCAGATGTCGAAGTTTGCCGTTGGCATCGAGTTGCAGCGAAGCTTCGTCCTGTAGGTCTTGTTTTTCGATCGTGGCGGCCATGGCGGGGCAATTCTACGGACATTATCGGCAACCCACCACCCACCATTCCTATAGCGGCGTCGATCGCCGCTGTCAGAATGGGGAGGGTGGCTGGGGGTGGTGGCGTTAGCCGCCGAAGTTGACCTTGGCTTCGAGGTTGGCGCGCGAATCGGCGTGTGACATCGCCTCTTCCATCGTGATCGTGCCTTCCTTGTAGAGCTCGAGTAACGCATCGTCAAAGGTCTTCATGCCCGCCTCGCCGCTGTCCTTGTGCGCTTCCTTGACGGCCGAGATATCGCCTTTCAGG
>CAMYIS010000113.1 GCA_947258485.1 uncultured Woeseiaceae bacterium
CAAGGGGCTGAGCGACGAGCTGCGAGATCAACTTGGCCGAATCGGCGGCATGCGGGTAGCCGCCAGATCTTCCTCTGTGATTTTTCAGAACCAGACACTATCGGCGCCGGAAATCGCGACCAGGCTTGGTGTCGCCCAATTGATCGAAGGCACAGTGAGGCGGCAAGACGATGTCCTGCATATCACGGTGACAGTAATCGATGGCGAGTCTGGATTTGGGGACTGGACCAGGACGTTTCAGAAAAAGGACAATGACCTGTTGACCGCCCAACAGGAAATAGCGACAGAAATTGTGGCACTGCTGGTGCCGGATTCTGATCCGTCGTTGGGCAGGTCTACGCTGGCAACCCTTGATGCGTCGGCCAACGAACTTTTGCAACTTGCGCGCATGAAGTTTCAAGATGTCAAAGATCAACCGACGGTAAAAATAGAGCAACTATTGGTTGCAATCGATCTTTATCGACAGGCAACCGTAGCCGACCCAGGTTCAGCGTTGGCACATAGTCGCTACGCTGACGCGTTGCTCTACCTGGGAGATGTTGAGAGTGCCGGCGTGGCCATTGAAAGGGCACTGGAGATCAATCCAAATCTGTCTGAGGTCCAAAACACGCTGGGACTGTACCGGTGGATTCGCTTCGAGAACGGCGCCGGCGACGCGTACGCGCGCGCAATTGAACTCAATCCGTTCAACGCTGATGCGTTGGCAGACTATGGAAAATGGTTGTGGCATCAACCCGACACCGATGCGGCCGAAGGTTATTTATTACGAGCATTGGCGCAGGATCCGGAATCTCTCTTACGTTACGCAGAACTCGGAAACTTCTACGGTGTTTCCGGACAAAGAGACAAGGCGCTTGAGATTGCTGCCGACATGCAGGAGCGCTTTAGCAAATCACCCCGAAAGGCGGTTGCCTTTCTGGTCCTGGCGCGAATTCACGAGCTTGTTGGAAACCTGGACGTCGGAATTGCCTGGGCGATACGCTCAAGAGCTGCAGATCCCGAATATCCGGACGCGCTTTGGATGTTGGCAGAACTGTATGCGCGGATCGGCGACGAGGAAGGCGCCAGGTATTTCGACCCGGACATGTCGTTTACCAACCTGTATTGGCTAAGACGCTATGAGGAGATGATCGAGGTTGGCGAGGACCTGGTCCTTGAGAACCCCAACCAGGTTCAAGTCTGGTACGGACTGGCGCGGGCGCACGTGGCACTTGGTGACTACGAGCAGGCAATCGACTTACTGGATCGACAAGGCCTGCCCGAGAAAGTTTTTGTCGATACCAGGCGCGCTAACGGCATTGAGACGCTGATGACCTATGCAGATGCATTAAATGCAAACGGGCAGACCGAGAAGGCGCATGAATATGCCGAATTTGTTAATGGGATAATGAGCCGCCTCATTCTGACCGGCTCTCAAAAGGCGTGGTGGCCAAACATGTACGAGGCCTGTGGGCAGTCGATACTGGGAGAGGATGAGCTGGCGCTGGAAATTCTTGAACGAGTTATGGAGAGTCCGGGGTTGCTCTGGTACCCGGTCCTGGTTGACTCACCTTGTTTTAAGAAGTTCAGGGATGAGCCGAGATACCAGGCTGTTGTCCAATCGGTTGAGCTGCGACAGGAAATTCTGCGCGATCGTCTGACAGATACTTTGCAACGCTTTAGAGTCGCGCCGTAGGCGTTTCCGATTTCCGTCAGAACGCCCGGGCAAGTGACAGGGTAAACGCGTATTCGAGGATATTCACCTGGTCTTCCCAGACCATCTCCATGTAATTGGACGAGACACTGTAGTGGTCGTTCAAAGCCCAATCGAGACCGATGCCGATGTTCAAATAGTTATGTTTGAGCATACGATCATGCTGGTACCACAACTCGTCAGTCAATTGACCAGGGAATCCGGGATAGTCGGTAGGAACCGCGAGTCCAGACCCTTTCTTCAAAAGGCCGAACAGCCTGCCTGTTAAACGCGGCCCGAACTGATAACCGGCCTCGGCGCGAATATTCCAGTAATTGACGCTAACGCCAAGGGTTTCCTCCACGAAAACATAGCCGATATCGGCGCTATAGTAGGCGTTGGACAAGCCCGGGTACCACATTAAGGACGACCCGACTTGAAGGCGTGTTAACTGCTGGCCGACGGCCGCATTGCCATAGAAAGGGTACTCCTGGCTCGGGACTCCAAGGAAAACAAACGGTTCGACGGAAAAGGCGCCTTCCCTGACCCGGTATTTCGCGCCAATGTTAAAGTCCTGAAAATCCGAATTCCAGCTACCATCATCGACGTTCTCGATATAGGGTCTCGGCGGATCGAGCAGCAACGGGTCGTGTGGCAGCGGGCCGTTGTTGTATCGCTTTCTCACATAGGGAATACCGGCGATGACTGTCAGGCGATCTGTAAGCGCGTACTGCAGCTCAAAATTCATCACCTGGGTATCGATCGAGCCAATCGGCAGGGGGCCAATGTCGCTCTCGAAACCGTCGGTCGCATTGAACTGGTAAGTCAGCACGAATTGACCGTGACCCTTCCGGGACTCAACCTCTGTTGCATTGACGTTCGAGGTCACTAACAGGAGTGAGCCAATGGCCGCCGTTGTCGACAGCACAATTAACCGGAGCAGAGTGCCATTCGGCACGCCGCCAGGTTGTTTCTTCATGATTGGGTCTTCAGCGTCCAGTGAATCGTCTTCAAATACTTCAGAACGCTATCTTCGTTGGAGAGAGATCGCTGATAACGCCCGCTGGCCTCGGAGGTTTCCGGGGTCCCGTCCATTGTGACGGGAATGAAGGTCGCACTCGCCATTGACGACATTTCGTCCTCAACCACTTCTCGTGCGCTGTAATACGCAAGGACGACATCGATATCGTGGTTCTGAAGCTCCTCGCCAATTTCTGACGGGTCTGATACGACGTGAATGTCGTGACCGGCAGCTGCCAATCGCTCAACTAACGCCAATTCCGCTTCCGTGTTTGCGACGACCAGAATGCTTCCTGGAAGAGGGGCAGTGTACTCGCGAAACGCTACGCCTTTGCCGACTGCGAGGGCCGTTAGGGTAATGGTCTTCTTCTTCATTGTTATCTCCGGACCGAAGTCCTCATGTCTTCATGTTTGAGCATTTGACATACAGACTACCCAACTTTAGCACAGGAAAAACGGGTACTGACAATTTAGTGCGGGTTCGGCCGGAATTTTTCGGGTGACAGCTCTGCGTTTATGTACGAACGCCGGCTCGAAGTCAGCTGGATCCATCGCATGGAGAAATGTACTCTCACCTCATAATTCAGGATTTATCATGTCTTTGCTCGGCAACGTCGTATTCTTCGTTTTCGGTGGGTTCGTAATCTTCCTCGGTTACGTTCTCGGTGGCATCTTGTTGTGCCTTACGATCATAGGCATTCCGTTCGGCTTGATGTGTTTCAGGCTCGCCGGTAGCGTCATCGCGCCTTTCGGACGCGAGGTGCGTGAAACGGAACCACCGGGCGGTGCGCTTACGCTGATCATGAACATCATCTGGATCATTCTCCCGGGGCTCGAACTTGCCATCATGCACCTGGTTCTCGCATTGTTGTTTGCATGAACTAGAATTTGTATTCGATTTCGAGCCGACAACAGGAAACAACCCGGAACCGTGACCCGGGACGCGTTGTTTTCGCCCAACGGTGAGAAGCGATTCCGCCACGTCGGCACGCTGTCCGCCGCGCAGATCAAGGCGGAAATCTGGCGCGGGCGCAGCGAGCGCCGCTGACACTCGGCGCAGGCCGCCTGGTCTAAGCTATAATTTTCGCTACTGACCCAAAGCGGACGTTCCCTTTTCCTGTGGTCGATACGGATTGAGCAAGCCTCAGAAACGGCGTAAATATTAGTTCATGGGGCTGGTGTCAGAACTCAGGCGCCGCAACGTTCTTCGCATGGCGGTGCTATATGCGGTCGCTACCTGGCTGATCATGCAGGTCGCTGGGGTACTTATCGATCTTGCCGAATTGCCGGGTTGGATCGGCAAGCTTGTCCTTACATTGCTCGCCATCGGCTTCCCTATCGCACTCATTTTGTCTTGGTTCTATGAACTCACGCCCGAGGGTATTGCGCTCGAAAAGGACGTGGCGTCGGGCCAATCAATCACTCGCATCACTGGTCGGCGCCTGGACTTTCTTGTCATATCGTTGTTGTGCGCTGCCGTAATCGTGTTCGCCTATGACAAATGGTGGACGAGTGGGCCGCCGATCACCTCCGTCGCAGTACTACCGCTAGATAATCTTAGTGCCGACCCCGAGCAGGCGTATTTCACCGATGGTATGACCGACCTGTTGACCAGTGAGCTGGCACAGATAACTGGCTTGCGGGTTATCTCGCGAACCTCGGCCATGCACTACAAAGCCACGGATAAGGTACTGCCGGAGATTGCACGCGAATTGAACGTCGATGCACTGATCGAGGGTTCGGTGCAGCAAGCCGGTAACGAGGTCCGCATTACTCTGCAGCTCGTCGATGGACGTTCAGATCGGCACCTTTGGTCAAGAAGCTACGAACGGAATTTAGGAGACATCCTAACTCTGCAGGGCGAGGTTGCACGCGCCATTGCAGACGAGATTCAGGTCACGCTGATGCCGCGAACTGCGGCCAGACTCGCGCGCGAACGAACAACGGCCGACGACGCGTTCAGGCTGTGGGTCGTCGGCAACCATCACCTGAAGGCTTTTTCGTTTGACAAGGCACTGCAGGCGTTCAAGGAAGCCAGCAGTCGAGATCCTGATTTCGCCGGCGCATACGCTGGGATCGCACAGACTTACGCTTATCTTGGTAGCTGGTTCGCAGCAGAGAAACCGGGCACTGTTCTGCCGCTCGCGAGATCGGCTGCTGAGCAAGCGATTCGGTTGGATCCGGACCTCGCGGAGGCGCATTTTGCGCTTGGGGAAATCAACAAGTTTGAGTGGAATTGGGAGGCCGCCGAGCAGGAGTTCCGGACAGGCACGGAATTAAACCCAAGCGATACCATTGGACTAATACTATATGTCGATTTTCTCACCGCAATGGGGCGCTCCGACGAAGCCATTGAAATCGGCATGCGAGCGGTAGACCTTGATCCATTTTCGGCAGCTACCTACACCGAATTGGGACTAGCTCTCTTAATGGCGGGTCGCAGGGAAGATGCTTACGAACATTACAAAAAGGCATTGCAACTAGATCCTGATTTTTATTGGGCGCAATGGTTGATGGCAGAAAGCCATATCCACCAAGGCGAGTACCAAAAAGCAGCCCCGTACATGGAGAATATTAGGCGTGTCCTCGAATACTTTATACCGGCCTCAAACCTGGCTTATGTTTATGCGGGTCTGAAGGACTACGATGAAGCGTTGGCCTGGCTGGAAGTGGCCTACGAGGAGCGGAACCCCCAGTTGACATGGCTCAACAAAGATTACCTTTGGAATGGCCTCCGCGAGGATCCAAGATTTCAAGACATCCTCGCCCATATGAACTTCCCTGAGCCATAGCGGCGTCGTTTCTTTCAAGGTGACTCTGTCCGTAGCTGACCTTTAGAATACGAAACACTGTGATTGCCGACTGGATAGAATCAAGCTATGGAAATCTTTTCGATCGATAACCTGCTCACCCTGGCCATGCTCACGTTGCTGCAGGCCGTGCTGGGCTTCGACAACCTGCTGTACATCTCACTGGAGTCGCAGCGCGCGCCCGCGCACATGCAGGCCACGGTGCGCCGCCTCGGTATCGGCCTTGCCATGATCCTCCGAATCGGACTGCTGTTCCTGCTCGTCAACATTATCGAGATGTTTCAGTCGCCGTGGTTCGGCGTTCATTGGACAGGCGTTGTGGAGGGGGTCTTCAACTTCCATGCCATCATCGTTCTATTTGGTGGCGCGTTCATCATGTACACGGCGACCAAGGAAATCTGGCACATGATGCAGGTACGCGACCTGCATCTTGCAGACAGGAAACCGAAATCTGTTGCCAGCGTCATCTTCTGGATCGTGCTGATGAACCTCGTATTCTCGTTCGACAGTATCCTGAGTGCCATCGCCCTGACGGACGCGTTCTGGGTCATGGCCACTTCGATCTTCATCGGTGCAATGCTCATGATCTGGTTGTCGGACGGCGTCGCGACGTTCCTCGAAAAGAACCGCATGTACGAGGTGCTCGGACTGTTCATCTTGCTGATCGTCGGCATCATGCTGTTGAGCGAGGGTGGCCACTTGGCGCACCTGACGTTGTTCGGCAACGCCATCACGCCGATGACCAAGACGACGTTTTATTTCGTAATCGCCGTGCTCGTGTTGACTGACATCGTGCAGTCGCGCTATCGCAGGAAGCTGCTGGCGCAGCGTGGCCTGACCAAAGACGCCCTCGTCTGAGAGAGGTGGTCCCGAATACGCGGCTCGGATGCTGGCTGCAAAATATGGAGTGGATTCGAAGATACCCGAGGAGGAGCTCCGGTCGCTTCTGGCCGTTCAGAGATCTCCGCCAGGAAGATGAACGGGCGACTGCTATACACCACATAGCCGACGGTCGAACGAACTGAGGTAAACTGTCGGCTACTGACCCATAGCGGACAGTCGCCTGCCGAGCAGGTAAGTATTATGACGAGGTCACTTCGCAATGGTTGGTATTGTTCTCCCTGACGAAAATGCGCTCGTTGACGAACCTGGTCCAATCAAGACGTGGGTCTTGGTGCTATCGACTTTCTTGGTCGCATGGTCCTTGGTCATTTACATATTTATTGTTGTTGCTGTTCCGTCTTTCGGCGAGCTATACGCCGGCTTTGGTGGAGCTCTGCCGGGGCTAACTGCAACGGTGATCGACTACTCCAGATACACCGTGGTGCTTGCTCTAATTGGAGTTGTTCCGTTGGTCTCCATGTGGCGGAACAGATCGTCAGGTTCGCAAAGCCAACGCCGGGACTTCAGACGAGTTATTACCGGGTTCGGAATCTCTTTGATTGTAGGCGGTACAACGATAGCCGGGTTATACCTGCCTATATTCAAGATGGGTGCAGCAGTGTCTTGACGGGCGGGTATTGGCCGAAAGCAGCCTCTGGCGAAGGGTATACTCAACGGCTGGTAATGACCCAAAGCGGACAGTCAGGGAACTTTATGCAAGATCCCCTATTTGAGATACAGACTTCTTCGTCTGGAAGAGAGACGAAGATGACATCGGGTTCCCTACAGACGCGGAAGGAGCGAGAGGCACACAAGAGTTCTCGATCGATGGGATGACTAGACTTCGCTCTGTTTCGATCAGCGGCGATTCTGATGCGGTCAGCTCGTTGCTACGTGACGGGAACACCAGTGTTAGGTATTTGCTTCTCGGGGGCACGTCGTCTGCAAACTTGAGGCTATCTGATCTGGAGTTTCTACAGCGTTTCCCGGGCATTGAGTATCTTGTGCTCCTCAACGTTTCTGTGAAGTCGCGTTCTTTGGAGCCGTGCTTCGCGTTGCGGCAGTTGCGCGGCGTAATCGTAAATTTCTCGCGGGGCTGGCGCCGGGATTCGTTAGCAGCTCTGAAAGAGAGCGGAGTGTGGGTACGTTGCAGAATGGATGAGATTCGCGCTCAAATGGGTTGAGGCGGAATCTATGTCAGCTCTTGGCCGTACTGAGCCGGTGGCAAGGAGCTGAGTCAAACGGCCGCTTTCCCCCTGGAAGCCGCCAGTCGCTGGATTTCAGGTAAACTTTCCGCAGATGACCCACAGCGGTTTTCGAGGACCAGCAACGCGTGTGCTTGAGCTAAGAACTCTCGACTAAAGATTAGTGATCTGAATAAGTTGTCTGCAACCACAAGAATTTGGGTAATCCGCGGCGAGCAATAATGGCAACGTTAAATTGCCGCAGCAACGTGCGGATGGTAAGTTAATGCTACAACAACTAGCGAGCCCACCTTCAGACGGGGCCGGAAATCCCCGGGTCTTCGGCCCTTCCGGGAAGTGAAAAGTCACCTCTCGACGATCCTCTGAAGCGACGGTTACCGAGACTCGCGCCATACAACAGGGGAAATAACAATGAAGAAACTGATGCAGTCGTTCTTGATCGCGTTGCTGCCCGTCTTTTTGCTCGCATGGGGTAGTGCAGCAGCAGGCAAACCGCCGAAGTATTTCGTTGATGAGAGCAAACTCCCGTTCCCCGCACTGGATGGAGCTACGGCCTACTGGGGCGTGCATACCGGGGCTGGATACCGCATCGAGGTTCCGGATGATTGGAACGGAGTGTTGGTCGTGTGGGCCCATGGCTTTCGGGGAACCGGGCTCGAGCTGACCGTCGATAATCATCCGTTGCGCGACTTTCTGATCCCGAACGGTTACGCATGGGCGGCATCGAGCTACCGCCGCAACGACTACGATGTCACGAGCGGCGTTCAGGACACCCATGCGCTGACGAAACGCTTCAATGGCATCGTCGGCAAGCCATGCGCTGACGAAACGCTTCAATGGCATCGTCGGCAAGCCCGACAAGGTTTATCTGACCGGTGCGTCGATGGGCGGCCACATCACAGCAGTTGCGATCGAGCAATATCCGAAAACCTATGACGGTGCCTTGCCTATCTGCGGAGTACTAGGTGACTTTGAGCAGTTCGATTATTTTCTGGATTTCAATGTTGCCGCTCAACAGCTTGGGACCGACAACTCGGTGTTTCCGGTAGATCCTGTTCAATACTCATTGGTCACCGTTCCGGCCATCAAAGCCGGCCTCGAGGCGGCACCTGGTGGCTGGCCGAACTTTCTCAATCTTGATGGCATGAATCTGAAGAACCTCACCGAGCTTCGTTCTGGTGGTGATCGTCCCAACTTCGAAGAGGCCTGGTTCTTCTGGAATACGTTCGCAGAATTTGCTACCGGTCCCGGAAATTTCCTGTTCGACCTGGGCACAACTGATGGCACATTGGTGCGATCACCAGGAGTAGCTGTTGACAATTACGATGTCGTGTACCAGTTCGACACTGTTCCCGGGAACACACCAGCCGAGCAGGATTTAAATGACGACGTGTTTCGGCAGATGGCTGACCCGCAAGCCCGTAATCGAAACGGCCTGGCGCAGGTTCCTGTGATTACCGGCGATATTCGTATTCCGGTGCTAACATTGCATAACCTGGGCGACCTGTTCGTTCCAGTGCATAACGAGATCGAGTACGCGCATCGCGTCGACG
>CAMYIS010000114.1 GCA_947258485.1 uncultured Woeseiaceae bacterium
CATTCGGGACGTGATGCACACAAACTGCAAGACGATCTCGCCTGATGTGCTGGCTGCCGAAGCACTGCACCTGCTTGAAGAATACAAGATCACTTCTTTGTTGGTCGTCGATGAAAGCGACACGCTGGTGGGCGCACTGAATATTCACGACCTGTTTCGCGAAGGCCTGATGTGAGCAGCATCGCCAACAGGCTCGCTGACATTCGTCTTGTGGCTTTCGACGTGGACGGCGTGTTCACGGACGGCCGCTTTTATCTTTCCGATGCCGGTATCGAGACGAAAGCGTTCAACACCCAGGATGGCTTCGGCATTCGACAGCTCATTATGGCTGACATTGCGGTTGCCGTAATCAGTGGCCGGAAATCCGGCGCCGTCGAGCGACGCATGGCCGAACTCGGCGTGCCGCATGTGATGCAGGGCTGCGTCGACAAAGTAGCGGCACTGGACGGAATCATCGAGGCGCTGGGCATCACTGCACAAGACTGCGCCTACGTAGGCGATGACATTCCGGATCTGCCGCTTTTGGAGCACGTTGGTGTCCCGATTGCGGTCGCCAACGCGGTCGAACCTGTGCGCGCCTTTTGCGACTATACGACAGCTGCATCCGGTGGGTTTGCTGCGGTTCGGGAAGTGTGTGAGCTGGTACTGTCCGCACGGGGCAAGTCGTCGTGATGAGTCCACGAAGTGCCGCGCTCCTGGTCGTAATGACAGCAGCTGCGCTCGGCAGTTGGTATTTGGCGCGCTCCGACCGGTCGGGTGATTCCGACGCGCTGCCTTACGAACCGGTGCATCGCGGCTACTACCTGAAGTCAGCGCGCATCCTCGGAACCGGCGAGAACGGCGACCTGCTGTACGAAATTGAGGCGGACCGCGCCGAGGCGAAGGCAACCCGCAAATTACGCTGCGGGGGCACGTTCGCGCGACCAGCAATACGGGCTCTTCCGAAAACGAGACAGAGATCCGTACGCAATACCTGGAATTCGACCCCGAGCGGTTCGTGGCCGAAACCGACCAGAGAGTACAAATCAGGATCGGCGCACGCAGCCTCACAGCGACCGGCATGCTAGCATCACTGAACGATGACAGAATCGAACTCAAATCCAACGTTCGCGGCAAGATAGCACCCTGAATGACTGTAAAAGCACGCCTTTTTCACCGCTTTCGGGTTCTGCCAATACTGGTGTTGATTCCGCTGACCGCTGCCGCCCAGGTAGCCGACCTCGATTTGCGCCTGCCGTGGGATATTGACGCTGAATCAACATCATTCGACGGCAAGACGTCGATGATCGTCTTCAGCGGCCTGCGTTTGTCGCAAGGCCGCATCGGCATCGAGGCCGATGAAGGCCGCGCCACGAACACTGAGGGCGAAGATGGTTACTGGCAGTTTACGGGCAATGTCGTCATTGACATCGAAAACGGACACATCGAGTGCGAATCTGCAGACCTTACGTTTATGAAATATCAGCTGAGGAAGGCTTTGGTTAAGGGGTCGCCGGCGACGTTTGAATTGAAGCGGCCAGGTTCCGATGAAGTCACTCGTGCCGAGGCCGGCAGATTCTCGTACGACGTCGACGCAGGAATCATAGAATTCTCGGAACAGGCGATAATCAACGAGGGTGGCAACCAGATCTCATCGAACTACCTCGTCTACAACATCACAGAGCAACGCATAAATGCGGATGCGTCGGGTACCGAGGACGGCAGGGTTCGGATAACGTATACGCCGACCAGTGGTGATATCGCCGAAATCAAGCGCACCGCCGACTCCGAGCGCCCGGAGGCCGAAGACGAAAATCCATGAGCATTCTCAGCGTTCAGGATATTTCGAAGAGCTACAAGCTCCGCAAGGTCGTAAAAAATATTTCCCTCGAGATCAAGAGCGGCGAAGTGGTTGGCCTGCTCGGCCCGAACGGGGCGGGAAAAACAACCGCGTTCTATATGATCGTGGGACTGATTGTCGCGGATAGCGGCAAAATCCTGCTCGATGGCTGAACAAAACATCCTGGCCATCCTGGAAAACCGTGACGACCTCGACCGCGCTGGCCGCGAGCAGGAACTCGAGAACCTATTGGACGAGTTGCATGTCGGTCATGTCCGAAGCAGTCTCGGCATCAGCCTGTCAGGCGGCGAAAGACGTCGTGTAGAAATCGCGCGGGCACTTGCCGCCGACCCATTGTTCGTCTTGCTCGATGAACCCTTTGCCGGAGTCGATCCGATCTCGGTTCTGGATATTCAGCGCATTATTCGACATCTGTGTGAGCGCGAAATTGGCGTACTGATTACTGACCATAATGTCCGGGAAACTCTCGGAATCTGCAGCCGTGCCTATATACTGAGTGACGGCATCCTGATTGCTGCGGGTTCCCCCGAGGAAATTCTGCAAAATCAACATGTACGAGAAGTGTATCTCGGACAGGAGTTCCAACTCTGAGGCAAGATGTGTGCACGACGCCCTTGCGCCAGCGCAATTCGCCCATAGAGTAAACTTATCTCATGCTAAAACCATCGCTGCAGCTCAAACTAGGTCAGACGCTGACGATGACGCCGCAATTGCAGCAGGCGATTCGTCTGTTGCAGCTGCCAATCCTCGACCTGAACGCCGAGATTCAGGAAGCGCTCGAGGAAAACATCATGCTCGAGATGGAGGATCTTCCCGAGCTTCCCAAGACCAGCGCCGAATCGACGGCCGAGGTCGAGGCTATTAAAGCCGATGATCTCTGGCAGTCGCGGGCCGCCGAAAGAACGCTGGACAGCGGCTGGAACGGCGAAGGCCGGCCCATCAGCGAATTCGCTGACGAATCCGGGCAGACCTTGCGCGAACACCTGCTCTGGCAGCTGGAAATGGAGCAGTTTTCGCCGCGCGAGGTCGTCATTGGCGAAGCAATAATTGACTCGATCAACGACGATGGCTACCTCACAGCGGATCTCGAGGAAATCGCTGCCAGCCTGGACGAGGAATCGGGCATTCTCGAGTCAGAAATCGAGCGTACCCTGACGAAAATCCAGCGACTCGACCCGGTCGGCGTGGGCGCACGCTCGATCTCCGAGTGCATTATCCTTCAACTCAGCCAGCTCGAATGGAAGACGCCGGGCCTGCAGCTCGCTATCAGCATAGCAAGCGATCACCTGGATCTCGTTGCAAGCCGCGATTACGGGGAGCTGCGTCGCGGCCTCCGTACGACCGAAGAAGATCTGCATGAGGCCCTCGCGCTGGTGCGGGGCTGCAATCCCAAACCGGGGCTGGCTGTCAGCCCGTCATCTGCGGAATATGTCATACCGGATGTGTTCGTGCGCAAAATCGACAACCGCTGGCAGGTGGAAATAAGTCCGACTGGCGTTCCCCGCCTGTCCGTGAATCAGCAATACGCAAGATTATTGCGCGGTAGCAGCGAACACGCGGTGCTGAAGTCGCAACTACAGGAAGCGCGCTGGCTCATACGCAGCCTCGAAATTCGCAATGAAACCCTGCTCAAGGTTGCCACCAGCATTGTCGCGCGACAAACCGAATTCCTGGAACACGGCGATGAGTCCATGAAGCCCATGGTTTTGCGTGATATTGCTGAAGAGATAGCCATGCATGAATCGACGATTTCGCGTGTAACCACTAACAAGTACATGCATACGCCTCGTGGGGTATTCGAATTCAAGTACTTTTTCTCGAGCCACCTGTCGTCTGTGAGCGGCGAGGATCAGTCTTCGACCTCGGTTCGCGCGAAAATCCGCAAACTGATCGGCGCCGAGAACCCGAAGAAACCGCTCAGTGACAGCAAGATCACGAACTTATTGAAGGAGGACGGTATTTCTGTTGCCAGAAGGACTGTCGCGAAGTACCGTGAAGCAATGAACATCCCCTCGTCGAGCGACCGCAGGACTCGAGAGACGAGGTAGCGAAGTAAGTACGTATCACGACTTGAGGAGGACACACAAAGCGTTATTCTGAACTTGTGAGAAGAACAGTGAGTTCCGAGGACCACCGGGCGGGGGGTGTCGCGCCGGAACCGCAAACAGTAATACAGGAGACCATTATGCAATTGAATGTTTCAGGCCACCACGTCGAAGTAACCGCTTCTCTTAAAGACTATGTCGAAACGAAAATTGAAAAAATCGCACGACACTTTGACCTCGTGTCTGACGTCCAATGTATCCTGACCGTAGAAAAACTTCGCCACAAAGCCGAAGCAACCGCGAAAGTGAATGGCGGTACGGTGAATGGCGGTACGATCCATTGCGAACACACCGAAGAAGATATGTACGCTGCGATTGACGGACTGGTAGATAAGCTCGAACGACGAGTAAGAAAGTACAAGGAAAAACAAGTCGACCATCACGCCCGAGACAATCAAAAGACCCGGTTCGCCTGATCACAAGCCCGGCCTGTGTGGCCAGCCAGCCGCACAGGCCGCGATAACCCGGCGCAGACGCTATGTCGCTAGAAAAAATCATCCAACCTGACAACGTTTTATGCAATGCCACGGCACGCAGCAAGAAACACTGTCTCGAAATACTCAGCGAGCTATTGGTCCGCTCCAATCCCGATATCGCCAACGAGCTGATATTCGAATGTCTTGTTGATCGGGAACGGCTGGGTTGCACCAGCCTCGATAAGGGCGCCGCGTTCCCGCATTGTCGGGTGAAAGGCATCGAAGCAAGCAATGCCGCATTTATCAAGCTCTCCGAACCTGTGGATTTCGACGCAGCCGACGGTGAGCCCGTCGACCTTGTATTTGGCATGATGGTGCCGACAGAACTCGACGACGAACACCGCGCCGACATCCAGCTCGTAACGCAGGTGCTGGCCGACGAGGGGCTGCGAGCGCGCCTTCGCGGCATGAACAGCAGTAATGACCTGTACAAAGCCCTCATTGACGGCGCATCGCTCTCGGCGCCCGACGATCCATGCCGAACGAACTTCGCCTGATCATCGTAAGTGGCCTGTCCGGGTCCGGAAAAACCGTAGCACTTCACGTTCTCGAGGATCTGGGCTACAACTGCATCGATAATCTCCCGGCTACGCTTCTGAAGGCGGCTGTCGAGGAAGTACATTCCCGTGATAGTGAATCTGCCAAGTTGCTGGCGGTTGGCGTCGATGCGCGAGCCCGCGCCGAGGATCTCCAATCACTGCCGGAGTTGTTGCGCGAGCTGCGCGGACAAAACGTGCAGACGGAGATAATTTTCCTGCACGCAAGCGACGAGATTCTCCTGCAGCGCTACAGCGAATCTCGACGTCGCCATCCACTCGCTGAGGTTGGCACCGAGCTTCAAGCCGCCATCGAAACGGATCGAGCAATTCTTGCGGAAATTCACAACTGTGCCGACCTTGTCATCGATACATCGCGGATAAGTATTTACGAACTCGCCGATGTCATTCGAGGGCGTGTTGACCGTCGAAAATCGAATACTCTATCGGTTCTGATTCAATCATTCGGATTCAAATTCGGCATTCCGGCGGACGCCGATTTCGTGTTCGATTTGCGAAGCCTGCCGAATCCCTATTGGACGCTCGAGTTGCGTGGCTTGACCGGTCTGGACGAGGAAGTGTCTGATTTTCTGAACAGGCAAGAGAACTTTACCGCAATGTTCGCAGACATCATCGGATTTCTCGAACGTTGGATCCCCCGCTACCAGGAGTCACGCCGCGGCTATCTTACCGTGGCAATTGGTTGCACCGGCGGCCAACACCGTTCTGTTTGCATGACCGAAAAACTCGCAGGCCGGCTGCGTGAGAAACACGAGCCGGTTCTCGTCCGCCACAACAGCCTGACCGGGCATCGGCTCAATACGGACTAAGCTGTTAAACTCCGCTGGCATGGAAGCGAGAGAGCATACAAAGGCCAACCTGGAGCTGCTGCAAGAACGCCTCAACAGCGGGCGAATGCGCTCGGCCAGGATCATGGTCAACAGCTTGCATCCGTCCGAAGTCGCGCGCCTGCTCGAATCCCTGCCGCTGAAAGATCGTGCGGTGCTATGGGAGATCGTCAATACGGAAATAGAAGGCGATGTCCTTGTAGAACTCGCCGAGGAAGTCCGTGATGGCCTGATCGAGGGCATGGCAACCGAGGATCTGATTGCCGCCGCTGATGGTATGGAGGTAGACGACCTAGCCGACCTGCTCGCAGATCTGCCGGAGACCGTCACCCAGGAAGTACTGCAATCCCTCGACAAGCAGGACAGCGAACGCCTGAAACAGGTGCTTGCCTACGACGAAGAAAGCGCCGGTGGCTTGATGAACGTCGACATCGTGACCGTACGTCCGGACGTTACGCTCGAAGTCGTTACGCGTTATCTGCGTGCGGTGGGTGAAATTACCGATGGCACGGACTCGATTTTCGTTGTTAGCCGCGACAACAGCTACATAGGCTCCCTTTTTCTGTCGCGCCTCGTGACCAGGGACCCCGATGAAATGGTCGCAAATGTGATGTCGACGGACGTCATGCCGATTCCGGCACACACGCCCTCAACACAGGTTGTCTGGGAATTCGAGAATCGCGACCTGCTGTCGGCACCCGTTGTTGACGACGATTTTCGTGTATTGGGCCGCATCACTGTGGACGACGTCGTCGACGTAATCCGCGATGAGGCCGAGCACTCCTTGATGAGTGCCGCGGGCCTTGACGAAGAAGACGACATGTTTGCGCCTGTCGTAAAGAGCGCCACTCGACGGGCCCTTTGGCTCGGCGTGAATCTCGCGACGGCATTCCTGGCGGCGGCGGTTGTCGATCTGTTTCAAACGACGCTCGACAAGATCGTGCTGCTTGCCGTCCTGATGCCCGTCGTACCGAGCATGGGCGGCGTCGCCGGAAGTCAGTCACTCACGATCATCACGCGGGCGATTGCGCTCGGCCAGATAAACCGCGCAAACGCGAGTGGCATTCTGCGCAAGGAGGTCCTGGTTGGGGTTCTCAATGGCTGCGGCTGGGCAATCGTCGTCGCCTTTTTTACCTACCTGTGGTTTGGCGACTGGCGCATAGGCGGCATAATCGGCGCCGCAATGATCATCAACCTCATTATCGCTGCAGCTGCCGGTTTCAGCATCCCACTCATCCTGCGGCGAATGCGGGTTGATCCGGCGCTGGCCGGCGGCGTGGTACTGACAACGGTGACGGACGTCGTTGGTTACATGGCGTTCCTCGGGCTGGGCGCGATATTCCTGTTATAGGAACGCCACAACCCTATCGCGGCCTGGGATTGCTCCTACAACTCCGAATGAAACGCGCTCAGGTCCTTCTTGATCCAGTTCGGTGCGAAAAGCCTCGGCACATCGGCACCCGTGACAAAATCGAGCAGCTCGTCCTTGACGTTCATCGCATCGCGATAGCCGAGTTTGATCAGTTCGCGCGTGTAGGATTTTTCAAACAACAGGAAGCTCAGCAATCGATTCTCGCCGGGATTGCTGCCGCCGACCCCACGTAACAGTGCGCGGATAGCAAACGGCAATTCCTTGCGATGCCGGTGTGCAATGACTCTCAGATCCTCGCTGGGCACGATCAGCATCGTGTCGATAGCACGCATGTTCGCGACGGACTCCGGCCTCGTCTTCAACGGTATCGAATCAATCAGCTGGTTGATGCGAGTAATCCGCTCCAGGTCAGAATAAAGCCCATCCATGAATAGCGTGTCCAGCATGTAGCCGGCGATTTGCGCAAAGCTCGGTGACTCGGGGCCGCTGTCAGGCGACTGATCGCCCGTTTCATCTCGGATGCCGACGACAAGTATTCTGTCGGCACCGAGGTGCACGGCCGGACTCAGCGGCGTTGCCTGGCGCATCGCGCCGTCGCCAAAGTACTCGTTCCCAATTCTGACCGGCGGAAAAATCATGGGCACGGCAATGCTTGCCATGATGTGATCGAGGTTCAGGTCGGTCCGCTCGCCGAGACGTCGCGTTCGCTGCCAGCTTTGCTGGTCCTCGGTGGCCTCGAAGAATGAGGTTGATCGCGCTGACGCGTAGCCCGCAGCCGTAATAGCGAGTGCGTGAAGGTAGCCGCTGTCGATCGCATCCTGAATCCGGGGAAAGTGAACATTGCGACTCAGGAGGGACCGCAGCGGTGCGTTGTCGAGCAATGATTTCGGTGCACCGACAAGCCAGCCACCCAACACGATCGAGGTCAGCCAGTGCAGGCTGCTCTTGAGCATCGTGAGATGATCGGTCTTATAAACGTGGTGACAGCGAAAATGTCCCCAAACCTGCTCCAGTTCCGCGACAGCCGACCGGAGGTGCTGCGCCCGTGATGCCAGGACGACCGAGTTGACGGCACCGGCAGACGTGCCGCTGATGATGCCAAAGGGATTGACGCTTTTGCGCGGCAGCAGCTCGGCCACGGCTTTGAGCACGCCAACCTGGAACGCGCCACGGGCACCTCCACCCGGCAGAACCAGGGCCGTTCTGATGTCATTCGCTCGCTGTGTCATCTGGTCAATGCAGCTTGTTACGGCGCGCCTGCGCGCAGAGTAAAGATACAGCGTATAATAACGGCCCCCGCCACAGCTAAGACCTGTGGCTCATTATTGTGAATAGGGAACTGCAAATTGAGGTTTTGGTACATGAAATACGCCCTGATCGTCATCCTCGCTGTCGCTGCAGGCGCCCTCGCGCTAGCACCGAACGGGTCGGCGACGGAACCGCTGCTGCTCGGCAACCCCGCGCCGGAATTCGAACTGGCCGATCAGACAGGACAGCTGCATTCGCTGGAGGACTATCGCGAACAGTGGGTTGTGCTCTATTTCTACCCGAAGGACGAAACTCCGGGCTGCACGACCGAAGCCTGCGAATTTCGCGACAATATCTTCGCCTATCGGGATTTGAATGCCCAGATCCTCGGCGTCAGTCTCGACGACGTCGATTCCCACCGGGAATTCGCTGAGCATCACTCCCTGCCATTTCCCCTGCTGGCCGATGTGGATGGAAGCGTTGCCGACACCTATGCCGTGAAGACTCGCAAATTTGGTATGACTTACGCGAAGCGGCAGACGTTTATCATCGATCCGAACGGAAACGTCGTCAAACATTACGAAAAAGTAAAACCAGCGGAACATGCAGCGCAGGTGCTTGCCGACCTGAAGATCTTGGTCAAGTCGGCGAAGGTCGCCGAATTGCGCTCACCGAACAACGTTACAACAGAATAGGCCGATCAGTGCAAGGCTTTGATCGCATCGTCGAGTCCGGCGATCGTTAACGGATACATGCGATCTTCCATGATTTCCTGCACGAGCTTCGTTGACGGCGTGTAGTCCCAGCGTTGCTTCGGCTCCGGATTCAGCCAGACTGCTTTGGGATAGGTGTTGAGCAGTCGCTTGATCCATACAGCGCCCGGTTCTTCGTTCCAATGCTCGACGCTGCCGCCGGCGTACACGATTTCGTAAGGGCTCATCGTCGCATCGCCAACGAATATCAGCTTGTAGTCCGAACCATACTTGTGCGCTATGTCCAGGGTCGGCGTCTTTTCCGAGTGTCGCCGCCGATTGTCTTTCCAAAGACTCTCGTAAATGAAATTGTGGAAGTAGAAGTACTCGAGGTGTTTGAATTCACTGCGGGCTGCGGAAAACATCTCTTCGCAGATGCGCACGTGATCATCCATTGAGCCACCGATATCCAGGCACAAAAGTACTTTCACGGCATTGTGCCGCTCAGGGACCATTCGAATATCGAGCAGGCCGGCATTGCGCGCGGTTTTGTCGATGGTGTCGTCGAGGTCGAGCTGGTCGGCGGCACCCTCACGTGCAAATTTCCGCAGTCGGCGCAGCGCAACCTTGATATTGCGTGTGCCCAGTTCGATCGAGTCATCCAGGTTGCGATAATTGCGCTTGTCCCAGACTTTTACAGCGCTGCGGTTGCGTGAGCCCTCCTGACCCATGCGCACGCCTTCCGGGTTGTAACCGTATGCGCCAAACGGCGAGGTCCCTGCAGTACCGATCCAGCGGTTGCCTCCTTCGTGCCGTTCGTCCTGCTCCTCGAGGCGCTCCTGTAGCGCTTTCATAAGCGCGTCAAAACCGCCTATTGCCTCGATCTGCTTGCGCTCCTCTTCGGACAGCATCAGTTCCGCCTGATGACGCAGCCAGTCCTCTGGAACCTCCTGCATTAGGTCCGCCAGGGAATCTTCGACGCCCTCGAAGTAGGCGGCGAATATTCGATCAAAACGATCAAGGTGTGCTTCGTCTTTGACGAGACTGGTACGCGCCAGGTAGTAGAAGTCGTCAACGCTCTGGCCCGCAAGCCCCCTCTTCATCGCCTCGAGCAACGTCAACAACTCGGTTATCGACGTTTTCATACCGCCTTCGCGGAGCATGTAGAAAAATGGAATCAGCATGCGGCTTACTGCGGATTCGTCCGCCTGTCGAGAAATACCAGCTGCTCGAACAGGTGTACGTCCTGTTCATTCTTGAGCAACGCACCGTAAAGCGGCGGAATCGCATTGCGCGAGCCTTCGCCTCGCAGGACTTCCGGCGGAATATCTTCAGCGAGCAACAGCTTGATCCAGTCAAGCAGTTCGGATGTCGATGGTTTCTTTTTCAGGCCACGTACGTCGCGCACCTTGTAAAAAGCCTCCAACGCTTCCTTTAGCAGGTCTTTTTTCAATTTGGGATAGTGCACGTCAACGATCTCCGCCATCGTTTCCTTGTCCGGAAACTTGATGTAGTGGAAAAAGCAACGCCGTAAGAACGCATCCGGAAGTTCTTTCTCGTTGTTACTGGTAATGACAATAATAGGCCGGTGGCGGGCTTTGATTAACCTCTTCGTTTCATAAACGTAAAACTCCATGCGATCTAGCTCACGCAACAAATCGTTGGGAAACTCGATATCCGCCTTGTCGATTTCATCGATGAGCAGTACAGGCTGCTCTTCGGACTCAAAGGCTTCCCACACTTTGCCGCGAACGATGTAGTTGCCGATATCGTGCACACGATCATCGCCGAGTTGAGAATCACGCAAGCGTGCAACCGCATCGTATTCGTAGAGACCCTGCTGCGCTTTGGTCGTCGATTTTATGTGCCACTCATGCAACGGCCTGCCAAGTGATTTCGCCACTTCGACGGCAAGCTGTGTTTTGCCCGTGCCGGGCTCTCCTTTAACCAGTATCGGCCGTTCGAGTGTTACCGCGGCGTTGACCGCCATCGTCAGGTCGTCGGTGGCTATATAGGAACTGGTCCCTGTGAATCTCTTGTCTGCCATCGTCACGGCCCATCTTACAGCCCGGCGGGGGTCAGCGTCAGCCTGTGCGCTGCTGGCCCGGGGAGAAACGGGCTCGGTCGGCCCCTGACCCAGTCTTCATGTCCGCGGCTGTAGAAACGGGACAGTGGATGGCCGCTTTGCCCGGTCGGCATGTTCAGGATGCTGTTCGCCTCGTCGCCCGGAGACACCGAGAAACGCTCCGACGCGCCGAATGACGGGCCCTGTGCCTTGGGCATGTCCAGATCCCCACTCAGCGCGTCGGCCGGCATGTCGAGGAGATTACCGACGAGCGGAATGCCGCGGCTCAGCGGGTGACGTATCGCCGCCGTATTGATTTCGCCCCAGGTCCGCCTGGATAGCGGGCCTTCGTAGGTCTCATTGAAGTAGTCGATATTCTGCCTGACCGCAGCAACCATGAGTTCAGGCCAGCTTGCATAGTTGCTGGGCAACATGTGTGCCGGCTGCGTTGTCACAAGGGCCCAGAGCGGCCCTTCGAACTGGTTGCTGCGGCGCAATGTGACGTCATCGCCGTAGGCCTCGCGTACCGGCGCCATCAGCACCTGAAACACGCGTTTTTCGACCTCGAGGCGAAATGCGCGAACCAGGCGATAACCAACCGACTCCGGATCGGCACGCGGTATCCACTCTTCGGCCAGTCGCCGATACTCGGCCAGGTCAGCGTTGTCTGCGACGGTCGCGTCATCCAGTACCGTGAGCAACAGCTCACGCCAGCGCGCCAGGAACAGCGCGCGATCATCGTATTGAATCGCGAGCATGTCCTCGGGCGTAAAGCTTTCGACGGCGAACAGGGCATCGCGGATCTGGCTGGCCCGCGCACCGAGATCGTATCCGCCGTCCCCGACAACACGCAAAGCGTCTGCATCGGTAACCCGGGCATTCGCCGTCCAGATCCGCCCACTCTGGGGATTCTCGACCCGCGGATATTCATTGCTGTCGAGCCATCCCTGCCAGCCGTGCTCTTCGCTCCAGTCGGCTGGCAGCATGGCATTGAAGTCGGTCTTTCTGGGAATTCTGCCGGCAATTGTCCAGCCGATATTGCCGCCGGCGTCGCCGGTAACAAAGTTCTGCGGCGGCATTGACATTGTGTTCGCAATGTCGAGTGCGTCACTGACTGAGTCCGCTTTCTCGAGATCGATCAGGCGCAGATTCACACCTTCCGGCCGGTGCGCAACCCAGCTCACCGCGATTTCGCCGTCCGGGTAATCGACGTCATCGACCACCGGACCCCAAATCGTTTCACGAACCAGGTAGGTAACGGGATCGCCGTCTTTGACATTGATGGTCTCGCTATGCACCGTGAATTCCCGATCGCCTTCTGGCGTCTTGTACGTGCCTGGCGCCGACCCCGCCTTTAGAACGACAGCATCGGTCCAGTCGCCGTAGCTGTTCGTATAACCCCAGGCGACACGCGTGTTACTGCCTGCAATAACAAACGGCGCACCGGGCAGCGTGACGCCCGCCATTTCATATGTCTCCGCGCCGTTAACAACCAGCCGTGCCTGGTAGTAAATATTCGGCGTGTTCAGACCGAGGTGCATATCATTCGATACGATGGCCCGGCCATTGGCTGTCAGTGTTCCTGACACTGCCCAGTTGTTGCTGCCCCGCAGCGGGTATCGTCCCTCTTCCCTGGCGGAGGACGCATTGTCCGGCTTGTCGCGCACGGAATACACGTCGGGATCCGGTATTGCTGCAACCACCCTCGGCCCGCCCATAATCGGCGCGTCCCAGGGCGTGCCCTGCGGATAGAGCCACGCGTAAACCTCCTCAGACAAGACACGATGTGCCAGTCCTCTCTGGACCTCCTTCACCGCGCGCGAATCATTGAGCTCCAGGTACATTGCAAAAACGACCAGGACAGAGTCCGCCGGACTCCATCGCGCGGGTTCCGTGCCCAGTACAAAATACTCGAATGGCTTCGCGCCCAGCGAATCAAGGCCTGCGTTGACGCCATCCGCGTAGGCCACCAGGAGTCCGCGATCCGTTGCAACAGCGCTGTCCACGACTGCCTGGGCTTTGCTGCGAAACCGGTGGAACCGATAACGCTTGTCGACATCGATCGCAATCGCGCCAATTATCTCCGACAGCTCGCCCGCCGCCTTCCGGCGAATCATGTCCATCTGAAAAAAGCGATCCTGGCCGTGCGCGAAACCCGTCGCGAACGCCAGGTCGGCACGGTTCGATGCGGTAATGACGGGAATGCCGTTACTGTCGCGTGCAATGCTCGCGCTCTCGCTGAGGCCTGCAACCGCAATCTCGCCGTCAAGGTCCGGCAGACTCGCGCGCAGAACGAACGTCGCAACGACGCCGACGGCAACCACCAGCAGAAACACACCTGCAATGAACCGAAAAAATAAGCGTCTCATGTTTCTCTCTTTACGGTGAGCACCTTCATTGCATTGGTGCCGCCGCTGAGGCCTCCAGTGTCGCCCTTGGTAAAAATAACAAGGTCGTCAACATCGACGAGTTCGTAGTGCAGCAGAGTATTGAAGATGTCCTGATAAAGTCGACGCGGATTCTCCGTATTCTCCACAAAGGAAATCGGGTAAACGCCGCGATACAAGGCGACACGCCTGTTCGTAGCCTCGTGCGGCGTAAACGCATATATAGGAATGTCCGAACGTATCCGCGACATCCAGCGCGTCGTCGCACCGGACTCGGTCAAGGCAATAATCGCTTTGACCGACATGTGATTGGCCGTGTACATCGTGGCCATCGCGATCGCTTCATCAACCTGTTCGAAACGGTCGTTCATGCGATGAGTCGTCGTACCAGCGACGAGCGGAAATTTTTCTGCGCCTACACAAACCTCCGCCATCGCGCTAATCGCTTCGATTGGGTACTTGCCGACCGCGGTCTCGCCGGACAACATCACTGCATCGGTTCCATCGATCACCGCATTAGCAACGTCGGACACCTCGGCGCGGGTTGGAATCGGATTCTGAATCATCGACTCCATCATCTGTGTCGCCGTGATCACGATCTTGTGTTGTTTACGGGTCTTGCGAATGAGCCTCTTTTGGATACCAGTAAGCTCGGCATAGCCCATTTCGACGCCGAGGTCGCCGCGCGCCACCATGATTATGTCGGTGGCGGCAATAATCGAGTCGATATCGTCAACCGCTTCCGCACGCTCGATTTTGGCAACTATCAGGCCGCGTCCGCCGGCCGCTTGAAACAGTTCGCGTGCTTCGCGTACGTCTTTAGCGCTGCGCACGAAAGAGACCGCGAGAAAATCCGCCCCCAGTTCGGCAGCAAGCTTGATGTTCTCTTTGTCGACATCGGTCAATGCCGCGGCCGATAAACCGCCACCTTTGAGATTGATGCCCTTGTGGTCCGACAGGATTCCACCGTTAACCACGGTCGTATGAATCCGCGTTCCTTCAATCCTGTCGACCGTGAGCGTAATCATGCCGTCATTGAGCAACAGCACATCATCGACTTTGAGATCTTCATGCAGGGTGTCGAGCGCCACACCGACGCCGTCCTGGTTACCGTCCATCAGGCCAAGCGTGCTGTCCAGATAAAACGAATCACCGTCGGCCAGCACAACGCTGTGGTTTTCAAAGCGCTGCACACGGATCTTCGGGCCCTGCAGGTCACCCAGCAACCCGACATCGCGGCCGCAGGTTTTTGCCGCCTCGCGCAACACGGCCGCACGTTCCCGATGATCATCAGCATCACCGTGGGAGAAATTCAGCCGCGCGACATCGAGGCCTGCATAGATCATCTTGCAGAGCGTGTCCGCATCATCGGACGCGGGTCCCAAGGTCGCTACTATCTTGGTTCGCCTTCGCATGGCGGCGATTATTGCACAGCTGGTTCAGAATCGGTGTTTCGAAATAAGGTCAGCGGCTTTCGAAGTCCTCGACAGCGCGCTATGCTGCCAGCCCGACTTGAACGCACCTGGCGACATATGCTGAACCGTCGACGATTCATCCAGAGTATTGCTGCGGCAGCCACAGGACCTGCACTAGCCCAGTCTTGTGGTGCCGCCGACAGAGTCAGCGTGGGAGAACTGCGTGCCGACCCCGACAGGATCCTCGACCTGCCCGACGGCTTCAGCTACCGGATCGTATCGCGTGTTGGCGATGTGATGAGTGACGGCCTGCGCGTGCCGGGCGCACATGACGGCATGGCCGCTTTCGAAGGCCCGGACGGCCGTGTGATTCTCGTCTGCAACCACGAAATGAACACCCACTGGTTCGATGGCAGCGCGTTCGGCGACGACTATGGCGAACTGCCCGAAGCAACCCGATCGCTGCTGTACGACAGGGGCGGAGACAGGACGCCGGGGCTCGGCGGCACGACAACGACGCTCTACGACCCGGCGACTGGCAGCACGGAAAAGCAGTTCCTGAGCCTGGCCGGCACCGAGATTAACTGCGCCGGCGGCCCGACGCCCTGGGGCAGCTGGCTGAGCTGTGAGGAATGTTTCGAGGACCCGGGTACGCGCCTGCAATGGTCGGGGTTCATTACGCGCGACCAGAAACACGGTTACGTCTTCGAGGTTTCCTCGCATGCGACGGGCCTGGTGGCAGGAAAGCCCATCAAGGCCATGGGCCGGTTCGAACACGAAGCCTGCGCCGTGCATGCGGAGACGGGCATCGTTTACATGACCGAGGACCGCTTTCACAGCCTTTTCTACCGGTACATCCCGGATACGCCAGGCAAGTTGCAGGATGGCGGCCGCCTGCAGGCTCTGGCTGTTGACGGACATACGTCCGTCATGACGCACAACTGGTCCGCCGTGCCGCAAACACCGTTGAACCAGCCCATGAAAACGCGCTGGATCGATCTCGACGATGTCGACCCCGTCAAGAACGACCTGAGATTAAGAGGCGCCGCCAAAGGTGCCGCCACGTTTGCGCGCGGCGAGGGCCTCTGCGTCGCGGACGATCGCTTCGCGTTCACCTGTACGATTGGCGGTCCTGCACGCATTGGGCAAGTATTCACCTACACACCGAGCCCGGATGAGGGTACACCGGAGGAAAAAAACGAACCCGGAATGCTGACATTGATTGCCGAGGCCGACGAGAACTCGTTGCTCAGGAACTGCGACAACCTGACGATGGCACCCTGGGGCGACCTGATCGTCTGCGAGGACACGCTGAATCACTGTGGCCTGGTTGGCATACGTCCCGATGGTCAGCAGTATGCCGTTGCCGACAATCCCTACTCCGGTTCGGAGCTGGCGGGCGTCTGTTTCTCACCCGACGGCAAAATCCTGTTCGTCAATGTTCAGTATCCCGGCATGACGCTTGCCGTTACCGGACCGTGGCCGACTTAAGCGACCATAAACCTCCTACCACCTGCCACCAAGCGTCAAGCCGCGGCGTCAATCGCGGGGGAATCTCAGTCGCTCGGACAGCTGCCTCCCAAACTCGCTTAGTGAGACACCCCCGCACTTACCGCCGCGGCTCGTTCGTTCTCCGTGAGGCAGGCGGACGAGATGTTTGTTGGCGAGACATCAAGCGAGCGCAGCGAGACAGTCCGCCAACAAAGCATGTCGGCCGATTGCCTTAAGTAGGTCCGCGATCGACGCCGCGGTCGGATGGGTGGTGAAAGTTGGGTAGTGGGTTAGGTAGCGGCGCGTTTTTCGAGAATCTCGACTGCCGGAAGCTTTTTGCCTTCCACAAATTCGAGAAAGGCCCCGCCGCCCGTCGAAATATACGAGATCTTGTCCGCTAACCCGTACTTGTCGATTGCGGCGAGCGTGTCGCCGCCACCTGCAACCGAAAACGCTTTGCTCGCCGCTATTGCTTCGGCGAGCGCTTTCGTTCCGGCACCGAAATTGTCGAACTCGAATACGCCGACAGGGCCATTCCAGATAATGGTCCCGGCACCGGCGAGAATCTCGCTGAATCGCTTCGCCGTTTCCGGCCCAATGTCGAGGATCAGCTCGTTCGCCGTAACAGCCTCGATGCCTTTCGTGGTCGCCGTTGCGTCCGCCGAAAACTCGTCGGCGACAACGACGTCCGTGGGCACCGGGATATCCGCCCGGTCGCTGCGGTTCGCGGCAAGCTCGCGCGCCACGTCCAGCATGTCCGCTTCGTAAAGCGACTTGCCTACATCGTGACCCGCCGCAGCAATGAACGTGTTCGCGATGCCGCCGCCGACTATCAGGCAATCGACGACGTTTGCGAGTGCTTCGAGCACGGTCAGCTTGGTCGAGACTTTTGAACCACCCACGATCGCAACGAACGGGCGTGCCGGTTCATGGAGCGCCTTGGCCAATGCATCAAGTTCTGCCACGAGCAGCGGCCCGGCACACGCGACAGGCGCATGCTCGGCCACGCCATAGGTGCTCGCTTGAGCACGATGGGCCGTACCGAATGCATCCATGACAAAGACGTCACACAGCGCGGCCATCTTCTTTGCCAGCGCTTCATCGCACTTCTTTTCGCCGGCGAGGAAGCGCACGTTTTCCAGCAGGACGACATCGCCCGCCGCGACCTCCACGCCGTCGACCCAGTCCCTGACCAGCGGGACGTCGCGCCCGAGCAGCTCGGACAGCCGATCGGCCACGGGCTGCAGTGAGAACTCGTCATCGGGTTCACCCTCGGTCGGTCGACCGAGATGCGACATCAGCATGACCGCCGCTCTGGCATCGAGCGCTGCGCTGATCGTTGGCAAGGCCGCGCGGATTCGAGCATCACTGCTCACGGCGCCATCGGCAATCGGGACGTTCAGGTCCTCGCGAATCAGCAACCTTTTCCCCGAGAGGTCCAGGTCGGTCATCTTGATAACGGTCATGCCAGCTCTCCGTGTCCGGCTTTATTTGGCGTTCATCAGTGCGATGGCCGTGTCCAGCATGCGACACGAGAATCCCCACTCGTTGTCGTACCACGACAGAACCTTGACCAACGTACCTTCCATGACCTTGGTCAGTCCCGCATCGTAGGTTGACGATGCCGGGTCGTGATTAAAGTCGATCGACACCAGCGGCTCGTCGTTGTACGCGAGGACACCCTTGAGCGAACCTTCGCTTGCATCCTTCATGATCTTGTTGATTTCATCGATGCTCGTCTTGCGCTCGGCAACAAAAGTGAGGTCGACAGCGGATACATTGATCGTCGGCACGCGCATCGAGAAACCGTCAAGTTTGCCGTTAAGGTCCGGGAGTACGAGGCCAACGGCCGCTGCAGCGCCGGTGCTCGTCGGAATCTGCGACATGGTGGCGGAACGCGCACGGCGCAGATCTTTATGGTACACATCAGTCAGGACCTGATCGTTCGTGTAAGCGTGAATCGTGGTCATGATGCCGTGCTTGACGCCAATCTTCTCATGCAATGGCTTGACCAGCGGCGCCAGGCAGTTGGTCGTGCACGACGCGTTGGAAATAATTGTGTGATCCGCCGTCAGCGTGTCGTGGTTGACGCCATAGACGATCGTACCGTCGATGTCCTTGCCGCCGGGCGCCGAGATAATGACCTTTTTCGCGCCGCCTGCAATGTGTTTTCCGGCCGTCTCGCGAGTGCGGAAAAGTCCGGTTGACTCGAACACAACGTCGACGCCCAGGTCACCCCAGGGTAATTTGGCCGGGTCACGCTCGGCGAACACCTTGATTCGATCGCCGTTGACGATGATGTCGTCGCCGTCGACTTCGACCGTGCCCGGGAAATTACCGTGCGCTGTATCGCGACGCGTCAGATGCGCGTTGGTATTCGCGTCGCCCAGGTCGTTCAGGGCAACAACGTCGAATTCGCCAGTGCGGCCTAACTCGTGGACTGCGCGCACCATGTTGCGGCCAATGCGCCCGTACCCGTTAATGCCAACCTTGATCGTCATGCTTTTCTCCTGAAGATAAGTAAATTTGTTTCTAGGTCAATACGTCTTTCGCTACCGCGACCACGTTGTCGGTCGAGAAGCCGAAATGTTCAAACAATTCGCCTGCCGGCGCCGACTCGCCAAAGCGATCCAGCCCGACTACCCTGCCCTTTGCACCCGCATAACGCCACCAGCCATCGCTAACGCCTGCCTCGATAACTACCCGTGCGGTCACGTCCGCAGGCAATACCGATTCGCGGTAGCCCGCATCCTGTGCCTCGAAGGCATCGGTGCATGGCATTGACACGACACGTGCCTGGATACCGTCCGCCCCCAGCGCATCCGCCGCGGAAACCGCAAGCGTAACTTCCGAGCCTGTCGCGATAAAGACAATATCAGGTGTGCCGCTGGTGTCCTTCAATACGTATCCACCGCGCGCAATGTCTGATAGTTGTGCGCCGGTGCGCGGTTGAAACGGCAGGCCCTGGCGCGTCAAAACGAGGCTCGTGGGTCCGTCCTGCCGCTCGATCGCGTAACGCCAGGCGACCGCCGTCTCGACCGTGTCGCAGGGTCGCCAAACGCTCATGTTGGGCATCAGGCGCAAGGACGCGGTGTGTTCCACGGGTTGGTGCGTCGGTCCATCCTCACCAAGGCCGATCGAGTCGTGCGTGTAAACGAGTATGTTTTGCGCCTTCATGAGGGCCGCCATACGAAGCGCATTGCGGGCGTAGTCGGAAAACGTGAGAAACGTTCCGGCGTAGGGAATGAAACCACCGTGCAGCGATATGCCGTTGCAGATCGCGGTCATGCCGAATTCCCGCACGCCGAACCAGATGTAGTTGCCGGCGCCGTCATCACCCGATATCGGCTTCGATCCGCTGTGCTTGGTCAGGTTGGAACCTGTGAGGTCAGCCGACCCGCCGACGAGTTCCGGTAGTACCGGTGCAAATGCGTTCAGCGCGACAAGGGATGCTTTGCGTGTTGCCATGCTTTCGCCAGCCGCGTCGATGTCGGCGATCGCTTGGCTGGCGTACTCACCCCAATTCTGCGGCAGCTTGTCGGCCATGCGGCGTGCGAATTCGGCCGCGAGTTCGGGGTGCTCGGCGTTGTACGCAGCAAACGTGCTGTTCCACTCCGTTTCATCGGCGGCGCCCTGCCGTTTGCCATCCCATGCTGTCGCAATGTCTTCCGGTATCTCGAAGGGCGGCGAATCCCAGCCCAGCTGTTTTCGAGCCGCGGCGACTTCGTCATCGCCCAGCGGCGCACCGTGCGTCGCGGCCGTACCCTGCTTGTGGGGCGCACCAAACCCGATAATTGTCTTGCAGCAAATTATCGTCGGCCGATCCTCGTCCGCGATCGCCGCCTCAATAGCAGCCGTAATTTCGGCGCCGTCATGTCCGTCAATGTTGTCGATTACGTGCCAGCCGTAGGATTCGAACCGCGCGGCCGTGTCGTCAGTAAACCAGGCATCAACCTCGCCATCGATCGAGATGTTGTTGTCGTCGTAAAAGCAGATCAGCTTGCCGAGCTTCAAGGTTCCCGCCAGCGAACACGCCTCGTGCGAGATACCTTCCATGAGGCAGCCGTCGCCCAGGAAGACCCAGGTCTTGTGATCGACGATCTCGTGTCCCTTGCGATTGAACTCGGCCGCAAGCATTTTCTCCGCCATTGCCATGCCAACGGCATTCGTGATGCCCTGACCCAGCGGACCCGTGGTCGTCTCGATCGGCCCACCGCGTTCGTATTCGGGATGGCCCGCGGTTCTGTAGCCCAACTGGCGGAAATTCCTGAGCTGCTCGATCGGGAAATCCTCGTAGCCCGTGAGATACAACAGGCTGTAGAGCAGCATCGAAGCATGACCATTCGACAACACGAAGCGGTCGCGATTCGCCCACTGAGGGTTCGCCGGATTATGTCGCAAGTAATCGTTCCACAGGACTTCGGCGATGTCCGCCATGCCCATCGGGGCGCCGGGGTGGCCCGAATTGGCTGCCTGTACGGCATCCATACTCAGGGCTCTGATCGCATTCGCGAGATCTCGCCGGGCGGGCTGGCCGGCGATTGCTGCCTTATTTGACATGAAAACCTTTCTTGTCGCTGGCCTGGCGGCCTTTATTGTGGGTGCGAAGTACGCTTTCGCGAGGCGGGCATTTTCCCTGTTATAGGGGGCCGCATCAAGCTACAATGCGCGACCCAAAAAAATGAGAATGCCGAATACCATGACTGATACCTTCCTGTTCACCTCGGAATCTGTGTCCGAAGGCCACCCCGACAAGATTGCCGACCAGATCTCGGACGCAATCCTCGATGCCATAATCATCGAGGATCCGAAAGCCCGCGTGGCTTGTGAGACCATGGTCAAGACCGGCGTCGCGATTGTCGCGGGTGAAATCACGACCTCCGCCTGGGTCGACATCGAAGACATCGTACGCGACACAGTCCTCGACATTGGCTATGACAGCTCCGAAAAGGGCTTCGACGGCGCATCCTGTGCCGTGCTCAACGCCATCGGCAAGCAGTCCGTTGATATCAATCAGGGCGTAGATCGTGAAACGCCCGAACAGCAGGGTGCCGGCGACCAGGGACTCATGTTCGGATACGCGACCAACGAAACCGACGTGCTTATGCCGGCGCCGATCACCTATTCCCACCGCCTCGTCAGGCGCCAGGCCGAAGTTCGCAAGAACGGCACTCTGCCCTACCTGCGTCCCGACGCGAAAAGCCAGGTCACATTTGTTTACAAAAATGCGAAGCCGGTCGCCGTAGATGCGATCGTTGTCTCATCACAGCATGCAGCCGATGTTTCCATGGCCGACCTGCGTGAAGGCGTCATGGAGGAGATCATCAAACCGATCATCCCGGCCGAACTCATCAGCGCCGATACGAAATACCACATCAACCCGACCGGGCGCTTCCATATCGGTGGGCCGATGGGCGACTGTGGCCTGACCGGACGCAAGATCATCGTCGATACTTATGGCGGTTCTGCCCGCCACGGTGGCGGCGCATTCTCGGGCAAGGATCCGTCGAAAGTCGACCGTTCGGCCGCCTACGCCGCCCGATACGTCGCAAAGAACATTTCCGATACAAAATTGACGGAACTGATCCGCGAACACTTCGATCTGACGCCGTATGGCATTCTGAACATGCTTGACCTGATTAAGCCGATCTACAAGCAGACAGCCGCCTACGGGCATTTCGGCCGGGAAGATCTCGATCTCAGCTGGGAACGCACCGACAAAGCCGCAGCACTTAAAGACGCAGCGGCCTGAACTGAACTCAACCTGGAGAAACACCATGAGCAGCGAAGCTGTTGCTATTCAGAAAAATGACTACAAAGTGGCCGACATTGCGCTCGCCGACTGGGGCCGCAAGGAAATCGCCATTGCCGAGACCGAAATGCCGGGACTCATGGCACTGCGCGAGGAATACAAGGGCAAGCTGCCGCTGAAAGGTGTGCGCCTGACCGGCTGCCTGCACATGACCATTCAGACGGCCGTGCTTATCGAGACGCTGAAAGAACTCGGTGCGGATATCCGCTGGTCGTCCTGCAATATTTTCTCTACCCAGGACCACGCCGCGGCGGCAATTGCTGCGGCCGGAATCCCGGTATTCGCCTGGAAAGGGGAGAGCGAGGACGAGTACTGGTGGTGCGTCGAGCAGACCATCAACGGTCCGGATGGCTGGCAGCCGAACATGATCCTCGACGACGGCGGCGACCTTACCATGGTCATGCATGAGAAATATCCCGAAATCATGGAGGGCATCAAGGGCTTGTCCGAGGAAACGACGACTGGCGTCAAACGCCTGTACGACATGATGGCCGACGGTTCGCTGATGTGCCCCGCGTTCAACGTCAACGACTCGGTGACCAAATCCAAATTCGACAACCTGTATGGCTGCCGTGAGTCCCTGGTCGATAGCATCAAGCGCGCAACCGACGTCATGGTTGCCGGCAAGGTCGCTGTCGTCTGCGGCTTTGGCGACGTCGGCAAAGGTTCCGCGCAGTCGCTGAGGTCTCTTGGCGCCATTGTGTGGGTCACCGAAGTCGATCCGATCTGCGCTCTGCAAGCCGCGATGGAAGGCTTTCCCGTTGTCGACTTCGACGACGTTTGCGACAAGGTCGACATCGTTGTGACGGCGACGGGCAATTACCATGTTGTCACCGGCCCGCAAATGGACCGCATGCGCGACCAGGCTATTGTCTGCAACATCGGTCATTTCGACAATGAAATCGATGTCGCCTACCTTAAGAAATACGAGTGGGAAAACATCAAGCCACAGGTAGACCACATCATATTTCCGGACGGCAAGCGCCTTATCCTGCTCGCCGAGGGTCGACTCGTGAACCTCGGCTGCGGCACCGGCCACCCGAGCTTCGTGATGTCCAACTCATTCACGAACCAGGTCCTTGCCCAGATCGAGCTATGGCACAATGGCGACCAGTATGAAAACTCGGTCTACGTCTTGCCCAAGCATCTCGACGAAAAAGTCGCGCGACTGCACCTGGGACGAGTGGGTGCCAAGCTCACGGAGTTGACCGATGAACAGGCCAAGTACATTGGTGTCGAGAAGGACGGTCCGTACAAGGCAGAGCATTACCGTTACTAACGCCTGTTAACGACCGTGTGAAGCGCCGCGAGGACCCCGCGTATCGAAGCGAACCCTGATGCAGCCGATGGCGAATTGATACGGATTCTGCACCTTACCGACCCGCATCTGTTC
>CAMYIS010000115.1 GCA_947258485.1 uncultured Woeseiaceae bacterium
GACTCAATGATGGACAAGGAATACAGCCATCTGCTGGACCGCCTGCTCGATGGCCATGCGCTAACGGAGCGCGAAGCCTACGAACTGATGCACAAGCTTGCCGAAGGCGAGCTGCCGTCGGCTTTGGCCGGAGCGCTGCTCGCGGGCCTGCGTGCCAAAGGCGAAACGGCCGACGAGATACGCGGTTTCGCCACGGCGATGCGGGAGCTCGCATTGCATCCGGAGATTCCCGCAGGCGCGCCAACGGTCGACACGGTCGGTACCGGCGGTGACGGCTCCGGCAGCCTGAATCTCTCGACGGGAACCGGACTGCTGGCCGCCGCCGTTGGTTCGCGGGTCGTCAAGCACGGTAACCGATCGGTCTCGAGCCGCTCGGGCAGCGCGGACATGCTCGAGTGCCTGGGCATGCCGCTGCCGTTGCGCGAAAAAGAAGCCGTCGCCTGTCTCGAGGCAACGAACTTCACGTTCCTGTTCGCGCCGGCCTACCATCCTGCAATGAAGGCCGTGGTACCGATCCGGGGCGCGCTGTCGGTTCGGACCGTATTCAATATCCTTGGCCCGCTGACCAATCCGGCGGCTCCTCCATTTCAGCTCATCGGCGCCTTTAGCAAAGAGGCTGCGAAACTGATGGCCGATACGCTGGCCGGCATGCCATTGGAGCGGGCTTTCGTTGTACACGGCGAACCGGGATGGGACGAAGCGACGCCGGCGGGCGATTTCTGGTTGTACGACGTGCGGCCAGGATCTGTCACCGAGACGAAGCGCTCGCCTGAAGATTACGGGCTCGAGCGATGCCAACCCGAGGACCTCGAGGGCGGCGACGCGGAACACAACGCAAGGGAGTTGATCCGGGTATTCACAGGAGAGGACAAGGGCGCTCACCGGGACGCGCTGTTGATGGGCACATCGCTCGTACTCGAGGTGCAGGGCGATGCAAAAGATGCCGTCGACGGAGTGGCGAAGGCCGCAGCCGCAATCGACGATGGTCGCGCTGCAGCGTTCCTGCAGAAAATGCGCGAACATTTTGCGAGCTCATGAGCGATTTTCTGCAAAGCATGGCGGCGGGTAGTGCCGAGCGAGCGGCGGCGGTATCGTCGAAATTCTCGTCGGCAGACTTCAACAAACCCGTCGTGCCGCTCGTGCTTGGCGACTTCGATGTGATAGCTGAAATAAAGGAGCGCTCGCCGGCCGAAGGAGCGCTCAAAGCAACAAACCGGAGTCGCGTTAACCAGGCGGTAAGCTATGCAGCGGGTGGCGCGGCCGCGATATCCGTCCTTACGGAACCAAGCCGCTTCGATGGCGACCTCGCGCACCTCGAAGAGGTCGTCGCGGCCGTGCCGGGTACACCCGTCATGCGAAAAGATTTCCTGGTCGAACCCGTGCAAATACACGAAGCCCGCAAAGCCGGCGCGAGTGGCGTGCTCCTGATCGCCGCACTGTTGTCCGATGACAAGCTCCGCGAGATGCTCGACGTTGCCTGGCAACACGGCATGTTCGTGTTGCTCGAGTCTTTTGACGAAAACGACCTGGCGCGATCATCAATGCTCATGGACAACGCCGGCGATTTCGAACGAGCCGAGTCCGGTCAGCTGCTGTTTGGCGTCAATACCCGTAACCTCCGCTCACTCGAGGTCGATAACGAGCGGCTGCGAAAACTCGCGCCACTGTTGCCAAACGGGCGCTGTGTTGCCGAGAGTGGGCTACGCGTTGCTGACGACGCCGCGAAAGTCGCAAGCTACGGATACCGCCTCGCGCTGGTCGGAACGGCGCTGATGCGAAGCGACGATCCCGCGGCATTGGTAGCGGCCATGCGTAATGCGGGCAGCGCGCGGGTGGCGGCATGAGCCTGCTCATCAAGATCTGCGGGCTGCGCGACAAACGACACGTTGCTGCGGCCGTTGAAGCTGGCGCCGGAGCGCTCGGATTTGTGTTCGCCGAATCCTCCCGCAAGGTCACGCCCGAGCTTGCGCGATCAATCAGCGACGCCGTGCCGCCTAACGTGAAGCGCGTTGCGGTCATGCTGCATCCGACGAGCGATGAATGGCAGCGCGTACTCGAGCAGTTCGAACCCGACGTCCTGCAGACAGATGCGGGCGACTTTGATGGTCTCGAGGTACCCGCGTCTGTCGAGCGCTGGCCCGTCTATCGTGAAGGTCAATCAGGACCCGCTGCCGCAGGCACCTGGGTGTATGAAGGACCAAAAAGCGGTCGGGGAGAGACCGTCAACTGGTCGGCGGCCGCCGACCTGGCGAGATCGGGTGGCATGGTCCTGGCCGGTGGGCTAGGCCCGGACAACGTTGCGGCGGCCATACAGACGGTAAAGCCATCCGGCGTTGACGTGTCGAGCGGCGTCGAATCGGCACCCGGCAAGAAAGACACGCAGTTAATTAAAGAATTCATCAGTGCGGCGAAAGCCGCGGAGAAAAATCTATGAGTGGATTGCTGCAAGCCGACGAGGCATCAGCACTTCTCGATGCGGCCATCCGCGGCGAGCTGCCCGACGAGCGCGGTCGATTCGGTCCGTTCGGTGGTCGTTACGTGCCGGAAACACTGGTGCCGGCGTTCGAGCGACTCGAAGCTGGCGTGCGCGAGCATTTGCATGACGCATCGTTTCAGGCCGAGTTTCGAAAGGAACTGCACGAGTGGGTCGGGCGTCCAACCGCGCTGACGTATGCGCCGCGGCTCAGCGAGAGCTGGGGCGCCGACGTCTGGCTGAAGCGGGAAGACCTTGCGCACACGGGCGCGCACAAGATCAACAACGCAATCGGCCAGGCGATCCTCGCGAAACGGCTGGGCGCCAAACGCGTCATCGCCGAGACCGGCGCCGGGCAACACGGCGTTGCATCGGCTGCTGCTTGCGCGCGAGTCGGGCTTCCGTGCAGCGTGTACATGGGTGCCGTCGACATGGAGCGCCAGTCGCCGAACGTCGATCGCATGCGTCGGCTCGGTGCAGAAGTCGTTGCCGTGGAATCCGGTGACAAGACCTTGCGGGCTGCCATCGATGAGGCGCGGATCCGGAGGGCATTTACTACCTGTTGGGATCGGCGGTCGGGGCGCACCCGTATCCGTACCTCGTGCGTGAGCTGCAGGCGGTCATCGGAGAGGAAGCACGGCAGCAAATGATCGATATCGCGGGCGGCTTGCCCGACGTTGCGTTCGCCTGTGTCGGCGGCGGGTCAAACGCCATCGGTCTTTTCTATCCACTGCTCGGCGACGACATCGAGCTTATCGGCGTCGAGGCGGGCGGCACGGGTAACGGCCTCGGGCAGAACGCAGCGACGCTCGCGACCGGGACGCCAGGTGTGTTGCAGGGCTCTTACACGATCATCCTGCAGGACGACGACGGCCAGGTGCAGGAGACACACTCGATCTCGGCAGGCCTCGATTATTCGGGCGTGGGACCCGAACATGCGCTGCTGCAGGCAACCGGTCGCGTCAAATATATTTCGGCGACGGATGACGAGGCGCTCGAAGCACTGGAAGAACTGTGTGCGAGCGAGGGCATACTCACTGCACTCGAGACATCGCATGCTTTCGCCGCGGCGAAAGAATACGCAAAAGAGCATCCCGGCAAGCGAATATTGATAGGCAACTCCGGGCGCGGCGACAAGGACATGCCGACGTTGACCAAGTACCCGGCGAGGACCCGTAGCCATGCAGGGGCATGAACGCATTACTGCAGCCATCGCTGCTGCGACACAATCCGGTCGGCCCGCGCTGGTACCATTCATAACGGCGGGTTATCCGAAGCCCGATGATTTCATCGGCACGTTAAAAGCGATTGCAGCGGTCGGTGATGTTGTGGAACTCGGCATTCCGTTTTCCGACCCGATGGCTGACGGCATGACCATTCAGCGCTCGAGTTTCGAGGCGCTGCGACAGGGAGTCAGCCTGAAATGGATTTTCGATCAGCTGGACTCGGCCAGCAGCGAGATCGATGCACCATTGGTCATGATGTCTTACCTGAACCCGCTGCTTGCATTCGGCTACGACAAACTTGCGGATCGGGCGTTAGCTGCCGGTGTCTGCGGCTTCATCGTTCCGGACCTGCCGTTCGAAGAGAGCGCCGACTTGCGTACTGCACTGGAAGCAAAAGGTCTCGGTCTTATTCAACTCGTGACGCCTGCAACACCCGAAAAACGACTGCAAACGCTTTGCGACGCATCGCGTGGCTTCGTGTATGCCGTGACCATCACGGGAATAACCGGTGGCGATGCCGGGCTTCCGGCCGACCTCACGCAGTACCTCGATAAGGTCGCAAGCCTGTCGTCCCTGCCCGTGTGTGCGGGCTTCGGCATACGTGCGCGCGGGGACGTCGTGGCCGTGGGCAAACATGCGGCCGGCGCGATCGTCGGCTCGGCACTCGTTGAAGTGCTGGAGCGCGGGGACGACCCGCAGCCCTACCTGCGGTCCCTGATCGGCCAATGAAAAAGCTGACATCGGCGGATTCGCTGATCACGATCAATCATTACAAGAACCTGCTGGCGGCCGAAGGCATTCCGACGCAAATTCGTAATGAGCATCTCGGCTCGATCATGGGTGAAATGCCGTTCGTCGAGACCTGGCCGGAACTCTGGGTGATCAACGACCTCGACTTTGATCGGGCGACGCAGCTTATTACATCGGTGGATTCAGAGAGCCCGAGTGCATCGTGGCGGTGCAAGAAATGCGGCGAGGAAAACGAGGGGCAGTTTGCGGCATGCTGGAAGTGCAGCGCGTCTGCCGACTAACCACCCAACAACCCTATTTGAACCAGGCAGCCGGCCGCCAGGCTGGTAGGGTTGGGAGAGGCTGCTACTGACCCGAAGCGGACATAGTGAGACCTCTAACCTTATTCAACGAAACCGCTCCTTCAGAACGGAAATGCGTTGGTGCCATTGGTGCCATTGGTGGCATTCGTGATCAGAGTGTTACTTGTTCGTCGTCGAATAAGACGGTGCCGCTGAGTTTGCTCTTTTTGAATGAATTCACAAGCATCTTCTTCACAAATGCCCTCGTGGCAGACTCCGCAATCAGGGTTGCATCAAGGTCTCCCTTGATTTCGGCGACTGTAAGAAGTCGCTTCATTTTGAGATCAACGGTGATTTTCATAATGCGCCCTTCTGGAAACACCTAAGAGAAACAAGCTTACTCTATCCAAGGTCAGTGGTTCTTGTTTAACCCGATGTGGACGATGGAGGTCCTTCCGAATGACCGCTTTTGGCTGATTCCAGCCGGTCGCCCGGTCTGATGTAGAATGACGGCTTCTGACCCAAAGCGGACATTACAAAAACCTAATTTGTTGGCCGTCGAGCAGGGCGACCAAGAATCTGAACGATTCCAAAAACTTTGCATTGCCAACGAAATTGATATCACGATGAAACGCTATTCGTTT
>CAMYIS010000116.1 GCA_947258485.1 uncultured Woeseiaceae bacterium
ATGCTCATGATCGAAGATATGCATAATATATGTATAGGTCAAGGTGAATAGTCATAATTCTATGATTTGGTCACGTATTGCTCGACCCGCGGAACTGCCAAATACCTGGAGAAAGGGAAAGGCTCGGCGTCACTTGCGAGGGCGAGCCTTGCGCCGCTACAAAACAAAAGAAGCCGCTTTCGCCCTGGAAGCGATCTTTCACTTACTATAGCCCGGCCAGCGTGTGGCAAAATAGGTCCTCACCCAAAGTCGTACCGGCTCAAAACCATTGGAGACCAACTCGTGAGCGATGACAAGAAGAACGAAACTACTAAAGCGCCTGCAAATGAAATGCCAGAGAAAGATCCTGCACCAGAACAGAGTGAGCCAAGCGGTCCGAAATTCACGAAAGCGCCCGATGACCCACTCGCCGGTGTCAAGAAAGGGGCTTCCGATGCGATGGCAAGTATGGAAGGAAAGACGGTGTCTATGAAGGTCTACGTCGGTTCGATTATCGGTGTGATCGTACTGATGATGTTGGCGCGCTGTGGCGGCTAGTTCGAGCGTCCGCTATACGCCGCAAAGCTGCCATTGAGCTAGAAACGTCGAATACGTCCGCCAATGACCCAATCCGGACCTTACGTACATCGCCGAATTGAATGCTTTTCTCTCGGTGAGAAAATTGCTCTGATAAGGACAAATCTGGCGAGAGCTGGAAACGAATAAGCATCAACAGAAGGGCTGATATGAAAAGCAGTATGAAAGTAATGCTCATCGTTGTTGCTATGGTGCTTGGCAGTTTTGCGAGCCATACACTCGCATCCGAGACACCACCAATGAACTCGGATTACCAAGATGATTGTGTAGTCGATGAGCGAAGCGATTGTTTGGAAAGGTGTCTTACGGAGCACAATTGCTGCATCAAGAGCTGCAACTGGGTGGAACCGAAGGCTAAGTCGGAATGCATAAAGCACTGCAAGTCCATTTTGAAAAAGTGCTACCAGGAATGTGACGAGAAACCTGAGGCTGATTAAGCCGCTAAGAGGCGCCCGTGTCATCGACGCCTGCCAGCGCGAAATCCACGCGCGGATATCAGGACTTTGTTGCTCAAGGGAAACAAAAGCTGGTGTAGCGCGGCGAATCGGTCTGGGTTAAAGATGAATCGCCCGCCTTTGGCCGGAACCAGCCACCCCGGTGTTCTGAGGTAGAATTTCGGCTACTGACCCATTGCAGCCACACAAATGCAATAATCGAGTGGTGATCTTTCATTGGTAATCTTTCGCTACGTTCGCGTTGAGGGTTGAGAATGTGGTCTCTAGGCACAAGCGTCGCGATTTTCCTTTTCATCGGGCTTATTATCGGTATCGCGATAATCGTTGGGACGTTGCTTGCCCGCTGGAGGAATCGGAACGGCGACAGATTTCTATGATGGCCGCTTCTGGCCGTTAGCTGCCAGTCAATATTCGCTGATATCGCACAGATGACTATAGTCGGCGCCATCCTCGCTATTCTCCTTATCGGTTTCGCGATGCGAGCGTTGCGGCAGCCTCAGATCGTGGGTTACCTCATCGCCGGGCTGCTGATCGGCCCTTACGGTCTCGGCCTGCTGCAGGACCCTGACCTGATTGGCCGCATCGGTGGACTCGGCCTGATCGTATTGCTGTTTTTCATTGGCATGGAAGCCTCGCCCGGCAGTCTCCTCAGTCGCTGGCGGCTGGCGATTTTTGGCGTCATCCTGCAGGTCGCCGTGACGATTGCAGCAGTATGGGCGATTGCACTGTTTTATGAGTGGTCGTGGTCGAAAATCATAATCCTCGGCTTCGTCATCAGTTTAAGCAGCACGGCCGTCGTACTAAAGCTGCTGAAGGACTGGAACGAACTCGATACGCAAGCCGGACAAAACGTACTCGTCGTCCTGCTGGCGCAGGATATGCCGGCGCACTGCTGTCACAGATCGGCGAATTCAGCTTTATACTTGCTGCACTGGCACACACAGAGAAAATTTTGCCCGACGACGACTACCGTTTGATCGTTGCGGTAATCGCCATCAGCCTGATGCTCAGTCCGGCATGGATCGGTCTATGCAAGATCCTGCTCGGCCATCCCGAGGGCAAACCGGACCAGCCGCGGACCACCTGATTGCCGCGCGCATCAGCATCGCGGACAGTATCAGGAACAGCAGCGACGGCCAGCCGATCGAGCCGCCCCCGCTATCGTCGGGCGCGTTAGTCACGACAGTACCTACGTTGACCTGGCCGCTGGCGCTGTTGTTCGACGGCGCGCGATCCGTCTCGGCAGCACTAACCGACAGCGAATAAGACTGGCTTCCGTCGCTTGTGCCGGTAATCCCCAATTGCAGGGTGTTGTTCGATTGTGCCGCGAGGCTGCCGGCCTGGCAGCTCACTACGTTGCTGTCGATACTGCAGCTACCCGGCGGCCAGCTCGCAGTGTCGATGCTGATGCCGGCGTTCGGAGTTACGGTCAGCGTGACGTTTGTCGCTGCGATAGACGACCGATTTTCAACGCTCGGGCGGATAGTCGCGCTTGCATTGAGTGCAACCTGGGCTGTAGCTGCCGCGGTGGCAATCAGGTCGACCGCCGTGCTGACCGTGACCCGAACCGTCGCCTGGTTGTTGTTGCCATTGGCGTCTGTATCGGCCGTTATGTTCGCTACAAAATCGGAATCGCCCACGGCCGTGGTTTGTGCCGTTACGGTGACGGTTTCGCCGGAGCCCGCAGCAACTGAGCCAATCGCACAATTTGCTGTGCCCGCGCCACTCGTGCAACTACCGGCAGTCGCCGACACCGAACTCAGGTTCACACCGGCCGGGATCGTGACATCGACATTGACACCGCTCGCATCGTCCGTGCCAATGCTGTTCGCATCAAACGTCACGGTTGCCGTGTCTCCCAGAAGAACTGCAGCCGGCTGACCGCCAGCGACTATAGCGGTGTCGGTGCCCGGCATTGGGGAAATGCACGACGCGCGCGCGCGATTCACGTCGTCCTGCATTTCCGTGATGCTGCAGGCCGAGAACTGGTCGCTACCGTTTAGCCGCGGCGCCATGAGGAAATCGCCCGTTTCGGACTCGCAGGCTGAGCCGCTGGTGCCGTCATGCGGCGCACCGAAGTTGTGGCCGATCTCGTGTGCAGCGATCAGGCTGTCCATCGTCACGCCGTGGGTACCCTGCGTGAGACCGGCACCGAATCCCCGGCTGCACAGTGCTCCGGAATACGCGATACCAACCGTGGTCGTATCGAGGTCCCGCCCCGTGAAGAGATGCGTCAGTCCATTGGCATATTGCGCGGGCGTTGAGGATCGATAGTCAGTCAGTTCATCCAGCAACAGGCTGGAATCTGATTCATCGGTGAAAGGGTCATTGTTTGCTGCAAATGTATCGATGCGATTGACGTTGAGCTGCACACCGAGCTGCATGCTGAATATGCCGTCGACGTTGTTCATGCGAGTCGTGAGTTCAGCGCCTGCATCCAATAGCTGGGCACTCGTAAATTCGTAGTCGCCGATTACAGCGAAGTCGATTTGTGACGTCGCCCCGGGGCCCTGTGCAACGCTCCCTGTCACCTCCGACAGCACGGCCTTGGCAAGCTCTCCGGCATTCTTCACGGCTCCTATTTCGGAACAACTCAGCGCGCCCGGAGGGATGTGCAGATCGCTAAGGCGATAAATGAAAGCCTTTTCAATGCCCGTCGCAGTATCTTTTTCGACATCGATTGCCAGCAGTTCGGTGCCATCCCATAGCATGCCACGCGGCACACCATCAGCGATGACCAGCCGCACCCATGAGTTCGATACGCCGGCTATGTCGCCACGGTAGATTTCGTAACGGCCGTCGAGTTGCCCACGCTGCGCGGCGTCGAGAAGGGCCCGGTTGACCTCGAGGTTGATATCGAAATGCTTGCCAAGAGCAACAAACTGAAGCGACCGCGCCTCTGCGCCCGGCTTCAGTTGGCCCGAGGACGTCGGGTATGCCATACGCAGCTGTTCAAGCGGCTCTCGATGATCGATTCTTATGCCGTCATCCGCGTGCGTCGTCGTCAGCAACGACAACAATCCGAAGAACGCCGCCACAACTCTCAAAATGTAGGTTCGCATCCGTGCACCCAAACACTGGTTTTGCCAGTATTCCAGCTTTGCAGAAAATCGGGTGCCGAAACAGGGCATGCGTCGTCGCATATTGGCGACAGAGCCCCGTAAAGCGAGCGCTGGTTCTCATTTTCAGCAACTTCTCGCCGGGCCGGCAAAAAATGCCTAGGAACCCGCTACTGTCAGTCGCAGCGCACAGTCAGGCAGTTTTTCGCTTTCAAGAAAGGTGTCATGCTGGCTGGTGGTCAACAAATAGTGCTGCTCCGCGCGCACAACAACAAACCAGTCGTCCAGGCGCTCGTTCTTATCGGTGACGAGCTCCAGGCGTCCGGACGCTATCCGATAGGTGCCACTCTTCGGAAAGCCGGGAAACGAATTCACGCTGGTGCCGTCTTTATCGACGAAGCGTTCATCGGTGAACCTGCGCCATTCGAAACGGCCGTCCTTCAGTTCGATCCTGTCGCCTTCATACGCGATGCATTCTGGCTCGTAGAGCCCTTCGTGGTTTGCACACGCGATTAGCAGCAGCGCAAGGGCGATCAAAGCCGTACGAAAAATAGTCACGTTCCAGGTTTCTCCGTGTCGCGTTCAGAGTGCGGCGAGTACGCGCTGCAGTTTGCCTTTGACCTCGACAGCCAGCGGCGCCACACGCGAATCGTCAACGAGCGACAATACGCTTTGCGGATCCATGAAGTCCACATGAACCTTTCCCGCCGCGTCTTCGCGAACGAGGACGTTGCAGGGCAATAACAAACCAATGTCTTCGACCGCCGTGATCGCCTGGTAGGCGAGCGCCGGGTTACAGGCCCCGAGAATTCGATACGGTGGCATGTCTTTGTCGAGTTTCGCTTTCATTTTGGCCGCAACGTCAATATCTGACAGCACGCCGAATCCTTCTTTTTCGAGTTCCCCCGTGACAGTCTTGATCGCGTCATCAAACGACAGGTCAACTGGTTTGCCAAATCCAAATTCCGTACTCATGAGTGTTTGTCCTTTTCCGCGCAAACCGCGGTGCCACAATAAATGTCATGCAAAAGTTGAATTACCCGGTCCGCCGGCCCATCGGCGAGGGCGTAAAAAATCGCCTGCGATTCACGGCGTGTCTTGACCAGCCCCTGTCGTCGGAGCCGCGCCAGTTGTTGCGAGAGTGCCGACTGGCTCAGCGGAATGTTCTCGTTGAGATCACTCACGGAGCGCTCGCCTTCGGCCAGCATGCACAGGATCATCAGGCGGCTCTCATTGCCTAGTGCCTTCATCAGGCCCGCCGCGTCGGACGCATGCACCTGCATCTGGCTGGCCGGCGGGATAACAGGTCCCTCGTTTCCGGGTCTTTTTTCGCCAGGAGTCATCATCGCCACCCGCCTGTATCCATGTGCTGCAACCAATATAGATGATACTAATTTAGTTGTCTATAAATTAGCATTTACTACTATATTTGGATAAATGGCGGCGTTCAGCGCTTGGCATACTCCTGTACCGTTTTCCAGGCCGCCCGCTGCAGGTACAGGGCGGTGTCTTGACCCAGCCCGGCGTCATACAGAAGGCCTTCGGGCGACTGGTCGTAAAGCGCGGCAAAAAAGGTACAGGCCGCGAGATAGGTGCCGGCCAGCGATGGGTGTCGGGCGTCTTCAATTCGAAGGGTTTGGTACAACTTTATTGTTATTAACGCCACCATAGTCAAATACGCGCGTACACGCGCAATTCATAAATATTCTCACCGAAAACACACCTTTTGTCCCTACCGGTTTGTACGAACAACCTTTATGTCAGCAGCCAGGGCGCCGCAGACAGCGAAATCACTGTCACCATGACGATTCCGAGCAGGTTCAGAGCGAACCCTGCCCTTACCATTTCCGGAATGCTGATGGTGCCCGTCGCGAAAACGATGGCATTGGGCGGGGTCGCCACGGGCAGCATGAAAGCGCAGCTTGCGGCGATTGTAATCGGCACGGTCAGCACGATCGGCGGCACACCTGCCTGCAGCGCAATCGCGCCTACAACCGGCAACAACGTCGCGGTGGTCGCGAGATTGCTCGTGAGTTCCGTCAGAAATATGACCAGGGTGACGGCCGCGACGACGAGAACGGCTGTGCCGAGTGAATTCAAGGGCGCCAATCCCTCACCGAGCCACAAAGCCAGCCCCGAATCCGATACGGCCGCCGCCAGGCTCAGGCCGCCCCCGAACAGGATCAACACGCCCCAGGGCAAACGGCTCGCGTCATGCCAGGTCATCAACTGCGGCTGAGAGCGATCACCGCTCGGCAGCATGAACAGCAGGATAGCGGCGGTCATCACGATGCCCGAATCGGAAATGCCGGTTAGTCCGAACCACTCGGCAATAGGCCGTCCCATCATCCAGCTAAAGATCACGGCACCGAAAACTATCGCGACCCGCTTTTCCGGTGTCGTCATCGGACCCATTTCTTCGCGCATTCTGTGTAAATGCTTTTCGACCGCCTCACTGGCAGGGATATTCACTTTAAAAACGATGCGCGTCAGCACGAACCAGGCGATCGGTAACATTATGAAAGTAATCGGCAAGCCAACCAGCATCCAGCGCGCGAAGCTGATCTGGATGCCGTAGTTTTCAGCCATGAAACCAACCAGCAGCGCATTCGGTGGCGTTCCGATAAGTGTTGCGAGGCCGCCGATGCTCGCTGAGTAGGCGAGGCCCAGCAGCATTGCCACCTGGAATTGGTGGCGCTCTTTGGCGGTCAGATCTCCGGCACTGTCACGTATCACCGATGAAACACTCAGGACGATCGGCAATAGCATCATCGTCGTGGACGTGTTTGTCATCCACATGCTCAGCAGGGCGCAAACGAACATGAAACCGCCGATCAGTCGCCGCCCGTTTGTTCCTACGCGATCCAGAATCGCCAGCGCTATACGTTTATGCAGGTGCCATTTCTCGAGCGTGAGCGCCATGATGAATCCGCCCAGGAACAGGTAGATGATCGGATTCGCGTAAGGCGCGGCTGCATCGCGTATTGGAGCAATACCGAGCGGTGCAAAAGCGACGATCGGCAGGAACGCGGTCACAAATACAGGGATGGCTTCGGTGGCCCACCAGATCGCCATCCAGATTCCGACAGCGGCAACCCGCCAAGCCTGCGGTGACATCGTTTCCTGCCAATGTTCTGTTGCGAACATCAACGCGAAGACTGCCGGGCCGAGTATCCGACCAATGCGTTGGTACGTCTTGATTTCCCGATTGACCGGTGGCTCACCCGGTCTGGATGCGGTGATCAACTCGCTTCCCCGTTATTATTCTTGTTAGTAATTAAAGGTGTTGAAACCTCAAGAAGCGCAAGGAATACATGATGTGCCCTCTGCAGGCACTCTGCCATACCGCGACTTGAGGGCACAAGCTGAACGCCTCCTGCGCGGGATCAGGGCCACGCCAATCTGCCTGATGGGGCCACCGACCAATGCATCCTCGAGCGTTTCCGTCGCGCGACGTCGCTGCAGCAGAAATCGGACCCTGACATCTCCATCTACCTTGATTCGGCCGCTGACCGTCGCGGGATTGGACAATGTGATAACTCGCTCGAAAACCTTCATACCACTGCGAACGGTTTGCTCCCCTGCCGGCACACGAATTTCCAAAAGATTGTTGTCGCCCGTCTTGAGCGAAGCGTTGCGTGCCTCGATCCAGGTCCGGTCATGCGCGCCGTAAAGGCGGGCGTATTCAAAATCGCCGCGACCAAGCAGGTCGAGCCCCAGGCGATGCGGCCGATCCTTCGATTTGACGGTCAACGCCTGCAGGGGTGACACCCCCAGGCTTCCGACGTGCACTGGCGCGTCACTCGCAGAATCGTCGACTGTGACAGTCGTCGTCGCGCGCGGTTTGCCATCGCATGCGTCGGCAAGAACTACATGTACCGTCGCTATGGCATTCCGGCTGCGACTTACGAGGTGGGCGACGAGACCGACAGGGAGGCTGCTCGCGCCGCGGCCGTTGTCTTTGCTGAAGCGCTGATGACGCTGATGCTCGAAACGCTCGCGGAAACGCGCTGATGAGATATAATCGCCGGCCATTGCCGTACACCTCGTGCGGCCGAATCAGGCAATCAAGCTCCGGAGCAGTAAGTTGAGTCGGGATCAGAAATTTTTCGATATGTACTCCCTCGTCATTGGCGGTCTGGCCGCGGTCGCGTTGGCGATCCTCGTGCTGGCAATGAAAATGTCAGACCTGACACAGGGCGTATACACGCGTGACGTCGGCGAGTACCAGGCCGCTGTTGCAGAGCGCATTCGCCCCGTCAGCCAGGTATACCTGCCCGGTGAGGAGCACAGCGCGCCGACACCGACGGTCAAAGCCGTGGCAGAGCCTGAACCGGTTGCAGCGGCATTGACCGGCCCACAGGTCTACAACTCGGCCTGCCTTGCATGCCATGCCGCCGGCGTTGGCGGAGCCCCGGTCGTCGGTGACGCCGCCGCCTGGACGGCACGAATCGCCCAGGGTGCCGACGTTCTGAAAAAGCACGCCATCGAGGGTTACACCGGCTCGGCCGGCTACATGCCGGCGAAAGGTGGCCGCATGGATCTCTCGGATGCTGAAGTTGCGGACGCCGTCGAATACATGGTGGATCAATCGCAATAAGCGCCCGTTCAGGGGCGCCGATCCAGGCAGCGCAACGACAGCGCCTCGGCAACGTGCGATGGCGATATTTTTCTCTCGTCTGCGAGATCAGCAATCGTTCGTGAAACCCGCAGCACCCTCTGGTGGGCCCGTGCCGAGAGGTTGAACTGCTCGGCTGCATTCTCGAGCAATGCCCAGCATTGATCATCCGCGTCACAATGTTCTGCGAATCGTTCGCCTTCGAGCCGTGCGTTGCTCGTGCCTGAGCGTTGCATTTGCACACACCAGGTGTTTTTGATGCGCGCGGCGACCGTTGCACTGGTTTCAGCATCCGCGTTGTCCGACCTCAACACCGTCGTTGCCGGTCGCGTGACTTCGACATGCAAATCGATGCGATCGAGCAGCGGTCCTGAAATCTTGCCGCGGTAGCTGGCGACGCGATCACCGCTGCAGCGACAGTCCGCCTGGCCGTCGCCGAGGTAACCGCAGGGACAGGGATTCATCGCCGCAATCAGCTGGAACTTCGCCGGGTATTCGGCCTGCCGCGCCGCGCGAGATATCGTTATGACGCCTGTTTCCATGGGTTCGCGCAGCACCTCGAGGACATTGCGATTGAATTCCGGCAGCTCGTCGAGAAACAGCACACCGTTATGGGCTCGCGACACCTCGCCGGGTCGCGGCCCCGGTCCACCGCCCACCAGCGCGGGGGCCGACGCCGTGTGATGCGGCGCCCGAAATGGCCTGCGGCGCCAGTCGGCCGATACGAGGGGCTTGCCTAGCACTGAATCGATCGCCGCGGTCTCCAGCGCTTCGGCTTCACTCATTGCGGGGAGCAGGCCCGGCAGGCGTCTCGCCAACATGCTCTTGCCCGTACCGGGTGGGCCGACGAATAGCAGGTTATGGCCGCCGGCCGCTGCAATCTCCAGCGCGCGCTTTGCGTGCTGCTGGCCTCTGACGTCGACCAGGTCATTCCGTGCCTGGGCCAGTTCAGTTGGCACGGCCCGGTCGAGCGGCACGATCGGTGCTTGCCCGGCGAGGTGCGCAGTAACCTCGAGTAACGACGCAGCCGGATATACGTCTGCACCCGATAGGGACGCTTCGGCCCGATTCTCCGTGGGTACCACCACCCCCCGACCCGCTTCGTGCGCTTTCAAAACAGCGGGCAACATGCCGGGCACGCAGCGCAGCTCGCCGCTTAATGCCAGTTCGCCGTAGAACTCGAGATTGACCAACGCGGTCTTCGGAAACTGTTTGCGTGCCGCAAGGATGCCGAGTGCAATCGCAAGATCGTAACGGCCGCCCGTCTTGCGCATGTCGGCGGGACCGAGGCTGATCGTGATGCGCTGCTGCGGGAACTCGAAGCCCGAGCTCAGCAGCGCACCGCGCACGCGGTCCTTACTTTCGCGGACGGCCGTTTCGGCCATGCCGACAATCGTGAACGCCGGCAGTCCGCCCGAGAGAAACACCTCGATGGTCACGGGCGGCGCATCGATACCGTATTGCGCACGGCAATGCAGAATGGCAAGACTCACTGCTGCGGCCCTCCGTGGCCGTGTCGCTCGAAGATGCGCGCGGCTATGCGTCTTTCTTTTCGAATTCCTCGAGCCGATTTTCGAGCGCTTCGAGCTTTTCTCTGGTCCTCGCAAGTACAGCTTCCTGCACCTCGAACTCCTCGCGCGTGACGAGATCGAGCTTGCTCAACGACGCACGAAGAACGGAGCGAAAGTTGTTCTCGAGTTCCTCGCGCACGGACCGCAATCCCTCCGGCATCGACTCCGTGAGTTTTCTTGCCAGGCTTTCAATTGATTCATCACTCATAGCGGTTTGATACCTGACAGGGACGCAAAACACCAGTGGCATTCGACCACCAACTCCCGAATTTGACGACTTGCTCCCCAAAAAAGGGCAAGGGGTCCCAAACAACGCTCCGATTTGGTGCAGGCCCGAGGCAGTGAATTTCTTAATCCATTGATTAACAGAGTTTTTATTGAAGTTGGCACGGTACCTGCTCTATAGGGGGCGACTTCGGCCTTCAAGGCCATCTTTTAATTTGGGAGCAATTAGAAATGAACAGCAAGAAAACGGCGTTTATCGCTATCGCACTTCTCAGCAGCGGACTGGCGCACGCCCAGTGGTCAGCCAATGTCGGCTGGGCGAGCGACTATTACTTCCGTGGCATTTTGCAGTCGCCAACTTCGCCAAGCGGCGGCATTGACTACGAGTCCAACGGCTTTTACGCAGGAACCTGGGCGGCCGACGTCTATGACGGACTC
>CAMYIS010000117.1 GCA_947258485.1 uncultured Woeseiaceae bacterium
GAACGCCACCATGGCGCTGATCAGTCCGACGCGAACCCAGCCTACCCTGTGCTCCGGCGGAACCGGCTCTGTCGCAAACTCTTCGGATTCGACGTTCATACGTTCTTCTTTATCTCGAGCTTGCGACGAAGACTATCAAGCCGATCGCCGTATTTCTTCCAGCGGCCAATGGAACCAGTGTACAGCGGCTGTCGGACCTGTACCGAACTCGCTGTCGCCACGGGCGCCGGATTCTCGTGAAAGCGCAAGCAAGCGTCGTTCCAGGAGAGCTCGCAGAAATTCAGCAGCTTGCGGGTCTGGTTTTCCTGATCATAAATGATGTCTTCGTACTGCAGCTCGACGTAGCGTGACGACGGCATGCTTCGCCGCCACACGGCGAGGAGTTTGTCGAAGTGCTTGTAGTACGCCGCCGTATCATCGATGTCGAGCGAGTAGTTGTAGTACGAGAACCCGGTTGCAAACAACTGGCGGAAGTTCGACAGGCAGCTGTCCATCGGGTCACGACGCAGAGCAACGATCCTTGCATTTGGAAGTGCGCGGTGAATAAGCCAGACGTAGAAAAAGTTGAGCGGCATCTTGTCTGTGAAGCGGTCGGCGCCGCGTGCCAGGCTCCTGGTTTCCTCAATGTATAAGTGCCCGACACGCGCGAGGTCGGCGCTGACCGCGCTGCGGAGCGTCTCGGTATCGAGCACAAGGTTCGACGATGACCCTGCACTGGCCTTGACCAGGCCTGCAAAGGTATTCAGTTCGCCGGCGGACACGACATCCGGGTGGCTCGAGAGGATGCGGTCGACCAACGTCGTACCAGTGCGCGGCAGACCCACGATAAATATAGGTGATGCGCCCGAACAGGCATCGCCGGAAGCGGCCGATTCGCCGACCGTCTCGGCTGCCGCGGAGAAGAGCTCGACATCTGTATCCGGCCGATACCCGATCGCAGCGCGTTTTCCGCGCTTGGCACGCACCAGCCAATCGAAGCTCTCCTCGTACTTGTCGAGATCCTCTAGCGTCTTCGCAATTGCATGCCCGATATGGAGGGCCCTGTCCGGATCCGCCTTATGTTCCTCGAACAGGTTCTCGAGTTTCGCCAGGTAGTTCTTCTCCGGAGTCTGCCGCGACAGGCTCACCAGCGCCGAGTAAGCGCGGTAGGAATCCGGCTCGCGTTCGATCGCTGCCTTGTACGCGGACTCGGCGGCTTCGAAGCGGCCGGCAAATTGCAGCGCGGCGCCGAGGTTGTAATGAAAGTTGGCCGGCGCAGGATCGAGTTCGACGGCCCGCTGGTAGAACGGGATGGCTTTTTCGTGAAACCCGGTGCGCGAATAGACGACGCCAATCGTATCGGCGGTGATCGCATCGTCAATGGTCTCGCTGGCCGTCGTGCCGACCAGCCGCATTGCTTCTACCTGCTGGCCCACGGTAACCAGGTACTCCGCATGGCCCGCGGTGTACAGCGGATTGCCCGGCGCGAGCGATCGGGCTTTAGCAAACAACTCGCCGGACTTGACGTAGTTTTGATGCTCCAGCGCTATTCGGGCAAGCAGGTAATACGGAATCGGGTCGTTCACATCGCCGCGGATATGCTGAATCGCGTCCGCATGCGCGGTCTCGAATCGACGGGCTGCAATATCGGCCAACCCTTTTCGCATCGCCTTGTCCATCGCTGCTATTGTCCGTGTTCGGGCAGGACGCCACAACAGCCGACGGGTTTCGACGATAACTGCTCCGGCACCGGGTCGCTGATCGCGCGATTATGTGGTAAACGTATGGCAGTAGCCGCGCAAATTACGAACAAGCAGATGGGGGATCGTCATGAGTAAGAAGACACGCCGCAGCAGGCGCAGCAAGCAATCAACGATGAGTTTCAAGAGATCCGCCGTGTCCCTGGGGGTAGCACTGGCCACCGCCAGCGTTGCGACGCCAGCGTATGCCCAGGTCGAAGAGATCGTCGTGACGGCGACTCGACGCGCAGAGTCTGTGCAGGACATCCCGGTGAACATCTCCGCGGTCGGCGGCACCCAAATCGAACAGCAGGGCTTCGATGACCTGTCGGAAATGGCGTCCTACGTGCCGGGCATCAACGTGGTCGACCAGGGCGGCCGCGACGGTAACAGGATCGTTGTTCGCGGCCTCAATGCAGAACCCATCTCCAACTCGTTCGGACAGGAAAATGGCGGTGGCACTGTGGCGACCTACGTCGGCGAGATTCCACTTTACGTCGACCTGCGCCTCAACGATCTCGAGCGCGTGGAAGTGCTGCTCGGACCGCAAGGCACGCTGTACGGTGCCGGTACGATGGGCGGGGCCATTCGATACATTCCGAAGAAGCCGGATTTCGATGGCACGTACTTCGAGGTGCGCGCCGATGCTTTTACCTATTCGGACGGCGACGGAGTCAGCTCCGATATCGGCTTTACGTTCAACCTGCCGGTATCCGAGCAGTTCGCGATTCGTGGTTCTGTCGACCGGTATGACGACAAGGGATTCATCGACTACCCGTTTATCGTTCAGCAGCCCGGTGTGTCCGAGCCTGACCCGGACTTTACCGATGCGGCGGAGCGCGCCGCGAACTTCAGCCCGGTGGAAGACGCCAATACAGAAGAGGCGCTCTCGGGACGATTTGCAGCCCGATGGAGCCCCACGGATGCGATCGACGCCACGCTCACCTATTACTTCCAGCAGACCGAACACGGCGGTCGCAATGTCTCGGGCCGGCGTGGCACCGTGCCTGCCGGTGAGTACGAAGCTCCGTTCCGCGTGGTCGAACCCAACGATCGCGACAGCGACCTGCTGGCGCTGGAAGTCATTGCCGACCTCGGTTTCGCGGAACTCACGTCGGCGACCGGTATGGGCAGCGTGGAAGAGAATGGTCAGCGCGACCAGACGGACCTGCTGATCACGCTCGAGTACAGCTATGAGCTCTTCCCGACGTTTACGGCATTCACGTTCGAAGACGAGGAGACGGAGACCTTCAACCAGGAACTCCGCCGCGCTTTCTACAACAGGAACGAGTACGATGCGCTTTCTTCGGAATTCACGCCGGGCTACGGCGCGTTTGTGGGGCCCTTCTTCCGCCAGGATCTCAACGACCTCGAGTATTTCGAGGCCGACCGGACCAAGCTGACGGAAAAAGCGCTGTTCGGTGAGATCGGATACGACATGTCAGATCAATGGAGTGTGACACTCGGCGTCCGCTTCTACGATTACAAGTTCGACGAGGCGAATCAAACAGAGTTTCCATACTTCACGACGCCGGCGGATTTCCAACCCTATCCGTTGAGCGATATCTCAAACCAGCTGCAATTGACACGCAACCAGGCGTTCGACGGCGATCTGTTCAAGTTCAATACGTCGTACGAATTCGACAATGGCAATCTGGCCTATTTCACGTTCAGCCAGGGTTATCGAGTCGGCGCATCCAACGGCGGCGACCCTTGTCCGGATATATTCGTGCCGGGACCCCAGGGTCTTTGTCTGCTGGCACCGGGTCAACAGTTCGGGCCGAACCCCGAAGATATAGCCGAGATCAATGAGCGTGAGTACTTCCCGGACACTGTGGACAATTTCGAGATTGGCGCGAAGACCACCTGGCTGGACGGCGACCTTACCGTAAACGGGTCTATCTTCTTCATCGACTGGAAAGATCCGCAGGTCGCGTCGGTCTCCGTGAATGCTGGCACCAACATCACCGTTAATGCCGGCGCCGCCGAGACCAAAGGTCTTGACGTCGCAGCGAACTGGCAAGTGAACGACCAGTTCAATTTGCGCGGTAACTTCAGCTACACGAAAGCCGAATTAACCGCGGCCGTGCCTTCACTGATACGTACCATCTCGCCGCCCGGGTTTGCGACATCGTTCGAGGATGGCCAGGCTGGCGACCGGCTGCCTGGATCGCCGGAGACGCAGTTCTCGTTATTCGGCAGTTACACGCACGAGATGTCGGGCGGCAACATGATCGTCGTGGATGGCGGCTATGCCTGGCAGGACGATGTCCTGTCACTGGCAGGCGCACGCGGCAACAGCCTGACGCTCGACAGCTACGGTCGCGCCAGCCTGAATGTTGCATACATAACAGAAGACTGGTCAGTGACCGGGTACGTCGACAACCTGTTCGACGATTACACGGAGTCGAGCGTGTTCAACACCTCGCTCTACAACCAGACGGTGAGCGGCGCTAACGTTCGTTACTATCGGACCAACGTGCTGGCGCCG
>CAMYIS010000118.1 GCA_947258485.1 uncultured Woeseiaceae bacterium
AACCAGCCCGACGTCAGAGGAAGTGTTGGAGTCGGCCAGCCACTGCGTATGCCAGGCAATCTCGGCGCTACGGTGGCGCAGGAAGTAATTGGAGTTCATAAGTTGCCAGACGTTGTCGATGTGCTTGTCGGCCAGGCCATTGCCATGGAGTATTTCACGCGCTTTGACCTGCTTTTCGAGGATCAGCTGCTCGCGGTCGATCGGATTTTCCAGCCCGCGCCGCATTGCGCGCCGCGTCAACTCGTAAAGATCGCGGAACAGCTGTGCTTTCCATGAGTTCCAGAGCTTCGGGTTGGTGCCCCGCACGTCGGCAACGGTCAGCAAATAGAGGTAGTCGAGGTGCAGCGGATCGCCGACGATCGTTGCAAACTCGTTGATCACGTCCGGATCGCCGATGTCTTTTTTTTGTGCCGTTGTCGACAGAATGAGGTGATGCTTGACCAGCCAGGCCACAATGCCTGCTTCGTATTTACTCAGCCCGTGTTCGAGACAAAAAGCTCTTGCGTCGACAGCCCCCAGCTCCGAATGATCGCCACCGCGGCCTTTGGCGATGTCGTGAAAAAGCCCTCCCAGGTACGCGATTTCCGGCTGCTCCAGCGCTTGCATGATCGGGCTGCAATGCGGGAATTCCTTGTCGTATCGGGGCAGCGCGAAACGCCGCAGGTTGCTAACGACAAACAACGTGTGTTCGTCCACTGTATAGGCATGAAACAAGTCGTACTGCATTCGCCCGACAATTCGACCGAAGGAGGGTATGTATAAACCCAGTACGCCATAGAGGTTCATGCGCCGCAGTTCATGTGTGACGCCTTCCTGTGCGCGAAGAATGCTTAGAAACAGGCGGTGGTTGCGAGGGTTCTGACGAAATTCGTCGTCAATCAGGTGCAGGTTGCGCCTGATCAGTCCAACGGTGTAGGCGCTGACGCCACGAATCTCCGGGTTCTGCTGCAACACGAGGAACAGCTCCAACAGCGCCGATGGATCGTTGGCAAACACCTGGTCGCTGCTGGTCTGAAGGAAGCCATTCTTGATCTGGAAATGATCGTCGAGCGGTTCCGGTTGCGCGTTTGGGTCCATCAGGATCGCTTCTTCGAACAGCTGCAGCAGCATCTCGTTGAGACGACTCAGGTTCATGACCGTGCGGTAATAGCGCTGCATCAATTGTTCAACGGCCAGCGTGTAGCTCGCATCTTCGTAGCCCAGCAAGTGCGCCAGCTTGATCTGGTGATCGAACAAAAGGCGGTCTTCACGGCGGCCGGTCAAAATATGCAGGCCGAAGCGAATTCGCCACAGGAAGGTCTGGCCGTCCTCGAGTCGTTTTAGCTGACCTGGTGTCAGGAACTTGTGTTCCACGAGTTCGGCCAGCGTCGTGGCCCCAAAATGTCGTTTGGCGACCCAGCCGATCATCTGGATATCCCTGAGGCCACCCGGACTGCCTTTGACATTGGGTTCCAGGTTGTAGGCCGTGTCATGGTAACGATGGTGGCGGGCAATCTGTTCCTTGCGTTTTTCCTGGAAAAACTCCGTGGACGGCCACATTTTGTCCGGTGCGATCATCGCCTGCATGGCCTCGAACAGGGCCGCGGGACCTGCCAGCAATCGTGCTTCCATCAGCGTAGTGGCAACGGTCAGGTCCGCACTGGCTTCCTCAAAACACTGCGCGATTGTTCGTACGCTGTGCCCGATTTCCAGACCGATATCCCATAACGCTGTAATGAATGCCGACAACGCGGCCTCGGCGCCCGGCGGGAGCTCGTCCGGCAACAACACCATGACGTCGACGTCGGAATAGGGGTGCAATTCGCCACGGCCATAACCGCCGACGGCAACAAGGGCAGCGCCCGATTCGTCGAGTTCGTGCCTCCACAGTTTCTTCAGCTGTTCGTCAATAACGGCGGCGCGTGCATGCACGAGATCGACAACCGATTCACCGGCTTGGAACCGTGCCTTCAGGTCATCGCTGGCCGCGGCCAATGCCGCGCGGATTTCGACGTAACTTGTTGAATTATCAACGATCGTTTGCGCCAAGTGTCAGAACCTCGTAGCCGTCGGCTGTAATCAGTACGGTATGTTCCCACTGCGCGGACAGGCTGTGGTCCTTTGTTACGACGGTCCAGCCGTCCGGCAGCAGTTTTACGTTCGCCTTGCCGGCGTTCACCATCGGTTCGACCGTTAGCGTCATGCCCTCGCGCAGCTCCATGCCCGAACCGGCCTTGCCGTAGTGCAGCACCTGGGGGTCCTCGTGAAAAGACTGGCCGATACCGTGACCACAGTACTCTCGAACTACCGAGAAGTGATTCTTCTCAACATGCTTCTGCACGGCGGCGCCAACGTCGCCGAGATGCTTGCCAGGAGCCAGCTCTTTTATGCCTAACCACATGCTTTCAAAGGCAATTTCTGACAGTCGCTGTGCCTGGACGGTGGGCTTTCCGACAAAGAACATACGACTAGTGTCGCCATGAAAGCCGTCCTTGATTACGGTCACGTCAATGTTCATGGCATCGCCGGATTTCAGCGTCTTGTCGCCGGGAATACCGTGGCAGACCACGTGGTTGACGGACGTGCAGATCGACTTCGGAAAACCACGGTAGTTGAGCGGGGCCGGGATCGCTTTTTGGTGACCCGTGATGTACTCATGGCAGATACGGTCGAGCTCGCCCGTCGTGATCCCTGGTTTAACATAATCCCCTATCATGTCCAGGACCTCGGACGCCAGCCGGCCCGCAACACGCATCTTCTCGCGCTGCTCCTCATTCTTGATCGTAACGGTCATATGTCTGGCAGTTTCATCCAAAAAGGGGTCGAACCGAGGTTTTCCACAGAAAGGGGTCGAACCGAGGTTTTCCAGGCCCTTGGAAAACCTCGGTTCGACCCCGGTAAATCGTTGTTGGGTGCGGTCGGCTATGGTATAAAGCGCGCGCGCCGGTAGCAACCTAGTTGCCGCCAGGGGCAAAAAAACTACACACGCATACCGTCACGTC
>CAMYIS010000119.1 GCA_947258485.1 uncultured Woeseiaceae bacterium
CGATCGGATGCGCAATTCTGATGTCGCCCTCCCGATAGCTCTTGTAAAGAAACGCATCCTGCGAGCCTTTGACGGTCTCCATCGTACCGACCTCGCCGCCGGACACCGATTCCTCGGCCGCATACTCGGTGCCGTCGATGCCTTCAAAGGCAGGACCACCGACATTGATGGCCCAGGCGAGATCGGAGTCGACCGCCCCGGATTCGGAGATTCCGTGTTGAACGACGACCTTTTCCTGTGGAGCCGGGTCACAGCTGGCAAGCAGCAGACCGATGGCCAACGAGGCAACAGGGCCTGCCACGATCCGCCTAAAATTTACTTCGCCGTTCGTCAGATAGAAAGGCATCAGGCGCCTCTTTAGATTGGGGTTTATAATGGCGTGTTCAGTAGCTTATTATCGAATCGTGTTTGATATCAAACTAAACAAGCCATTCCGCCCTGATGTCCGAATTGTAGGAGATGAGCGAACGCCTGTGGTTGTTATTGACGAGCCGATTCTCAGGCCTGAGTCACTTATCCAGTATGCGGCCCAACACGCAAGGTTCGACACCGACAGCCGATTCGCTTATCCAGGCATACGGACAGATTTGCCAGCAGAATATGCCGAGGCCATGGTGCCTGAGTTAGTTAAGGTAATTTCCGATGTGTACAAGCCTCCTCCCGCGTATCAGCACCAGCTAATCCACCAGCTCTTTTCGTTAATAACGAAAAAACCGGAAGAACTCAGGCCATTACAGCGCGTGCCGCACTTCGATAACCATAGCCCCTATTATTTCGCGACCGTGCATTACCTGAATCCAGGCAACTATGCAGGCACAGGGATTTTCAGGCACAGACCCACAGGATACGAACGAATTCCAGAGGATCGATATCCGTCTTATATGCAAGCTGCAGAGTCGCATATCAAGGCGCACGGATTACCAGCAGAAAAATATATCAATGCATCCGATGATCACTTTGAATTGATCGCCGAAATCGAGTACAAGCCGAATCGACTGATAATGTATCCGGGTAACCTCTTGCACTCGGGTCTCATACAGCCTGATCGAGATATCAGCGGGGATCCGGCAACCGGCCGACTGACCGCGAACTTGTTCTTGTACTTCACCGAGCCTGCAATCCGCTAGGTTGCCGACGCCCTGCAGTAGTGATCAATGAAGCGCTGATGCTCCGGCAGCTGCTTAACGAGCTCCTGCACAGAACCATGAATCCCGGTCAGGAATTTTTCCAGTTCCTCGTCATCCATCATGTTGACGATCGGATGATACTGTTCGGGGATCAGCCCCTGCCCCAGCATCACCTGAATCCATGAGTTCTCGCCGAACAACTCCGTGGGTATCTTGAACACACGGCCCGTCTGTTTAAACAGCTCGATGCGATGTGTCAACGATTCAGGAATATCCATCGTCCGGCACTGGCGCCAGAACGGCGTATCGGCGCGTTCGGTTACGTGATAGTGAAGAACGATGAAGTCGCGGACATGCTCTATCTCGTAGTTCATCTGGTTATTGAACTCGTCGACATCGGGCTGGCGGACACCGTCATAGGGGAACATCTGCATCAGTCGGATAATGCTGCGCTGGATCAAGTGAATACTCGTCGACTCCAGCGGTTCGATGAAGCCGGAGGAAAGTCCCATCGCAATACAGTTCTTATGCCAGTGTCTGCGGCGCTGTCCGGTCTGGAACTTGATCACCCTCGGATCAGTCAGCGGCTCACCTTCTATATTATTCAGCAGGACATCAATGGCCTCATCATCGGACCAGTGCTTGCTGCTGAACACGATGCCGTTGCCGACCCGATGCTGCAGCGGGATCCGCCATTGCCAACCGGCCTCCCGTGCGATCGCCCGCGTATACGGAATCGGCGGACCGACTGACTTGGTTTGCACCGCAACCGCACTGTTCGACGGCAGCCAGTGCGTCCAGTCCTCGTAACCCGCATTCAGGGTCTGCTCGATAAGCAGGCCGCGAAAACCGGTGCAGTCAATGAAGAGATCGCCTTCAATGCGCTGCCCGGATTCGAGTTCGAGCGCCGTAATGTAGCCACTCTCTGGATCCTGTTCGACACGCTTGATCTTGCCTTCTTGACGCACCACGCCATACTCGTCGGCGATCTTGCGCAGAAACTGCGCGTACAGCGATGCGTCGATGTGGTATGCGTAATTGAGATTCTGATTTGGTAATACCGCGAAGCGATTGTGCTTTGCGGCCAGCCATTCGTTGCAATACTCGCCGAAGTCCTTGCTGATGCCAAGCTTCTTGCCTTTAAGCCAAAAATGCTGGAAACCCGCGGCCCAGCAGTCCTGACCGGTAAAGCCAAACGAGTGAATATAGTCCTTGCCGACGTCACGCCAGTTCTCGAATGAGATACCGAGTTTGAACGTGCCCTGCACGGCTGAAACAAAATCCTGCTCCTTGATCTTCAGCAGATCATGCAACGTGAGCAAGGTCGGTATCGTTGCCTCGCCGACGCCCACCGTGCCGATCACGTCGGACTCGACAAGCGTAATATCAAGCGTCTTGCCCAACAGCTTGGATAACGAAGCCGCCGCCATCCAGCCCGCTGTACCCCCACCGGCAATGACCACCTTGTGAATTTTTCGGTTTTCCACAATCGTTCTCCTGAATACCGTTGCCGGATCTAGCGATTAAGCCGGTTCAGTAACTCCGCGCGCAGTTGCCGCGCCGAGAGTTCATCCAATGGCGACAAACACCCTCTTCCCGATTCCGGGATATGCGCATAAACCGACTCGTCCGCCTCGAATACATAATGGTCGAACAAGTACTTCCAGGCATCACGCTGCCGTGGCGGAATATCACGAAGCGCGAGAATCGCGTGCATCAGCGCGGTCGTCGGTGACCCCATTGCGGGCGGCGAACTGCACCACCAGTAGTTGATCAGCAAATTGAATGTAGACAGCGATTCCACATGGTGCCACCACATGCTCGGAATAAAAATGGCGTCGCCCGCCTCCAACTCATAAGTCCGCGCCGCTTTCAGCGCGTCTGCAAACTTCGGGAATCGCTCGAAATCCGGGTTTGAAAAATCGACCAGGCTTATCGCCTGCCCGGATGGCGTTCGGTCGATGGGACCCACGTAAAGATTCTTGATCTGCTCCGGCGGAAACAGCGTGAAACGCCTGCGCCCCGCCACGACGCACGCAATGTTGTCCGGAAAATCGTAGTGTGCCGATATGCGCGTTTTGTTGCCGAGCCAGAAGCTTACGAGAACATCTTCTGAGGGCACGTCCAGGTCATTATTCTCTCTGAAGCCGGGCAGCCATTGGTCGACCGCGGTAGATCCCACATAGATGGATTGACCAGACTCCAGATTCTGCTGTTCGTCGAGCTTCTGCAACACCTGGGCCAAAGGCGCAGTACCGCTCTTGAAGTTAAACCCAGTGAAATCCTCGTTGTATCCGAAACGCCCTTGGATGCCTTCACCAACGTAGACTGTGACCGGATGATTCGACCAGAAGCCCGACAGGTACCGCGCCGCGGCTGCAAGCGACTGGCTACAGGCCTTGACGGCCGGCCAGTCCGCCACTAGCCCCTTCAAAAGCAGCGGGCTATCGGACTCCAATACGCGCGCAGGAATTGACTCAGGCTTTACGCCTTCGACAACCTCTACCGGTGTAATTTCAGACATTGCCACCATGAATCACCCTTCGAGCTTTCTCTCCCTCAGTTCGATCAGCGTTCGGATATTCGTCATCGAAGCCAGCGCCATGAATATTGGCATCAGGAAACCTTCCTTGCTGAAACGCTCCAGCGTTTCGCCGGGCAATTGCTGCAGCTTTTCTTCGTTAATAGCAAAGAAACCGAGCAACTGGTTCTTGGATCCATCACTCAGAACAATGTCAAAAGTTACTGATTCGAGTAGATCATGCTCCTGCAATGCATCCGCAAACTTCTTGTTAAGCTCATAACCCTGGTAAATCGCTTCCAGCAAATTCGCCGCGTCCTCAAGGTACGGCGTTCTCCCGCCGAGCGGCTGAAACAATCGCTCGCCTGTTTCTTCGTTTACGCGGGGGTGGTCCATATCGAGAGACAGCATTCTCGCCTTCTCAGCATCAACACGCTCCTTTTGTTCCTGGAAGCCGATAAGAAAGGGCTCTCTCCTGATCATGGCCGGCACGTACGGCGCATGCCAGCCCGAGTCGTCTAGAAACAGGTTTTCCTTGGGCTCAAAACCGAACAGCGCCAGCGGGTAGAAATTGTCGTCTTTATCCCGTTGGAACAGGATCGGATAACAGGCCTGCACATCGCGAAACTCGTGCGGAAATGTCATCGCGTGCATCACGTCGTCGCCGTACTTTGCGGATCGCTCCGTGATTATCTTCAGATCTTGATGATCGACGTTATTAAGGAGTACAAAATTGGTCACATTTATTCCCAGTATCAGGCGACGCCACGTAATGTGGTCATCGCTTCGACAAGCTCTCGATTGGTGGGCAACAGGCTCAACATCTGACGGGCTTTGTCGTTGTTCGTATGCAATAGTCTATCCACTCGCGTTTTTTCCTTATTTTCTTCGGCGCCATGAACGTAAGGGTATCGAGGCCGGAAACCCATTCCATACAGCACATACTGGTAGCTGGCGGATGGAAACAGCTCGTCTACTCTCGGCGCATCATCGTGCCAAGGCGGCTGCTGCTGCCATAAGGTCAGTTTGTCCCTGAGTTCGTCAGGACACGTCGCAAGGTCGCGGCAATCGCGCCAGTAAGCACTGTCAGTTCGCCGACTGAGTACGTAATGTAGCTTCAGGAACTCAATGACACGCTGCCAGTGATATAGCATTCTATCGTTAAACCGCTTGGCTACGACGGACATTATCTCTCTATTCGCTGGAAACTGTTCGCTGATGATCGACGCAGCCTGTTCGATCAGCGCAAGAGCCGACGCCTCCAGGGGTTCGATGAACCCGCCGGAAAGCCCCACCGCAACGCAGTTTTTCACCCAGAACTGCTGCCGATAGCCAGGTTCAAACGGAATGCTCCGAAACGTGAGATCGTCGATTCGGACGCCTGGCGCCGTGCGTTTGACGTAATCGCTAATACAAGCCATTGCATGCGTTTCATCCGAGTGCGCAGTTGAATAGACATGTCCAATCCCACGTCGTGACTGCAATCCGATATCCCAGATCCAGCCGGATTCAACCGCTGTCGCACGTGTCACCGAGGCAATCGGATCGCCCGGCTTCGCATACGGGACCTGCACGGCGATAGCCGCATCATTGAACAGGAATTCTTTCATCGAAGCGACGTCAATTCCGAAGTGCTGCCCTATTAGTAGACTGCGCTGTCCGGTGCAATCGACGAACAGGTCGCCTTCGATCTTCTCACCGGAAGTCAGTATGACGGCTGAAATATCACCGTTCTCGCGCGACTCGATGCTGCCGACATTCGCTGAGATGTAATTGACGCCGAGCGTTTTGACCGAGTGCTCATGCAACAGCTTTGCGAATTTTCCGGCATCGAAGTGATAACCGTAGTTGACGTTGAATGCGTACTCGGGTGTCGTGAGTTGTTTGGGTGCCAATCCTGCCGCAATGACCGGTGCCTGAGGCGTAACGAAGTCAGCAAACGAAACCTTGTCGCTCTGATCCAGCCAATAATTCGCCAACTTCAGACTCGAGTATTCGGCTGGAAAACTGAACGGATGGTAATAGCGGTGTTCGTCACCGGATTCAGACCAGCCGATGAACTCGGTGCCTTGTTTAAAACTCGCATCGCACTCACGAACGAGATCGGCCTCGTGAATGCCAATTTTCTGCAGAGTCATTCGCATCGACGGCCAGGTTCCCTCGCCGACGCCAATGGTCGGAATGTCGGGCGACTCGACAAGCACGATGTCGAGTTCCCGACTGCCTGGGCCACGGTGTTGCGCAGCTAGCAGGCCCGCCGTAATCCACCCGGCGGTTCCTCCTCCAACTATGACAACTCTGCGTGTCGCGCTTTGCATGCCGTTGCTATCTCCTCAGAATCTCAAGGTAGATCAAGCGCCTGCCGCTTTCAATCGTCATTTGGCCTTCCGACAGGCCAAAAAAAAAGCTGCCCCTCAAGGGGCAGCCCTTTTTCAATGCTGGCAGCCTCAGAACTTGTATCTGGCACCTATGTTGTATCTCGTTCCCAGCTGGGTCGCGAACAAGGTCTGCAGATTGGTTCGGCCGTAGACATGCGTCACTTCGTCCGTAATATTTATCACGTCCATGAATACCTGCAGGTTGTCGTTCCACCAGTAGCTGGCGCTCAGATCCCATTGCTCATACTCGTCGACGTACGTCGGAGGCACTGCACCCACGTTGGTCTGGCCGGTGCCGGCAAGGAACGAATCCCGCCAGTTGTAGGCCAGTCGAACGGAGATATCGTGCTTGTCATAGAACATAACCAGGTTGGCGCTGTCACTGAGCCCCGAGATGACGAATTGGCCTGCGAGACTGAGGTTGTCATAGCCCACATCGGCGTCGACAAACGTGGCGTTGGCGATACCACCGAATCCGCTGTCACCAAAGTTGTGTTGCACGACAAGCTCCCAGCCATCTACCTCGGCCTTTTCGATGTTGACAGGGATCGTCAGTTCGAAAGGCGACACCCCGTCGCGACCATCAACGCCGGATATGACGCCATTGACGGCATCCACACCGGGTTCATTTGGCAGGTTTGCCAGGATCCAGGAGTAAAGTACACCGCCGTCCGTGGATCCGGTCGCAGCCTCGGCCTGGTCCGCGAGCGGCCCAAACGCCGGGTGCGCCAGGTCAAACGGCGTCTCCGTAACCGAGGCGTTTCCGATGAAGTTCTTTACATCCTTGCTGAAATAACCCACCGCCGCGTAGCTGTCCTCGGTGTAGTACCACTCGAGCGAGAGGTCGATATTCTCCGATTCGAACGGTTTCAAATTCGGGTTACCCCGAGCGCCCAGACCGCCGTTCACGCGAACTGGCTGATCGAGCGTCAAGCCGCCCTGAATATCGACGTAGTTCGGGCGCGTCAGCGTCTTGCTCACGGAGAAACGTCCGATGACCGCGTCCGAGAAGTCCATGCTGATATCAAAATTGGGCAACACGTAATCGTATTTGCCGGTTCCGCTCGTAAACGTGGAACCGTCTTGCGTGAGATTCAGTTCGTTGCCAGCCACCCAGTTGAGCCCCGTATAGTTCGGGGCCAGGGCGTCCGACTTGACATCGGTCTCCTCATATCGCAAACCCAATCGCATATCGACGGGCCTGTCGGCCAACTCTGTCGCCATGTTCATCTGAACATAAAGCGACAGGCTCTCTTCTTCCGTACGCCTGTCTTGTAACAAGTTGTCGCTCGTGCACAAGGCCGTACCGCATGGTCCGAGGTCGCCGGTGCCGGGTATGAACAAGGTTGCGTCGCCCGATGCGATCAGATCCTCAGTGCGGTCTATGAGCGCATTGATATCATAGGTGTAGAAGTTCATCTGCCGACGCGGATCGGTGCCGCCGGAGATCTGGTCGAAAGCGCCAGCTGCCGAAACAGGGGTCATCAGGTCCGCAATGGCACCGGGCTGTGTCACGCCGCCCCAGGCGTCACGCTGTATATTCGAAAACGTCGCGCGGTTGTCGATATTGGTTAACTGCACGCCGAAGTCGATGCTTTCGACGAATCCGCTGTCGAAATTGTAGTTACCGCTCAGCTCGAGCTGATCGATGTCCATCTTGGAATAGTTTTCGGCGAAAACGCTTCCGGTCACAATCATGTCATCCGGCGATAGCGGATCAGAAAGTCCGAGTTCCAGCACCGGGAAGGCGCCATTGAAGTAGCCGCTCGTCCTGTCGCGCGTGAAGGCGGAAATGGCGAGCAGCGAGCTTGACCCGTTCGGGCTGTTCGGCGAGGCTTCGGCGGAAGAGTCGTGGAAATCAAGCTCGAGGGACAGGCTGTCGTTGACGTCCCAGAGCAGATTGAGCCCAATCGAGTTGTTTTCGTTCTTGAACGCATCCCGGCCCGCACCCATGGCGAAGTCCGCTCCAGCAGAGTTTTCTGTGTATTCCGTCGGCGAAGCGTTCGGCCCGTCGGTCCAGACGGTCTCCTGGCCACCGAAATTGAACCACGAAGAGTAGTTGTTATAGACACGATCGAGTTCGAGCTCGGCGTACGTATAGTCCAGCGTTGCCGTGACAGTTTCTATGGGCCGGTACTGCAGGGTTAGCTGACCGTTAGTCCGCACCCGGTCATAGTCTGCAAGCTCGTAGCCGATGACCTGCGGTACCGAATAGATATCAGTGTCGCCGGGACGATTGACCTGGTTGGGATCAGCCGCCGTCGGAATGCCGCCCCAGTCTTCATTGGCTCCGCCACAGCCCCAGCAGGATGTGTCGCCGGGATACGTCCGCCAACCGCCGACGCTTGCCGTGGCGCCGCCGCTTTCGCGTTCCTGGCGTATAGCGGAGATTGCGACACCGACAGTGTCATCGGCAAACGTGTTCGAGAACAGCCCTGAAATCTCCGGCGTAGGGTTGGTCGTCGAGATATCGGTCCTGGATAAGTCGTACATGCCGCTGGCAGCTACCGTCCAAGTGAGCCCGGGATTCTCCAGGGGCCGTGTCGTCTTGACATTGATCGTGGAGCCGATACCGCCCGTTGGCACGTCGGCTTTGCCGCTCTTGTAGACCTCTACGCCCGATACGCCTTCAGAAGCGAGATTGCCGAAGTCAAAAGAACGCTCGACGCCGCTGGTCGTGGGCATCTGACGCCCATTCAGCAGGACGAGATTAAATCCGGGGCCGAAGCCGCGAACCGTCACGCGCGCACCTTCGCCTCGTTCGCGGTCGATCGAGACGCCGGTAATTCGCTGCAGGGATTCGGCGAGGTTGGTATCGGGGAAATCACCGATATCCTCGGCGCTGATCGCGTCAACCACGCCCTTCGCCGCACGCTTGACGTCCATCGACGCCCTGAGGCTGCCGCGGATGCCGGTCGTGACGATTTCCTCCATGACTTCGCCCTGCTGCGCGACCGCTGCTATAGGCGAGAAGCTTGTGGCGCCGAGTGCCAGAGCGACGCCTGCCGCCAAAGGATTTCGGTGAAATGTTGATTTTTGCATGCTCAAGCCCCCAGCTTGCTTATTCGTGAGCCGCTTTTTCCGCGGCGGATTATTGTCTGTTTCTTGCCTTAAAAGCCGTTGTCATCTAATCTGACAACGCTGTCATAGCCACGTTTTACTTGATTCTGACAACGCTGTCAACACCCAAGTTATGCTCTCTGAGACCGCCAAGAGAGAATTCCTATTTTTTTGATGACAGCGCTGTCAATAGTGCATACAATGCTCGGCCTGATCCCGGGCGCTGACGCACCAAGGAGCTGATTTTGCAGGCTACAACTGTCGACCCCTCTCGCATACGCTCTGCCTGGCAGGGGCGAATTTCCGGCTGCATGCTAGGCAAGCCGGTCGAGGTGCTGTCGTTTCAGCAGGGCCAGGAAGGCATACAGGCCTATCTGCGGGAGGCTGGCGCGCTGCCGCTGCGCGACTACGTTCCTCTTGTCGAGGGCACCGTGGTCGACCAGCTTGGCCGGGCCTGCTGTCGTGGACTCATTACGCGTGCAGAACCGGACGACGACATCAACTACACGCTGATTGCGCTATTGCTGCTCGAAGAAAAGGGAATCAACTTCACAACGACGGACGTTGCACGTGCCTGGCTGTGCTTGCTGCCGGCAGGCGCCACCTGGACCGCCGAACGCGCGGCCTATCGCACCCTGCTCTGCAACATGGCGGACGAATTCGTCAACGGCGAAGAACCCGGCTTCGATCTCGCCGAGTGCTCCAATAACGACTTCAACGATTGGATCGGCGCCCAAATCCGTGCGGACCTTTACGGCTGGGTGTGTCCGGGCCGCCCTGCCCTCGCTGCAGAACTCGCACGACGAGACGCTTCGCTGTCTCATCGCGGCGAAGGCGTAAACGGCGCGGCGTTCATCGCGGCGCTTGCTGCCGCGATTCCCGCTACCGACAATCTCGACGACGCTTTCGATGCGGCTCTCGAGCAAATACCGGGTGACAGCAAGGCAGCCGCCGCCGTTCGACTGGGGCGCGCACTGGCGGGAAAAGCTGAAGCCGTAGCGAGCATGCATAAGGCATACGCCGGAATGTCACCGGTGCATACGCTCAACAACCTCGCGCTCGTGGTCTGGGCACTCAGTTCGGCACAAGGCGACTTTGGCACCGCGATCGGCGATGCCGTGGCGGCCGGCTGGGACACGGACTGTAACGGCGCCACGGTAGGTGGACTGTTCGGGCTGACCGGCGATCCTGTTCCGGATTCCTGGACGCGCCCCTGGGCCGGTCGCATCGGGCTCAGCCTCGCGGGTTACACAGAGCTACAGGTCGACGACGTCGTGGATCGAACGGTTGCCGTGGCGCGGACGCTATGAGGGGAATCGCAGTCATGCTGAGCAAAATCAGGATTGCGCAGAAACTGGCTGCCATTTTGCTGGCAACAACAGCGGCAGCTGCGTGTGCCGATTCAAATCACTACGAAGATCGAACTGAATACCGGGCGCCGAAAGCAAACGTTGCACCGATCATAGACGGAGTTGCCGATGAGGCCATCTGGCAGCAGGCACAGTGGCACGACCTGAAACAACGATGGCTGGGGCCCGAGTACACGAAAGAAGACTTCGAGGGCCGGTTCAAGGTTGCCTGGACTGAGGACAAGCTCTATATCCTGACCGAGTTCACCGATGACATCCTGATCGACACCCATCGCGATCCGCTGGTGCAGTACTGGGATGACGACTGTCTCGAAATATTTCTCGATGAGGATTTCTCGGGCGGTGACCATCAATTCAACCACAACGCATTCGCTTACCACATGTCGCTGGATAACCAGGCAATCGACATCGGTACCGACGAACAAGCTCGTAACTACTCGCACCATGTCGAGAGCCGCTGGAAACAGCACGGCAATAAAGTCATCTGGGAACTCGCGATTGACATTTACACCGACGCTTACGTGGATGACTCCGACGACAACCAACCAATAACTTTGTCCGCCGGCAAAGTAATGGGGCTCATGGTCGCGTACTGCGACAACGACGGCAGCGAGCTGCGCGAGAATTTCATCGGTTCCGAATTGGTCGCCGAAGGGCCCAAGGATCGCGGCTGGATTGACGCAGGTCTGTTCGGTTCGCTGGTTTTGGTCGAATAACTACAAAAAGAAAATAATTATGAAGCAGCGCTTGAAAGCTATAGGGGAACACGACGACGCCGTGTCCGGTGAATTCATGGAAATCGCCGGGGAGCGTTACTACGCGATACGCAACGTCGACAAAATGGAGCCGTTCTTTATCAGTGTCGTATCGGATACGGATCACTGGATGTTCATCTCGTCGACTGGCGGCCTGACAGCGGGACGGGTCTCGCCCGAGACTGCGCTGTTTCCTTACATCACGGTCGACAAAATCCACGAGAGCACAAGCCATACCGGCAGCAAGACCATCCTGCGAGTCAAGGCCAATCGAGAGCAGCTTTATTGGGAACCGTTTAATCGAGAGCAGGACGGACGGTATGCGTTTACCCGCAACCTTTATAAGAATCGCCTGGGCAATAAGCTCTGCTTTGAGGAAATCAATCACGACCTGCAGCTGGCATTTCGCTACACCTGGGTTAGCAGCGACAGCCACGGCTTTTCACGGCAGTGTGAACTGCAGAACTTGAGTAAGCAGAGCGTCACCATCGACCTGGTCGATGGCCTGCAAAATATTCTGCCTGCCGGCGCGCCGCGTTTTGCGCAAACTAACACGAGCAATCTTGTGGACGCGTACAAGTGGACTGAACTCGATGAGCGGACCGGGCTGGGGCTGTTCACACTGTACTCGGGAATCACCGATCGCGCCGAGCCCAGCGAGTCGCTCAAAGCCAATACGGTTTTTTGTCTTGGCCTCGAAGCACAACAAGTCCTGATCTCATCCGAGCAGCTCAGTGGCTTTCGCCAGGGCGCGACGCTCGAACAGGAGGTTCAACGGCGCGGTATCCGCGGAGCTTACCTCGTGAACACTTCTCTGAAACTGGCGCCACAAAGCTCAGAGCGCTGGCAGATTGTGGCCGATATCGAGCAGAGCCAGGCACAGGTCGTCGCACTGCAACAGCAGCTCGCCAATCCGGCGGCGGTTGCCGCGACGATCGCAAATTCAGTCGAAGCGGGCTCTGACGGGCTGGCGCGCATAATGGCCAGCGCGGACGGCTACCAGGCTGCAGCAGAGATCAAAGTTGCCGTGCACCACTACGCCAACGTGCTTTTCAACGTACTGCGTGGCGGCATTTTCGATGATCAGTACAAGGTATCGTCCTGGGATATCGCCGGCACGATCCGGAGCTTTAATCGCGCTGTCTATCAGCGCAATCAGTCACTGCTGGATGCGCTGCCCGCGACACTGACTATTGACGAGCTGCTGTCGAAAATTAACGCTCACGGTGACCTGCAGCTCTCCCGTCTTTGCCATGAGTACCTGCCGATTACGTTTGGCCGCCGCCACGGCGACCCGAGTCGTCCCTGGAATCAGTTCGCCATCAAGCTCAAAGACGAAGACGGCAACAAGTTGTTATCGTATGAAGGCAACTGGCGAGACATTTTCCAGAACTGGGAGGCGCTTGCATTCAGCTACCCGGAGTTCGTCGAAAACATCATTGCCAAGTTCGTCAACGCCTCCACGATAGATGGCTACAACCCTTATCGGATCACCAAGGAAGGCATCGACTGGGAAGTTGAAGAACCGGACGATCCGTGGAGCTATATCGGTTACTGGGGCGATCACCAGATTATCTATATGCAAAAACTGCTGGAGTTGTCCCGGTCTTTTCATCCCGACCGGCTTGGCGACCTGCTGCACAAACCGATCTTCTGCTACGCCAACGTGCCGTACCGTATTCGGTCTTTCACTGCTTTGCTCGAGAACCCCAAGAATACGGTGGACTACGACGAAGCGCTGGCCGAACGAATTGAGCACCGCGTCGAAACCATGGGCGCGGACGGCAAGCTGATTCTCGATGCCGCTGGCGAGGTTTACCAGGTCAACCTGCTCGAGAAACTGCTCGTGCCGCTGCTCTGTAAATTGAGCAACCTCGTGATCGACGGCGGTATCTGGATGAATACCCAGCGGCCGGAGTGGAATGACGCCAACAACGCCCTGGTTGGCCAGGGTCTGTCCATGGTCACACTGTATTACCTGCGCCGTTACGTCCGCTTTCTGCAGGAATTGCTGGCGGCTGACGCCCGGCCGAGCGAGTTGTCCGTTGAGGTCAGTGAGTGGCTGAGCGAAACGGCGGCTGCCTTGTCGAATGCACGCCCGCTGCTTGACGCTGCGACGATCAGCGATGCCGACCGTTTTCAATTGCTAACCGGGCTTGGCGAGTCGGCCAGCCATTATCGCGAGCGTGTTTATAAGCAGGAAGCATTCTCCGGCAAAGTCACGCAAGACGTCGGTGCAATTCTCAAGCTGCTGGACGATGCGCTGGCCGCGATCGATCACAGCATCGGCACTAACCGGCGGGCGGATGGCATGTACCACGCCTATAACATTCTGCATGTGCAAAAAGACGCTATTTCATTCGACACGCTCTATCCAATGCTCGAAGGACAGGTTGCTGCTTTGAGTGCAGGAGCAGTGACAGCGGACGAGGCCGTGGCCGTGGTCGACGCCCTGTTCGATAGCGACGTATACCGTCCTGATCAAAACTCGTTCATGCTGTATCCGGATCGGGATTTGCCCGCTTTCCTCGAAAAGAACCGTATCCCCGCCGAAGAGGTCGAGGCGATGCCCTTGCTGCAACGGATGCTGAGTGAAGGCGACGACCGTATCGTTGTTCGCGACGTGACAGGCTGCTACCGCTTCAGCGCCGACTTCACCAATGTTGGCGAACTGAATGCCGAGCTTGATGCACTTTCGACCGAGTACGGTGCCGAAATCGACGCAGCGCGTAAACCGCTGCAGGCACTTTACGAGAAAGTCTTCAATCACAAGGCGTTCACGGGGCGCTCCGGCGGCATGTTCGGTTTTGAGGGCCTAGGTAGCATCTACTGGCACATGGTGTCCAAGCTGTTGCTCGCCGTGCAAGACAATTTCTTTTCGGCTCTTCAGGAGGGAGCCGACGATGCGGTCTGCCAGCGCCTGGGAGAGTTGTATTACCGCGTGCGCAGTGGCATCGGCTTCAACAAAACGCCGGCTGAGTATGGCGCGTTTCCAACCGATCCTTACTCTCACACGCCCAAACACTCTGGCGCAAAGCAACCGGGCATGACCGGACAGGTGAAAGAAGAGGTGCTAACCCGGTTCGGCGAGCTCGGCTTGCGCGTCGATGAGGGTGCCGTACGTTTTCAACCAAGTCTGCTCCGTGCGCGCGAATTTGTGCGTGAAGCGCGTCAATTCCGTTTTCTGGATGTCGCCGGCAACTGGCAGGAGTTGGACGTGCCTGCCGGCGGCCTTGCCTTCACCTGGTGCCAGGTGCCGATCATTTACGAATTAGGAAAAGACGGCGGCCCCGCCGTCACGGTCACATTGCGCGACGGTGAGAAAAGCACCTTCACCGAACTGGCGCTACCATCCGAAATCAGCGCCGAGCTTTTTCAGCGCAGCGGAAGCATCCGTCAACTCAATGTGAATTTTGGAAGCCACCTGTTGCTCGCAGAATAAGTCGCTCGCGAACGGGCTATTCAAGGTTCAATCGCTTTTTCCAAAGGGGCTTTAATGTCGAACTATTACAAGAAAACCATGTCGCTCGCCGGAGTCGATTTTTCCGGCTATTCCGTCGACGACCTTCGGGCGCTCGTGCGCAAGATTCTCGATGCGAAGATCCACGGCATCTGCTTTAGCCCTTATGTCGAGGGCCAGGGCCCCGGCACCGAGCTGGGAGAAGAACAGATTCGAGAGCGAATGAAAGTCATCCAGCCGTACGTTCGCTGGATTCGTTCGTTCTCCTGCACCGAAGGCAACGAAATCATTCCGCGAGTCGCTGCAGATAACGGGCTCAAGACCATGGTCGGCGTCTGGCTCGATGACGACAAGGAGCACAACGAAAAAGAACTCGCAAATGCCATCGAAGTCGCCAAATCCGGCCACGCTAATATTCTCGCCGTGGGCAACGAGGTGCTGTTGCGCGGTGACCTGACTGAAGACGAACTCATCGACTACATCAATCGCGCCAAACAGGCGGCGCCGGGCGTTGAGGTCGGCTACGTCGACGCCTACTTCCTCTTCGTCAATCACCCTCGTGTGACAGAGGCCTGCGACGTAATTCTCGCCAACTGCTATCCGTTCTGGGAGGGTTGCCCCGCCGACCACTCGCTGCTCTATATGAAAGAGATGTACCGTCGTGCCGTGCATGCGGCGAACGGCAAAAAAGTCATCATCAGCGAGACCGGCTGGCCCAACGTCGGCACGGCCGAAGAAGGCGCGGTGCCCTCTTTCGAGAACGCCATCAAGTATTTCATCAACGCCTACCAGTGGGCTGAAGAAGAGAACATAGAGATCTTCTACTTCTCGTCGTTCGATGAAACCTGGAAAGTGGATGCCGAAGGCGACGTCGGCGCTTACTGGGGCATCTGGGATAAAGACGGTAACTGCAAATATGATTGATAAACTCAATGCCCATATCGAGAACGGCAGCGGCACGGTACTCGAACACGGCAACGCTATTTGTTATTCGGGCTACCGCGAGGGTCAATGTCCGGGCCGCGTTTACCCGTCCTACGAGGAGGTAAAGGAAGATCTCCTGATCCTTGCGAAAAACTGGAAATTTCTAAGGCTTTACGACAGCAGCCCGCACGCCGAAACAGTGCTCCAGGTCATTTCCGACGAAGCGTTGAATTTCAAGGTGATGCTCGGCGTGGATATGGGCGCAGAAATGAGCAATCCGCATTGCCCCTGGGGCGCCGAGTTCAGCGACGAGACGCTCGAGGCCAATCGGCAGGCCAACAATGACCAGGTCGAAAAAGCGATCGCATTGTCGAATCGCTATCCCGAGATTGTGTTTTCCTTGTCGATAGGTAACGAAGCCAGCGTCGAGTGGAGCGACCACATGGTTCCCGTCGACAATCTCATCGCTTATGTGCGAAAGGTAAAGAATGCAATCAAGCAACCGGTGACGTTTTGTGAAAACTACGTGCCATGGACGTACAAGCTGGAGCCACTGGCCGCTGAGCTCGATTTTATTTCAGTGCACACCTACCCCGCCTGGGAATACCGGACGATGGAAGACGCACTCGAATATACAAAGCACAACTATCACTCGGTTGTGAATCACTACCCGGGCAAACCCGTCGTGATCACCGAGGCCGGCTGGACAACGGCCTCCAACGGCCGTGGCATCGAGCCCTGGAATGCGTCCGAGGAACTGCAGGAAAGCTATTACGAGCAGCTGCTCGAATGGACGACCAAAGAGAGAATTCTCACCTTCGTGTTCGAGGCATTTGACGAGCCCTGGAAAGGCTCACCCGACGAGCTGGAGCCCGAGAAACACTGGGGCTTGTTCACCGTGGAACGGACGCCAAAGCTGGTAATGCAGGACCTTTACGCCGAACTTCAGCCCCGATAAGCCATTGGTATATTCCAGCAACTCACTGCTTTACAAAGGAAAGTTATTTGACAGCGTTGTCAGAACCAGTTGTAATGACAGCTCAAATGAAAATAAGAATAATTTCCTCATAGGGGCTGAGATCGGATGGCCAGGCCCACCATATTTGACGTCGCCAAGGTTGCAGGCGTTTCAATCAAGACCGTGTCGCGCGTCGTCAATAACGAGCCGAACGTGCGCCCATCGACGAGGGAGCGCGTCGAAAATGCCATCGCCGTGCTCAAGTACCGGCCGGATCAATCCGCCCGCAGCCTGGCAAGCCGACATTCACACCTGATCGGTCTCATCTATGACGATCCGGCGGCGTATGACACGCCCAGCGGCGGCTACATCCTCGATTTGCAGCAAGGCGCCCTCAAGGGCTGTAGCACGGGACTAACCGAGCTGCTGATCCACCCCTGCAACTTTCGCAAGAAAAAAGTCGGCGTCGAACTCAAGGCGTTTATTGAACAAACTCGCCCGGCTGGCATTATCGTTGCCGCACCGCTGTCAAATATGCCGAAGATTATCCACGCTATCGAGGCTACGGGCACGCCGTGCGTGCGACTATCTCCTGGCAATGATAGTGGCAAGAGACTTTCCGTGTCGACGAACGATCGTGACGTCAGTGCCGAAATGACACGCTACCTCGCGGGGCTGGGCCATAAACGTATTGCATTCATTACGGGTGATCCAGACCACAAGGCTGTTGCCAATCGCTTTCTTGGTTATAAAGACGGACTGAAAGAAAGTGGCCTGGAATTCTCTGAATCGCTCGTCGCTGCCGGCGATAATTCCTTCGGCTCTGGCGAGGCCTGTGCTGAGAAGCTGCTCAAGGGCAAAAGGCCGCCAACTGCGATCTTTGCGGCTAACGACGACATGGCTGCCGGCGTCCTGCGTGTCGCCAATCGCTTGAACATTGATGTACCGGGGCAGCTATCCATCGCGGGCTTCGATGATATCGCCCTTGCCCGGCAGGTTGAACCTGCATTGACCACCGTACGACAGCCGCTGGTTCAGATGGCCGAACGAGCGGCGTTGGTGTTGGGCAAAAGCAATGCTAACGACAAGGACTCACAAAATGCCGAAGTCATCCCGGCAGTCATAAAAATTCGTGAGTCGACCGGACCCGCGCCGCACTGAACCACGCTCAACGAACGAAGCGGATGCAGTCGACATAAGTGGTTACTGCTTGATTTCCTTAATCTCGCTATTCAGCAGCCGCACCTCACCTTTCGAGGCGAGGAAGTCCAGGGTCAATTCGTTAATTTTCTGATTGAACGCGGCTTTCTTATCCGTATACGGATCCATGTGCCAAATCTCTGACAGCACATCGCAGGCCACCCTGGGCCTGGCCGTGGAAACACCATCGGCGTTGGGTGTTCCAAGAGCGGTAATACCAAACCACTCTTCGTTCATGTTGTTCTCGCCCTCGACCCAGTCGAACAGATACGCCTCGTTTGACCAGGACGCATTGTTATCCTGGATATCGAGATTCTCGATCTGCAGGTATTTCCACCACTCATCACGCCACTCGAAGACGAATCCACCGATGGCGTTGCCCTCTTCGCCATTACCGGCTGCCTTGTTGTATATCTCCTGCCATTGGTCTTTGAGTATAAGAGCTTGCGATAACTGGTCCTCCTCCAAATCTCTTGCATTAAACGCATCGCTGCCGAATTCGAAGAATACGACCGGAAGATCCAGCTTTTCATCGACGTCTTGCCAAAGTGACGTAAAGCCCTTACCCCTGTATGCGTTGCTTCCCAACAAATCCATGTCGGTGCACAACTCCACGATCAGGTCGATGTACTGAATATCGCCGTTAACAATCGTGAACGGGTGATTCGGGTCGATGGATTTACCCGCAGCCATGACCTCATTGAACAAGCTGTAGAGGAATCGCGCCTTTTCCGTATTCTGCTCGCCTTCCGGCAGGTTCTCGATTTCGAAGCTGGACCATGAAAGTCCGTAGTTGCTCTCGTTGCCGAAGGCAAACATCAATACGCCTGGCACGTCCTTGTAGCGTACGACAAAGTCCTGCATATCCCGTTTGAGGGTCTCGCGGGTCAGGGAATCGGAGTAATCGGTAACCGGTATCCACTTGCCACCCACGTTGTAGCCATAGCGGCCCATGAGCGGATTGATGACCGACATGATGCCGTGCTCGCGGTAGATATATGTCACCCATCGCGGCGGAATCATCGTGAAGCTACGAATCGTGTTCACACCCATGGCATTCATCATGCCGAAATCGTAATCGAGCACCTTCCTGATGAAATCGTCGGATTGTCCGAACAGGTTGTAGCTGTGGTTCTGTCCGCGCGGCGTGTAGCCCCAGACTACGCCTTTGATGAAGTAGTCTTCTCCGTTAACTTGCAGCTTCCAGCCATTTTCATCCTTGTACGTCGTGACTTTGTCGACTTGTGCATGACTCACGAATGGTACGCAGAAGACCAGCATAACGGCCAGCATACTGCAGACTTTATGTATGTTCTTGAAGAGGCTTAAAACCGCCATCGCGACCACTCTTTTTTAGTTTGGGTTTCTTGGAAAATGTCTAATTATTGCATCGTCTCGATATCACCCGCTCATGCTGTAGTGATGGTGACCTTCTGACCCGGTGTGAGGCTTCCAGCGTCAAAGTGGGCTTGCTTAAGTGTCGGATTGCAGGCGGCCGTGTAGGGTAATCGACAATTGGCAGCGTTGTAAATTGGCACGAGTCTTTATTACATCAAGTTTCAACTCGTGAGATTCCGGTCACGGATCGCCCGAGTATACCCTGACGTAGTCGACTTCCATCGTCACGGGGAACGCAGTCGACGCGTTAGGCGAACCCGGGAAGTTGCCACCAACAGCGACATTGAAGAGTACGTAGAAGGTCTGGTCGAAGGGTGCCGGAAAAGCGGCAGACGATGAGTACCAACTATTTTGCATCGCGTAAAGAACACCGTCTACATACCAGCGCATTTCGGTCTCATCCCATTCCAGCGCGTAGTCATGGAATTCAGTGGTGACATCGGTTGACACCTGGTACTGGCTACCGGAAGAGTCGTTGGCAGGCCACTCTCCACCATAGTGGAGCGTACCGTAGACAGTGTTTCCACCAGATGCCGCGGCATTTACGGCCTCCATTACGTCAATCTCACCTGAGGCCGCCCATGAGCCATAGATATCGTCCTGTGGCAGCAGCCAAAACGCGGGCCACAAGCCCTGGCCACCGGGCAAACGGATTCGCGCTTCTATGCGGCCGTAACGAAAAGCAAAGCGGTCGCGCGTGTTAATTCTCGACGATGTGAAATTCTTGCCATTCTGCGATTCTCTGCGGGCCGTCATAACCAGCAGACCGTTGCTCAATTCGGCGCTGTCAGGCAAGTACCACTCCAGCTCGTTGTTGCCCCATCCGGGGATTCCGTACTGACTGCCGTCTCCGCTCTCGAAGAACCACACTTCGGGGTCCAGCTGCGCGCCGTCAAACTCGTCGCTCCATACGAGGTTCAACGTGTCACCTGGCGATACCGGGAAGTTGTCTGCCACGGTCAGGACAGGGTCCGTAATATTGACATTGACTGCCGGCGGCGGTGGTGGTGGTGGGGGAGCTACGACTGGCGGGTTACTGCTGCCACCGCCGCCTCCCCCGCATGCCGAAATGACAAGCAGCGAGAACGGTGGCAGGACGCGTCGCAGTATTCCCTGAGTGCTAAGGACCAAGAATCAACTTCCCGTGAGCGGAGGCCAATCGAGAATCTACGCGAAATCCTGTGCAGACATCAAATTCCAGACCAGGTGGCTAATGATGAGGTAATAAGAATGCTGAGTGATTTATGCAGGCTGACGACGCAGGCGCTGCCACAGACGGGGTTTCAGCACCGCGCTGTCTCGGACCTGCTTTCCTCGCTCATCTCGAATCTTGTTGATTCGATCGTCGGCAATAGCCGGTGCGAAGGTGAACGACGAGATTGTCTTCATTCCGCCGAGGCTAAATGTGAAAGCATCTCGTCCTGGTTTGGCTTTCTCAAACATAGTCTCTCTCCGTGGGGTCGTAATGTATAGCTGTTTTGCGGGCCGCATGCGCCGGACCGACGTGCGAACAATAGAAGCCCGAGGGCAAAGCCACAAACGCAATAAATTCAGCTCTGGGTTGAGAAAAACTTATGTGGGATCAGCGAAGTTCTGCAGTATCCAGTCGCGCAGGAGGCGCACGCTTGCGTTTCCGGCACGGTCTTCCTTGCAGACCAGGTAGTAGCTGACATCAGCGACCAGCTCTTGCTTGAAGAGCCGCACAATACTCCCCTGTTTGAACCACAGGTCGGCCATCGGTACGGGCACCATCGCGGCGCCGATACCCCGTTCGGCAGCACGAATCACCGCGATCATCGAGTCCAGACGGGTTACCTTGGCGTCTTTGGGTAAATGGATGCCGGACGCTTTCGCCCACTTTTTCCAGGCCTTTGGCCGCGTCTCATGAACAATTATCGGGAAATCGCTGACAATCGTTTTCTTCTTGACGATCATCGCCTTCTTAAAATCTGGCGAACCTGCCGGGACCATGCGAAGCGGAAATAGCAGGTTTGACGGCATGTCCGAGGGCGGCGATCGAAACAGCCGTATCGACAAATCGGCGTCCGGCGGGTGTTTTTCTGAAGACTCATCGCTCGTACCGACCTGGATATCTATCTCCGGGTGTTCGGCCGTGAAATCACTGAGACGAGGCACGAAATATTCGCTCGCAAAAAAAGGTTGCACCGAAATACGAATCGAGCTGCTTATGGCACCCTTCTTATATTGGGCAACAATGGCATCGAGTTGCTCGATCAGAGGGCTGGCCTCTTTGTACAGCAATCGACCGGTCTCAGTGAGACTTGTCTCGCGGCCCGTACGATCAAAGAGCTGCTCACCCAACTCCTCCTCGAGGCTCTTTATCTGGTGGCTGACGGCAGAGGCAGTAATGAAAAGCTCGTCGCTTGCCGTGCGAAAGCTCTCATAACGTGCCGCGACGCAGAAGGTTCGCAGTCCGCGCAGGGAGATCTTGGGCTTCTTAAGCATCGATGCCAACTAGTGAATTGCAGCGGGCAAAACTTGGATCACCTGTTTCGGCGTTCGATCAACATTGAACAAGCCCCAGTGCTTTTCAGCCCCTAAAGGGTTATCCGGATCACCCTTCCATGGCTCGTCGAAAGCTTCGAAGAAAAACACGGTGATGTGATTTTCCGCCGCCCATTCGGCCAGTTCGCGAAAGTAACGTGCCTGGTTAGACTCGCTGGCACGATCGCCAAACTCGATGGCGACAGTCGCCCAGCCCGCTTCGAGAATAGCGACCGGTTTACCCGGTAATGCCGTACTAACGCCCTGCATGTTCTCAACTGTGTACGGAATCGCCTCGTCAATTGTCTTGTCTTCCCATGCCGGGTAGGTGTGGATGCCAAGAAAATCGACCTCGACTGCAAGCGGTGCGCCGTCCTGTATCCACCACTCATAATTATCCGCGACTGTCACAGGCTGATCGATTGCTGCCTTGACCTGGCGAACGTAGGAGATCACTTTCTCGAGTGGCACCATGTGGTCATTCCATTCGACCAGCGCTTCGTTGCCGACATTGACGGCGACAACAATGTCGTCGAATCGCTTTGCGAGTTCGATGCCGCGCTGCAGCTCGGCCACATTTTTCAGGGCGTTAGCCGCCAGTTGCTCGTCAGGTATCGGTTCGTCAAGCCAGGGACATCCCTCGTGATTGCTGAACTCGGCATCCAGCCAGATTCCCAGAAGAACTTTGACGGGCAGGTTGTTTTTCCGGATGAGTTCGAGTGTGTCCCGGGTGTTCTCACCGGCATCATAGAGCCTGATCAAATTGAAATCGTGCGCAACCAGGATCTCGAGGTCCTCGAGTATCTCGTCTTCGCTTGGATTTACAGCACCTTTGCCGCGATCCGGGTGCTGACCTTTCCGGAAGCCCGAATAGGCAACAGCCATCACTTCTCCAGCCATCAAATCGTCAGGCGACTGCTTGACGAAATCGACTTCGATTTCGCCCTTTACGAGAAACGGGATATTGGCGTGCGCCGCGTGACCATGGTCATCGTAGGCGTAGGCGAAAAGGCGATATTGCCCGGGCCCAGGCGCAGTGATAGTGGCAGTTGCAGCCGTGTCATTTGCGGCAAGACCGTCGAAACTGGAGATAGACTCCTCGAAGTCGCCGCCGGTTTGCGTTGCCACGCTTTCAGGCTTTATCTCCCAGCGGTACTGCAGCGGATCGTCTTCGCGATCGGATACCGTGAATGTCGCCTCGTAGGTTTCGCCGGCCACGAGGCTGACGTTCTCCTTGTAGCCCTTGCCATCGAGCAGAATTGACTCGACGCGTGGCGAACGATTGGCAGGCCAGGTGCCGTTCCAGATGTAGTGCATGACATCCACGGCCTCGGTCGTCTCGCCATTTTCGGTCAACAATCCAAACCAGGTTGGCGTTCGCTCCTGTTTCTGCCCCCAAAAGAAGACGTACGAGCCGATCAACTGTTTCTCGAGCGTTGCAATGACGTCACGATAACCGCGCATGATTACGTCTGCCTTTTCGGAACTCGTCAATTCGGTTGGTGCGCCCCAGGCTGTTTGCTCCATGTCCCAGTATCCCAACGTGCCCCATTCGGTGACCATAAATGGCGCGTCGAAACCCGATGCCACAATATTCTTGGGGAGCCCGAAGAGGCCGCCGTAGGCTTGGAAGCTGACGAAATCGAGAGCCGGCGCCCGAGCCTGTATTTCGACGATCACATCGTCTTCGAATCCCGACAAAGTGGTTGTCGCTGGATGATTCGGGTCGAGCTCATGGATCATTTTCGCGACATCATTGACCGCGTCAAAGACCCTGGGATTCGTGTAGTTATGATTAAGTTCGTTACCGATTATCCACACCAGCAAGGCAGGATGATCCCGGTACTTCAGAACCTGTTCGCGAAAATCGGCAAGCTGGGCAGCAACCGCCTCAGGGTCATCGTAGTCAAACCCCCACCGTTCTGCTTGCATCGGCAGGCACAGCGCCACGGTGACGCCGTTCGCATGTGCGGAATCCAGCAGATCCTGCGCATTCTGGTAGTCGGCCGTGGTGCTCCAATTCCTGATCGAATTTCCGCCGTGCGCTGCAAAAGCCTCGATATCGTCGATCGCCATGCCGGCGCCTTTGATGTAATACGGCTCGCCACCACGCATCAGTTGATAACCTGCGTCAGTCTGTACGACTTCCACCTTTATCGCAGACAATCTTTCTTCCGTTTCGGACGAACAACCCATCAAAGCGACATAGACGACGGCGAACAATAGAAAACGTCTCATAATCAGTGTCTTACGAGTATTTGTTCAAGTTCTTCCAGCGAACGACCCTTGGTCTCCGGCAGGATGCGCATGACGAAGACAAGCCCGACAACGGCGAACATGCCATAAATCAGGAACGTGCCGGCGTTGCCGATGTTCTGCAGCTCCCAGGGAAAAATGAAGGTAACGAGAAACGCAACGGCCGAATTGATGAGCCCAACCAACGAAATTGCCATGCCGCGCACGTTGTTGGGAAACAATTCCGAGAACAGCACCCACATGATCGGCCCGATCGAAATCGCAAAGCTGGCGACGAAACCAAGTATGGCGAACAGTATGAGCATTGGGTTCATGTCAATCGCGTTGCTTACGAGCGCCGATTCGTGCTGCTTGTAAACGTTCGCACCCACCGCCGCGGAAACGGCCTCGCGAAAATCGATATCGCTGTCAAAGGTGGTGTCGGCGACAGCAGCAATCTGTGTTCGCTCAATTTCTGCAGGCAGCTTGTCGATCGCATCCTGGTCCAGCGAGTACGTTGCCGACCCGAACCCATACGCCAGCGTCAGCATGCAGACGGCGATGCCCGTCATGCCGAATCCCAGCAGCGGTCGCCGACCGAGCTTGTCAATCAGTGCCATCGCGGCGACCGTAAAAACAAGGTTGACGAGACCGACCAGCACCGCCTGCATAAACGCGGCGTTCGTGCCGATCCCCGACTGCTCGAAAATCATCGGCGAGTAAAAGAAAACGGAATTGATGCCCGTAATTTGCTGCAGGATGCCCACCGATATACCGATCGTCAGTACGAGCTTCATGGATGGATGAAACAGGGCTTTCAAAGACACGCCCCCAACTTCGGCCTCGGCCGCTATGCTGTCTTTGACGGCCTGAAGATCTACCCTTGCCTGCTCCGCACCACTAACGCGTTCAAGTACTTCGCGGGATTCTTCTTCCCGCCCCTGCATGGCAAGCCACCGCGGGCTTTCGGGAACGATCAGCAGCGCGAAGAAATACAGGACAGCCGGCAAAGTCTCGATGCCGAGCATCCAACGCCAGCTCCACTCACCCATTCGCAGCGACTCGGCCCAGGCAACATCCGACTGACCGAGTGTCAGTATCAGGTAGTTGGTAAAGAACGCGGCCGAAATGCCGATGACGATATTGAGCTGGTTGAACGAGACCATGCGGCCCCGGATTGCAGCCGGTGCAATCTCGGCGATGTACATCGGCGCAATGATCAGTGCGGCTCCCACGCCGAGACCACCGACCATGCGCGCGATAACCAGCGTTATGAAGTTCGGCGCAACTGCCGAAGCGACCGCAGATAACGCGAACAATACCGCAGCGATCTTCAGCACGGGGCGGCGACCGATACGATCGCTCAGGGGACCGGCCAGCATCATGGCCAGCGTTGCCGTCAGCGCCAGTGACGAGACAGAAAAGCCCAGCTCGATTTTTGTCAGATCGAATTCAGTCTCGATAAAGCCGACGACGCCGGAGATCACCGATGCGTCGAACCCCATCAGGAATCCTCCGAGCGCGACGATAAGCGCGACCTTCGTCGTAAATCGCGTGCTTTGTTTCATGTTTGTTGCCCCAGGAATCAGTCGCTGTCGATGATTCGGAATTCCGTCCGTAGCTCTGTTTCCGAACTGCCTCCGATCCAGGCATGGAATTCGCCTGGCTCGGTCATGAGCTGCATATTGCGGCCATAGAACGCCAGGTCGTCGGTGTGTAGTTCAAATTCGACGCTAACAGTCTGACCGGGCTCGACACGTATGCGCCTAAATCCCTTGAGTTCTTTTACCGGCCTTGTAACGTTGCCGACAAGATCGCGAATATAGAGCTGCGCAACTTCGTCGGCCGCAACATCGCCGGTATTCGTCAGCTCGGCACTGATGGTTACCGTGTCGCCAAGCTCAATCTCACGGGCGCTCGTGCGGATTTTCTGGTACCTGAATTCCGCGTAAGACAGGCCATGACCAAATACGAATAACGGTGTGTAACCAGCGTCGAGATGATAGGCCGTCATGCCGGTCGAGAGTTGCGGCGCATGTGCATCGATATCGTCGATAAGAACGACCGTATCCGGCGACGGCGGCTTGCCCGTTTTCTTCTGGCTGTAGTAGATCGGAATCTGGCCGACCATGCGTGGAAAGGTCACAGGCAGCTTGCCGGAGGGTGATTCAAGGCCAAACAAAAGGTCGGCGATAGCCGGCCCGCCCATTGTCCCCGGATGCCACGCGAATAACACCGCGTCGACCTGATCGATAATATTGGTCAACGTGAGTGGGCGGCCCGCCTGGATAACAGCAACGACCGGCTTTCCGGCTTCTCTGACCCGCCGGACCAGCTCCGCCTGGTCACCCGGCAGGTTAATATCGGCGCGCGAGTGCGCTTCGCCCGACAAAATCGATTCCTCTCCGAGAAAAAGCAGCACCGCGTCCGAGTCACGCGCCATCTCCGCGGCCTCGTCAAATCCCTCGCTGGCCCGGCTGCGCGAATTGTCCATGGCGCGCAGGTAACGAACGTCGACATCGTGGCCAACCAGGCTGTGTATCGCGTGCATCGGCGTAATACTGAGCTCCCGGTCACCGTCAAAAATCCAGGTGCCCAGCTGTTCATAAGGTGCGTCGGCCAGCGGCCCAATGACGGCAACGGAATTCAGCTTCTCCGCCGACAGCGGCAGCACGCCTCGATCATTCTTCAGCAGCACAACGCTTTGCAGGGCCGCTTGCCTCGCCGTCTCGAGCGCATGCGCACTCGCAATCGGCGGTAACGCCGCTGGGTCTGTAAACGGATTATCAAACAGCCCGAGTTGGAACTTGGCCCGCAGGATGTTGGCAACCATCGCATCAATCATCGCGACATCGATGCGTCCTTCCTCAACCAATGTCTCCAGGTTATTGACATAGGACCGACCCGCCATTTCCATGTCGACGCCGGCCGTTACTGCCTCGTACACCGAATCCTTGTCGTTCTCGGTCAGGCCATGAATCGCAAGTTGACGGACCGAGTCCCAGTCGCTGACGACGAACCCGTTGAAACCCCATTCGTCGCGCAGGACCGTTCGAAACAAAAATTGGTTCCCGGTGGCCGGCACGCCATCAAGGTCGCTGAACGCGGCCATGAGTGATACAACGCCCGCGTCAACCGCGGCTTTGAACGGCGGGAAGTAGACGTTCCGTAATTCGTTCTCGGGAATATTCACGGTTGCGTAGTCGCGACCGCTTTCGGACGCACCGTAGCCTGCAAAGTGTTTGGCGGTAGCCGCGATCGTGCCTGTTTCGGCGAGATTTTCGCCTTGGAACCCTTCGACCATAGCTACCGCGAGCTTACTGGCGAGGAAAGGATCCTCCCCAAGGCTCTCGGCAATACGCCCCCAGCGCGGATCGCGCGATATATCGATCATCGGTGCGAAGGTCCAGTTGACACCGGCTGTCGCGGCTTCACGCGCAGCAACCCGCGCGCCCTCTCGGACTATATCTGCGTTCCACGCTGCCGCCTGTCCCAGTGGAATCGGCATCACGGTCTTGAAACCGTGGATGACATCCCGCCCTACCAATAGCGGGATGCCGAGCCGACTTTCTTGCACAGCAATTCGCTGCAGCTCGTTGACCGCATCGACATCAACCTGGTTAAGAACCGATCCAACGCGACCTGACTCGATCGCCTGTCTCAAGTCGTCGCTAAGGTCCCTGTCGTCCGCATTGACCTGGTTCATCTGGCCAATTTTCTCAGCCAGCGTCATCTCGGCGAGCAGTGCAGTTACACGATGCTCGATCGCTGCGGAGTCATTCGGTGGATTTGCGATGGAAACGCTCATAGTTATAACCAGCAGCGAACCGCAGAGCGCGGCGCTCAAGTTAGCGAAGCGATTGGGCATAATGTCTCGATAGCACTGCGGTATGTGGATCCTATTTAGATTTGACAGCGCTGTCAATTTAAAGGACGATAAAGCTGGAGACTCCGCGCCAAGATCGGACGGCTGAATAATAATAATGAGCAGCGCCACACACTACGAAACCGCGCCGGAAGACCGGATTCCGTTCCACCACAAAATCATATACGGATTCGGTGCCTTCACTAACAACCTGCTTGCATCCGCAATCGGCGGCATGGTCATCGTGTTGAACCTTGGATTTGGTATGAGTCCGGCACTCGTCGGATTACTGGGATCATTGCCGCGACTGACCGACGCATTGACCGATCCATTGATGGGTTACATTTCAGATCACACCCGCTCGCGCTGGGGCAGGCGCCGCCCGTACATCTTCGTCGGTGCAATAGCCGCGGGCCTGGTCTATATATTGCTATGGCAGCTACCGTCGGACGCAAGCGAAACCTACTACTTCTGGTACTTCCTGGCCGGCTCGCTGATCTTCTTTCTGGCGTACACGATATTTGTCACACCCTGGATCGCGCTGGGTTACGAATTAACACCCGACTACCACGAACGCACCAGATTGATGGGCGTGCAAAATTTTATCGGTCAAACGCCCTACCTGATCGCGCCCTGGTTTCTTTGGATCATGCAGAATGAATTGCTGTTCGATGACATGCGAGAAGGCGCAGCCGGGCTCGCGCTTGCGATCGGAATTGTCGTTGTCGCGATCGGCATACTGCCTGCCATATTTCTTCGCGAACGGTTCACGGCCAGCGATGTCATACAGGAATCGCAAAAGCGCACGCTGTTGGAAAGCACCGCTGACTTTCTGAAAGGCTTTGCAATGAGCCTGAAATTCAAGCCCTTCCAGAAGCTTTGCGTTGCCACCTTTCTCGTATTTAACGGTTTCATCATGATTGCAGCATTTCAATTTTATGTGATCATATACTTTTTGTTCGGCGGCGATGTCAGTCTTGGTTCGGAGTTCGCCGGTTACGAGGGAACGGTACGTATCGCATCGGGCTTTCTGATCATTCCGTTCATCATTTGGTTGGGCACCAAGATCGGCAAACGACGTACGTTCTTCGTCGCGACCGGAATATCCATGCTTGGCTACGCAATCAAATGGGTATGTTACAACCCCGATATTCCGTGGCTCATACTCATTCCCGCACCCCTTATCTCGTTTGGCTTCGCCAGTCTTTTCACGCTGATGCCCTCGATGGTTGCCGACGTCGTCGACGAGGATGAATTGGTGTCGCATGAGCGAAGGGAAGGCATGTACGGTTCCATCTTCTGGTGGGTTGTCAAACTCGGGCAGGCTGTTGCGCTGGCGGTCGGCGGCTTTCTTCTGACCGCGACCGGCTTCGACGTCGCGCTGGAAGGCGATCAAACCGAGCGGACAATCTTGCTGATTCGCATTTTCGACATTTGCATTCCAATCGTCGCGTCAGCAATAGCGATCTGGATTATTGCGAGCTATTCGATAACCGAAGAGCGCGCCCATGAGGTGCGACTCGAGCTTGAAAGGCGGCGCGGCACTATGGGCACACCTGCAGCGTCGTTAGCCGACGGATAAACCGGGGTCGAACCGAGGTTTTCAGCTGAAACCCTCGGTTCGACCCCGGTTTAGGCGAGTCGGACGCAGTCACGCCCGGCGCGCTTGGCGGCGTAAAGCGCCCGGTCGGCTCTCTCTATCAACGCATCTACCGTGTCGCCATCGCGAGCCTGGGCAACGCCAAGACTGATCGTGACCATCAGCTGCGCGTCGTGACTGTTCATTGCATCGCTGTTGATGTGCGTTCGCACGCGCTCGGCGACTTCTTCGCCCTCCGTGATATTGGTCTTGTGCAATATGAACAGGAATTCCTCGCCACCGTAGCGGCAGATTTCATCATCGGCACGTGCGCCCGAAAGCATCCTGCGCGCGGCAATTTGAAGAATTTTGTCGCCAACGAGGTGCCCATGCGCGTCGTTGATCTCCTTGAAATGGTCGAGGTCGGCCATGATGACGCAAAGCGGTGACATTTCAGTCTTTGTTCGCTCAAGTGCAGCACCGAGGCACCTTTTAGAATAAGAGTGATTGCGAAGGTTGGTTAACCAGTCGGTCACCGCGAGTTGGCGCAGGCGGACAGTCTCATCGCGCTCGGTCTCGAGTGACTTCGTAAGGTCAGACACTTTGCCCGAGCAATAGCTCTCGACGGCCAGCGACATATCGAGCGCAGTAATCTTGAGGATAAACCGGAGCAACTCCGCGAAAGCCGGCCCATCGTCGCGTATCGCCGGCGGAATGTACTCGATCAACAGGCTTTGCAGCCGGTGGAACGCGCACTGGTAGAGGCTCTGGGGAACACCGACGCGTTGGTGAACCGAGCCGATTTGCAGCCGATTCTCGAAATATTCGCGCGTATGAAAATCGATGCCGAGCCCCAGCAGGTAACGTTTTTGACTTTCCCTCAGACTCGCAGCAGTGGACGGCCCGTCAACGATGCGGTTGAACTCGTCAATTCGCAGCAAGGATCCGTAAAAACGGTCAACAATGGCATCGACGTTTGGGGCAATGATGTGGTCGTGGAGTTTTCGGCCGCTGGCTTCCATTCCCTCCTGGTCAAGCTCGATGAGGCGCAAACGATCGGCAATGGTGTTCTCGCCGAACCCGCAGCTCTCCCATAAGGGGTGATCCATGCTTTTGCTTTCCCTAGCTGTTGCGCCCCACAACAAGGCTTCTATATTTATGCGGCAGCGCAACCAGGATATCTATGCGGACATGTACGTAGCTGGTTGAAAAACGTGACGTTTTTCTCACCTCAGGATGAGAATTCGCGTTCGGCGCGGCGCAAATCCTCTTCGGTGTCGACGCCGGTGCCCGGTCGCACCGCGGGCACGCCGACAGCGATGGTCATGCCCAATGACAGTGCGCGCAGCTGCTCGAGTTGTTCGCAGACTTCGAGATCGGAAGGCTCCGCCGCAACGAAGCGCCGCAGCACGCCACAGCGATAGGCGTAAATGCCGTGATGATGCAGGGCTGACCGCACCGCCCGCTGTTTGTTTTTCGCATCGCGGGCGTACGGGATGGGCGCGCGACTGAAATAAATCGCGTGACCGTGCGCGTCGTGAATAACCTTGACGATATTCGGGTTGTCAAAATCCTCGTCGTTCAGAAGATGCGACGCGAGGGTTGCAATATCGGCGCTCGCGTCGTCCAGCAACGCCGCGCACTGGTCAATCAGCGTCGCCGGCATTGCGGGTTCGTCGCCCTGCAAGTTGACGACAACCTGATCGTCGTCCCAGTCGAGCAAATCCGCGACTTCAGCAATGCGCTCGGTCCCGGACTGATGCTGATTGCCCGTCATACAGACTGTCGCCCCGAAAGCCGCCGCCACGTCCGCAATACGATTATCATCGGTGGCAACCACCACGTCGGTTGCCGCACTTTCGCGGCCGCGCTGGTACACGTGCTGCAACATCGGCTTGCCGCGCAGCTCGCGCAACGCTTTGCCGGGCAAACGCGTCGATGCAAAGCGAGCGGGAATGACAACCACGAAACCCGTCATTGTGCGCCCTGCCAGCCGCGCAAGCGGGATTCGATTTGTTCGATCAGCGGTAATGCCAGAACGGGCTCCATCTGCAAATCCACGGGGACGTACCAGTATTTGTCGTTGATACTTCGTCCCAGTTTGACGGCATCTTTCTCCGTCATGAAAACCTCGAAGTTATCACCGAAGTCGAGCTGCTTCACGTCCAGAACGGCATGGTCAGCGAACGAGTGTTCTATGACCTGTATGTCCAATGCCCGCAACATCTCAAAGAATCGCGATGGGTTTCCGATGCCTGCAACAGCATGCACCGTCGTACCGGCAAACCGCTCGATCGGTCGGGCCAACGATCCATTGAGACGGCAAGCTTCAGTCGCGACAAGGTCGAACTCCACAGCGTTCAGCTCAGCGACCGACATATCGTTGCTCGGTCGCATGGCGCCATTGACCAGCAGCTGATCCACATCTTCGAGGCGATCCGGCAATTCGCGAAGCGGTCCAGCCGGCAGCAACCAGCGATTGCCAAGTCCGCGTGTGCCGTCAATCACGCAAATTTCATAGTCGCGGCCAAGACGGTAATGCTGCAACCCATCATCCGCAATGATGATATCGACACCATCATCTACGAGCATTGCCGCGGCACGCACCCGGTTAGCGTCAACGGCCACGGGACAGTTGCTGCGCCGGGCGAGTAACACCGGTTCATCACCGACCAGCCGAGCGTCGCTATCGGAATCGACGCGCATGGGAGACTTGGACTTGCTGCCACCATACCCTCGACTGACGATGCCGGGCGAGAAGCCGCGCGCACGAAGCTCGCGCGCAAGCCAAATGACAGTCGGCGTCTTGCCGGTGCCCCCTGCCGTAATATTGCCGACGACGATAACAGGAACCGAAACGTGGCGGACCCTGAGCACGCCAGCCCGATAAAGAAAGCGTCTGCTCATCGTGACGAACCAGTAAAGGCCGCTCAGGGGCAATAATACCCAGCCGGAACGGGCACCTTCGTACCAGGCACGATGAATCCATCGGTAGGTCACAGCCGCGCTCACTCGTCTTCAGACTCCGCAGTGAACTGCATGCGATACAGGGCCGCGTAGTGGCCGTCTTGCGCCATGAGTTCACCATGCGTCCCGGACTCGACGATGCGACCCGAATCAAGAACGATTATGCGATCGGCTTTTTCGACCGTGGACAAGCGATGTGCGATGACGAGCGTCGTGCGATCCTTCATCAGCACGTCAAGCGCATCCTGGATGCGCCGCTCGGACTGCGTATCCAGCGACGACGTCGCTTCGTCCAGAATCAGAATTGGTGCGTTCTTTAGCAGCGCACGGCCAATTGCAATGCGCTGTCGCTGGCCGCCCGACAGCAGCACGCCACGGTCACCAACCATGGTTTCAAGCTTTTGAGGTAATTCGTTCGCAAAGTCGAGCACGTGTGCCGCTTCGGCAGCGCGTAATACTTCGTCGTCCGAATGCGATCCGAGTTGTCCGTACGCGAGGTTATTTTCGATCGTGTCGTTAAAAAGTACGACGTCCTGGGTCACCAGGCTGATATTGTTGCGCAGGCTCGCCAAGGTAAGATCCTTGATCGACACTCCGTCAATCAGTATGTCGCCGGAATCCAACTCGTAAAAGCGCGGCAACAGACTGGCCAGCGTGGACTTGCCGCTGCCCGAATGTCCTACGATCGCGAGCGTATTGCCCGCCTTCAGATCGATGTTAATGTCCTGAAGAACTGGTCCGTTATCGTCCCCGTACGAAAAACACGCGTCGACGAAACGGACGTCACCTTTGACGCGATCGATGTCAACGCTGCCATTGTCCTCCTCGTCCTGCTCGTCAATCACCATAAACAGGCTGTCCGCGCCCGCAACGCCTCGCTGCAGCGTTGCATTGACATTCGTGATGCGTCGCACGGGTTGCAGCATCAGCATCATTGCAGAGAAAAATGCGATGAACTCACCCGCTGTCAGTGAGCCTTTGAGCGATTCTCTTGCCGCTACGTAAATTACGAGTGCGATACCGAAGCCGAACACCACCTGTGTTACCGCAACGCCCATCGATCTGACGCGAATAAGCTTGAGGTTCTGGCTGCGGTTGCGGCCGTCGGCATCGACAAGGCGAGCAAGCTCGTAATCGTAGCCCCCAAATGCCTTGACGACCTGGTTTCCCCGAATGACTTCATCCGTCACCTGGGTCACTTCGCCCACCGAGGCCTGGATATGATCGCTGTAACGGCGAAACGCGATGCCGAGTATCCGTACGATCAATGCAACGATCGGGAAAAGAATTAAGACGAAGATTGTCAATACCGGACTGTAGTAAAGCATCACACAAAATGCGGCAATCACGGTCAAAATATCGCGCACGGCAATCGTGACCACACTGGTCACAGACTCCGCCACCATCTCGACGTTGTAGGTCATGCGAGACAACAGCGGGCCCGTGGTCTGGGCGTCAAAATACTTGGCCGGCAAAGTGAGGAACTTTCCAAACACCTGGCGACGCAGATCGCTGATAACCTGCCGCCCGATCCAGCCCAATGAAGCTTCGGTGGCAAATCCGGAGATTCCGCGCAGTATGAAGATCACCATGAATGCGTACGGGATCCATTGGACGGTTTCGAGTTGCTTGGCGACCAGCGCCTGGTCGGTCAGCGGCGCGAGCAGCGCCACGAGCCCGGCTTCGACGACCGCCGTGGTCGCCATGCCGATTACTGCTATGAAACCAATGAGCTTATGCGGTGTAACGTAACGCCAAAGCCTCGCATAGACGACACGGACTTCAGGATCGATGCGTTTTGTTACGGCCACGAGGTCAACTCAATTACTCAGCCGGATCATTGACGGTAGCAATGCTGATCTGCGTAAATCCCAGGCGACCCGCGACATCCATTGCCGTCACAACATGCTGATGTTTGGCGTTTGCATCAGCGCTAATTGTCAGCGGCAGTTTGTTGTTACCGGCGGAGATCTTGCGCAGTGCATTTCGGATAGTTTCCGGACGGTTATTAATCAGTTCACGGCCGTTAATAAGGTAGGTGCCCGTCTCCGTAATCATGATATCGATTTGTTGCGGCGGCGCTTCGACCACGGCCGCGCTGTCCGCCTCCGGCAGTCGAATTGCAATTTGCGATTGCTTGACGAAGCTCGTTGAGACCATGAAAAAGATCAGCAACAGCAGCACGACGTCGATCAGCGACGTCAGGTTAACTTCGGGCTGCGTGCGTGGCCGCAAGCTGAGTTTCATTACTGCCCTTGCTCGTTGCGGCGGTGCAATGCCTCAACCAGTTTGATCGCTTCTTTTTCCATGTCGACGACCAGGGTGTCGACCCGGGTGCGATAGTAGCGATAGCCAATCAGCGCAGGAATCGCCACGGTAAGGCCGGCCGCCGTGGTTATCAGCGCTTCTGCTATGCCCCCGGCCAGTACGGTTGGATTGCCGACCCCGTGCGTCGTGATCGCCGTGAATACCTTGACCATACCTATCACGGTACCCAACAAGCCCAGCAACGGGGTAATCGCCGCGACCGTGCCGAGCGTTTCGAGGTAGCGTTCGAGTTCATGCACGACGTGCCGTCCCGTGTCCTCGATTGCATCCTTGAGTACGGCCCGCTCTCTGTCGCGATTGATCAGTCCGGCCGCAAGAATCTGCCCCAGCGCAGAACCCTGGTGCAAGAACTGGATTTGCTTCTGATCCAACTGGTCTTTCTTGACCCAACCCCAGACTTTGCTGGTCAGGTCCTCGGGAATCACCCGCTTCTGTTGCAGGGTCCAGAATCGCTCGAGAATGATACCCATCGCGAGAATCGCACAGATGATGATGGGCGCCATCAGGTAGCCGCCGGATTTTACTATCTCAACCATAGAGACCTGACCCAAGGAGGAAAAATGAAATATACAGTGACCGCGCAGAAAATTCCTGCGATAGCGGGCGCTTTTTGACTGTTAGTCAACGCGGTCGCGCCAGAATCGGTGGCGTTCGTGGCGGTCCATCCGCAGGGCCTGAAGCCCGCCGGGTTCGCACAGGCGCATACTCACGGCACCCGCGGTTGCCGTGTCCAGCACATCGGCGCCGACGGCCTGCCAGCGCATGCGTACTCGCTCCTTGGGAAAACCCCAGCGATTGCCAAATCCGGCCGATACAACGGCGATTTGCGGCGACACGGCGTCAACAAATGACTTGCTGGAGGACGTCAGGCTGCCATGGTGGGGGACGACCACGGCATCGACGGCTCCCAGACCCGTCCTTTCAATAATCTCGCGCTCGGCCGCGGCCTCGATATCGCCGGTCAGCAAAAGCCCGTGCCGGCCGGCCTCGACCAGCAGAACGCAGGACGAATCGTTGCCCTCGCGTGGCCTCGCCGGGTCCGGATGCAGGATATGAAAGCTGATGTCGTCTGCCGCCCAGCCCTGTCCAGCCATGCATGCCGACGAGGTAAGCTCCGTATCGCGCAACGGTTCGCCGACCAGCACTGTTCCAATGTCCGCGTATTCTCGAATCGTACGCACGCCGCCGCTGTGGTCGATATCGGCATGGGACACAACCAGCCAGTCGATGCGGCTAATGCCTTTGGACTTTAGAAACGGCAAAACGACGTGTTCTGCAACGGCTCCCCCGTCGCGAAAAGACGCCCCCGTGTCAAACATCAGGGTACTCCGCTCAGTCTGCAAGACGGTCGCCAGCCCCTGCCCGACATCGAGGACATGAGCATCAAAGCAGCCCCTGCCCGGCGGCCCTGGTGCTTGCAGCAGCAGCGCCGCGACCGCAAGCAGGGCCAGCCGCCGGCCAGGCCAGCCCCTCGGCAACAGCATGAAAAGAGACGGCATGAAGACGACCAGCCAGCCGAAATTCTGGACTGCTGCTACGGTCGTGTCGGCGAACGGCAAGCGCGCTGCTTGCTCGATCAGCGCCAGCAGCCATTCGATACTTCTGGCCGCAATTCGCAGTGCGCCGTGCCCTACCAAACCATCGTTGCCGCCGAACGCCAGGCCGGTGAGTGTGAAAGGCACCGTAACGATGCTGAACAGGGGCACCGCGACGAGGTTCACGGGCAGTGCAAGAAAAGCAATGCGGTTAAAGAGGATCACCGTTAGCGGCATGAGTCCGAACAGTAGAAATATCTGCATAACGAAGAGTTGCCGAACTGCGTTGCTTACCCGATGAATGTAACGCCCGCTTACGGCCACGTTCCTTCGAATACGCGCAAGCCAGAGCAGCACGACAACCGCCGAGAACGACAGGTTGAATCCGGGTGTCATGGTCGAGACCGGGTCCAGGATAAAAATACTGAGCGCCGCAACTGCGATGGTCGCAAACGGATCGATAGGCCTGCGACGAATAATTGCGCAGGCGGCAACCAGGAGCATTAGCGATGCGCGTTCGGCAGGCACCCCCAATCCGGATACAAGAGCGTAGGCAATCGCAACGCCAACGCCGAACACTATCGCCATGGCATGTGCGTTTCCCGTCATGCGCAGTACGCCCAGCAGTGCCCTTGCAAACAGAAACGCAACTGTCGCGGCCAGGCCGACATGCAGGCCCGAGATTGCCATGAGATGGCTCGTGCCCGTTACGGCGTAGTTGTCCCACTGTGTGCGCGAGATACGATGCCTCGCGCCGACACCAACGGCCGCAAGCACGGCTGCTGTGTCGGGCGACCTGGCTGCCTGGTCTGCGCGAGCGAGAAAGTCGCGTCGATAAGAATCGATCGCGCTTTCGCTGCCGGTCTGCAGGCGTCGATTGCGTTTACCGTTCACGACGTAGCCCGTCGCCAGAATTTTTTGCCGAAATAACCACGCCTCGGCGTCAAATACGCCCGGGTTGCTGTAGCCTCTGGGCCGTCTCAGCCGCAGCTCGAACTGCCAGGTGTCGCCGATGGCCGGCTCGAGCGGTGGCTCAAACCAGCTAACTCGCGAACGGGCTGGTAATCGGTGGTCGTCGATCGGCTCGACCAGCATCACGACCGCACTGCCCGTCACTTTCGGGAAGTCGACGATCCGCACCTGGGTCAGCAAACTGTCGTTTGCAAAACGGGCGTTGAG